>REBY01000174.1 GCA_007692485.1 Pseudomonadaceae bacterium | reverse complement strand
GGGACTATCAACAGCTGCTGTTCACCCTCAATGAAGGCATCCACGGCAATCTGGGTGGCATGGGCAAGCCGGCCTTATATAGCAAGGCGAAGCTGGGTACCAAAAACCTGATTACCCGCTATATCGATGAAATCTGCGGGGCGTTGAATGATCTTAATGACGTCGATGACAAGATCATCTCGCTGGCGGAAAAACAGGATTTTTTCCAACGTGCCAGCCATTGCTATGGCCGCTCGGCGCTGATGCTCAGCGGTGGTGCTGTACTCGGGTTTTTCCATGCGGGTGTGCTCAAGGCGCTCTTTGATCGCGGCCTGTTACCCGAGATTATTTCCGGCTCCAGCGCCGGCTCGATTCTGGCGGCAACGGCCTGTACCCATGCCGATGACGAACTGAAAGAGCGCCTGGATCTGGATAACCTGCATCATGAAGTGGATGAGGCCGAGCAGATTCGTCCGGTGCTGTCATTGCTGGGTAATGGCCGTCCGAATATGGATGCGGACAACCTGCGCGACTATTTGCAGCATATCGTCCCCGACCTGACCTTTCAGGAAGCCTTTGAGCGGACCGGGCGTAAGTTGAATATCACTGTGACCGGTCTTAGCCCGCGCCAGGCACCGCGCTTGTTGAATGCGATCACTGCGCCCAACGTGCTGGTCCGCTCGGCGGTCATGGCGTCCTGTGCCATTTACGGTATCTACCCGCCGGTCACCTTGATGTGCCGTAATGCAGCCGGCGAAACCACGCCTTATTTACCTGATGAAAAGTGGATTGATGGCTCCTTCGCCGATGATCTGCCGGCCAAGCGACTGGCGCGTTTGTATGGCGTTAATCACTTTATCTCCAGTATGACTAATCCGGCAGCGCTGGCGATTACCCCGGATCCGGACAAGCCCAGTAACCCGCTGCGCAGCCTGCTCAACTTTCAGGGCCGCCTGTTGAAGTTGGGTACTGCCGAAACCTTGCGTTTCAGTCGCCAGCATGTGCGTATCAAGTCGCCCATGCTGAGCTTGGTACAGCATCTGACCTATGGGGTGCTGGCGCAGGAATACACGGCTGATATCAATATCTTCCTGCGTAATCGCTGGGATCATCCACTGCGGCTGCTGGCACCTCCCACACGCGAGGCGATGCACCGCCTGATATATGAAGGTGAGCGCTCGACCTGGGATCGGATTGAAATGGTCCGTAACTGCACGGCGATCAGTCGTACACTGGATAGTATCTTGCACCAGCGTGGCTGGGAGGTCTGAGCTGATATCGGCAGCGGGGCTTTCAACGGCAGCTAAGTGCGCGCAATAATGATGCTTATTTGTTCAAGGAATGCCCCATGACCGAGACCCTGCCGCTGCACGCCTGCCACATTGCTTTGCCGGAAAGCCGTGAGCTGGACCTGTTCGCCGATATGCTGCTCAAGCGCGGCGCGCAGGTTGTGCGTTGCCCGCTGGTATCGATTCACGATGCACCGGACCAGACTCCGGTACTGCAGTGGCTGCAGGATTTCGTTGCCAGCCCACCGGACGATCTGATCCTGCTCACAGGTGAAGGCTTGCGCCGCCTGTTGGTGGCCGCCGAAAGGGTCGGACCAGGCCTGCGTGATGATTTTATTGTCGCATTGAAGCAGGTGCGCACGATTACCCGCGGCCCCAAGCCGGGCGCTGCGCTGCGCAAGATTGGCTTGAAACCTGACCAGCTGGCCGATGAGCCGACGACGACTGGCGTTATCGCTACGCTTAACCGGGAAGATCTCACTGGTCGTGATGTTGCGGTGCAACTCTATGGCACTGACCCCAACCGTCTCTTGATTGATTTCCTGCATCGCATGGGGTGCGCGCGCGTGCGCCCAGTTGCGCCCTATGTCTATGCCGATGATATCGAAGACAGTCAGGTTAGCGAGCTGATTCAGCGCTTGCAGGCGGGCGAGCTGAATGCCATGGCCTTTACCAGCGCTACCCAGGTGCGCCGGTTGTTCCAGATTGCCCGCCATCAGCCGCAAGGCGAGCATGGGTTGCGTAAGGCCTTGGCCGGCCTTTGTGTGGCTGCTGTGGGCCCAGTGGTTGCCGACGAGCTGCGTGAGCGTGATGTGCAAGTTGATCTGATGCCAGAAAGCAGCTTTTTCATGAAGCCGCTGGTGCGCGAGCTGGTCAAGGCCTTCAATCCAGCAGCAGTTGATGATTGACCCCAGGCTGTTGGCCCAGCAACAATGCAGTCAGACCCTCTATCGCTGACGACCAGCTGTAAATAATCCCAAGGATGCTTGATGAGCACAGAGCCTGCCGCCCTGCAATTGACCCCAGACCAACTCACCATGCCGATCGACCTGCAAGCGCTCGGCTTTACCACCACCGATGATCTGGAAGCCTTTCGCGGGATTCTTGGTCAGGAACGTGCGGTCGAAGCGCTACAGTTTGGCGTTGCCATGCACCGGCCGGGTTACAACGTATTTGTCATGGGTGAGCCGGGCACCGGTCGTTTTTCCTATGTCACCCGGTACCTCAAGACTGAGGCCAAGCGCCAGGTCACCCCGCAGGACTGCGTCTTTGTTAATAACTTTGATGAGCCGCGCGAGCCGAGAATGCTCAGTCTGGTGCCGGGCAGTGCTGGCGACCTGATTGACGATATCACCCAGCTGGTTGATAACTTGCTGGCGACTTTTCCGGCGGTGTTCGAGCATCCCGCTTACCAGCAGAAAAAGAGCACCATTGATCGCGCCTTCAATCAGCGTTATGACCGGGCGATCGATTCGGTTGAGCGTGCAGCGCTGGAAAAAAGCATCGCTATTTACCGCGACGCACAAAATATTGCCTTTACCCCGATGAAAGAGGGTAAGGCGCTGGATGAAGCGGACTTCTCGCAGCTGCCAGAAGCCGAGCGTGAGACCTTTCACGCAGATATTTCCGCATTGGAAGAGGTGCTCAACGAGGCGCTATCCAGCCTGCCGCAATGGAAGCGCGAGTCGAGCAACCAGTTACGCGAGCTGAATGAGATCACCATTTCCGAGGCGCTGGAGCCCTTGTTGGCACCGCTGCTGGAGAAGTACAGCGGTAACCAGGAAATCTGTGATTACCTGCATGCCATGCAGCAGAACCTGCTGAAAACGGTCATCGATCAACTGGTTGAAGAGCGCGCCTTGGAAGCCCGCCCGGATGCCTACAAAAAGCAGATGTTGATTGAACAGTACTGCCCCAGCCTGGTGGTCGGTCACCACAGCAGTGGTGGCGCCCCCGTCGTTCATGAGCCGCACCCGTCTTACGATAATCTGTTTGGCCGCGTTGAATACAGCTCCGAGCAGGGCGCCCTGGTGACCAGTTACCGGCATATTCGCCCTGGCGCCTTGCACCGGGCCAATGGCGGTTATCTGGTACTGGAGGCGGAAAAATTGCTGGGTGAGCCCTTTGTCTGGGAAGCGCTCAAGCGATCGCTGCATTCGCGTCAGCTGAAAATGGAATCGCCCTGGGCCGAGCTGGGTCGCCTGACCACGGTTACCCTGACGCCCGAGGTGATCCCGCTGGACGTCAAGGTCGTGATCATTGGCTCGCGCCAAATCTATTACACCCTGCAGGACCTGGACCCGGACTTTCAGGAAATGTTTCGCGTGTTGGTCGACTTTGATGAAGACCTGCCGCGCACACCTGACAGCATCGAGGGCATGGCACAACTGCTGAAGACGCGGACCTCGGAAGAGGGCCTGGCGCCCTTGAGTGCGGCAGCCGTTGCCCGGGTACTGACCTACAGTGCCCGTTTGGCGGAGCATCAACAGCGTCTTTCAGCGCGGATCAGTGATATTTTCCAATTGGTTGCCGAAGCCGATTTTCTGCGCCAGTTAGCGGCTGACCCGCTGACTGACCTGGCGCATATCGAGCGTGCCTTGCAGGCCAAGGAAATGCGTACCGGGCGGGTCAGTGCGCGCATTCGTGAAGATATGCTGTCTGGCGTGATTCTGATTGATACCGCGGGCGCTGCGGTGGGCAAGTGCAACGGCCTGACCGTGCTGGAGGTGGGTGATTCCGTATTCGGTGTGCCCGCGCGCATCAGTGCTACGGTATACCCGGGCGGTAGCGGCATTGTCGATATCGAGCGCGAGGTCAGCCTGGGTCAACCCATCCACTCCAAAGGGGTAATGATTCTCACCGGCTTTATGGGCAGCCGTTATGCCCAGCAGTACCCGCTGGAAATTTCCGCCAGCATCGCGCTGGAACAGTCCTATGGTTATGTCGATGGTGACAGTGCCTCGCTGGGTGAGGTCTGCGCGCTGATTTCAGGTCTGTCGCGTACGCCGTTAAAGCAAGAGTTTGCCATCACCGGTTCGATCAACCAGTTTGGTGAAGTGCAGGCGGTGGGTGGCGTCAACGAGAAGATTGAAGGTTTCTTCCGGCTCTGTGAGGCCCGCGGCCTTAATGGCCAGCAGGGTGTCATCATCCCACACGCCAACGTACCCAATCTGATGCTGGATAACTCGGTACTGGAAGCCGTCAAGGCGGGGCAGTTTGCGGTCTATGCTGTACGTCATGTCGATCAGGCACTGAGCCTGCTGTCGGGTGAAGACGTGGGCATGCTGGATGCAGACGGCAACTTCCCCCCGGCGTCGGTCAATGGCCGGGTCGTAGCGCGCTTGCGGGAAATCGCCGAGCGTGATCGCGAGGATGAAGAAGCGGGTAACGAGAAAGCCGAGAAGAAAAAAGATGACTGATCAGCCACTGAACAGTTTTCGCCAATCAACGGCTGCTCTGTCCTGAAGCGGCCTATCATTACGTTGCGCACAGGGTTATCCACAGTTTTTGTGGATGACTTTGCGCTTATCAGCAAGCTTTATAGCTGTCAATAACCCGCGTGAGTTAATCCAGTATTTATTATCTACTTGTTCGCGGGTCACTTTGCGCGCGCTTTTTTGCTGCCTTGTACAGCTTGCTTGCAGTTAGCGCGTATGCTTGCTGCGAAACAACGGAACATTGTTGCAGGTTATTGTTATATAACAGTTTAGAACGATTTTTCAGTGCCCGATGTCCGCTGTGGTCAAGTGAGTGTTTGTAATAGTGGAAAGCCGACTATTCGGGGCTTACGGCAGCGAGGGGCTAGTGGCTCTATGCCCTTTGGTTGGTTTTTGCACGAAACGTCTTGTCGCTTGAATTGATTGGGCTGGCGTCTATTGCCAACCTGCTGCCCACAGACTTATCCACAGTTTTTGTGGATGTTGTGTGACACCGTTCAGACGCGCGGGTAATCGGTGCAAAGTGTATTTATTTGTTGTACCTGCATTGTACGGATAGAGGTCGCTGTATATGCTCGCAGCATGAGTACATCGGTCCTTCCCGCTACGACCCCTGCTGACCTTGGCGACCTGCCGGATTGCCCGGGGGTTTATCATTTTTATGCCGAGCGCGGCGCACTGCTTTATGTAGGCAAAAGCATCCACATCCGCCAGCGGGTACGCAGCCATTTTCAGCAGGCAAAAACCGATGCCCGGCATGCCCGTTTATGCCGTCAGGTAGCGCGGGTCGAAGTGACGCCTACGGCGGGGGAGTTGGGAGCGCTGCTGCTGGAAGCGCAACAGGTCAAAGATCTCAAGCCGCTATATAACAAACGCCTGCGTCGTCAGCGCGGTTTGCTAAGTTGGCGCTTGCATGCATCGGGTGAATTGGAAAGTGTTACCCGCCTGGATAGCAGCAAGGAAAACCCCTTGTACGGTTTGTTTCGCAGCCAGCACCAGGCACGTGAGCGGCTGCGCGAGCTTGCCCGTGAACACGGGCTGTGTTTGCGTGTATTGGGCTTAGAGGCAGGGCAGGGGCGTTGCTTTGCCCAGCAACTAGGCCGTTGTCGGGGTGCCTGTTGCGGCATGGAGCCGCTGGCTGCGCATCAGCAGCGCTTGCAGGATGCGCTAATGCCGCTGCAGTTGGCGACCTGGGATTGGCCGGGGGCCATTGTTCTGCCGGAGTATGACCCGGTACAGGGCCTCAAGCAGTGGCATGTGGTGCGGCAATGGTGCCTGCTGGGCAGCACCGCCAACGTGAAGCAATGTGCGGCCTTGGCGCAAGGCAGCGGTGAATTTGATCTCGACCTTTATCATATTCTCAGTGGCTGGCTGCACCGCCACCCAGAACAACCTGTGGAGCAGCTATGAGCGTGCGCCGTTTGATCATGTTGCTGGGCGACCAGCTCAGTCCAGCTATGTCCTGCCTGGATGGTGCAGACCCCAAGCAGGATCGTATTCTGCTGGCCGAGGTCA
>REBY01000173.1 GCA_007692485.1 Pseudomonadaceae bacterium | reverse complement strand
AGGAAGAACAGCTACTCAAGGTGCTCCGGCGGTTTCGTAACCGGCATCAGGTGCGCCTGATATGGCGTGACCTGACGCGCCAGTCAGCCACCATGGAAACCACCCGCGAGCTCTCGGACCTGGCCGACACCTGTATCGAACACGCCTACCAATGGCACTACGCACAGGCCCAAGACAGCCTCGGTACCCCGATTGGCCAGGACTCAGGCGACCCGCAGCATATGGTTATCCTGGGTATGGGCAAACTGGGCGCCCAGGAGCTCAACCTGTCTTCGGACATCGATCTGATCTTTGCTTATTCGGAAGCGGGGGAGACCCAGGGCGGCCGCCGCAGTCTGTCCAATCAGGAGTTCTTTATCCGCATCGGCCAGCGGGTGATCAAGGCGCTGGATGCGGTGACCGTGGATGGCTTTGTGTTTCGTGTCGATATGCGTTTGCGCCCTTATGGTGACAGTGGTGCGCTGGTATTCAGTTTCGACGCGCTGGAGCAGTACTACCAGAGCCAGGGGCGCGACTGGGAACGGTATGCGATGATCAAGGCGCGGGTGGTCGCTGGCGACCAGACAACAGGTGCTGAATTACAGGCCATGCTCAAGCCCTTTGTTTATCGCCGTTACCTGGACTTTGCTGCGATTGAAGCTCTGCGCAGCCTGAAGCTGATGATCCAGCGCGAGGTGCAGCGCAAGGGCCTGCAAGACAACGTCAAACTGGGGTCGGGCGGTATCCGCGAAATCGAGTTTATTGGTCAGGCCTTCCAGTTGATTCATGGTGGGCGTGATCGCAGCCTGCAGCAGCGGCCTATTCTCGGTGTGCTGGATATGCTGGCCAATAACGGTTATCTGCCGGATGTAGCGGTCGATGAGCTCAAGGGGGCTTATCTGTTTCTGCGCGATACCGAGCACGCTTTGCAAGCACTGGATGACCGCCAGACCCAGATGTTGCCGATTGACAGTCAGAACCAGGCACGCGTGGCCTGGATTATGGGGTTTGCTGATTGGGCGGCGTTTTACACGGCACTGGAGCAGCAACGCCAGCGCGTAGCGCACCACTTTGCCCATGTGATTGCCGACCCGGACGAGGAGGGTGATGAACCGACGCTGCCGTATGAAAGCTGGCAACCCTTGTGGGACGGTACGCTGGATGCGGAGCAGGCGACTGAACAACTGACCAAGGCGGGTTATGCCGATGCACCCGCTGCCTGGAAGCTGATCAATGATTTACTGCATTCGGGGCGGGTCAAATCCATGCAGCGCCTGGGACGTGACCGCCTCGATGTCTTTATGCCCCGCTTGCTGGCCATGGCGGGTGAGCATGAGCAGCCGGATCTGGCGCTTGAGCGGGTACTGCCGTTGGTGGAGGCGGTAGCGCGCCGATCGGCTTACCTGCTGCTGCTGACGGAGAATCCTGGCGCTCTGCGTGAGCTACTGGTGCTCTGCGCCGCCAGCCCATGGATTGCAGAGCAAATTGCCCGCTTCCCGGTAGTGTTGGATGAGCTGCTCAATGCTGGGCGTTTGTACCGGCCACCGGAACCTCAAGAACTCACGGATGAGTTACGCCAACAACTGCTGCGCATTCCGGAAGACGATCTGGAGCAGCAAATGGAAGCCTTGCGCTACTTCAAGCGCGCCCATGTGTTGCGGGTGGCCGCCTCGGAAATTGCCGGTAGCCTGCCGCTGATGAAGGTCAGTGACTATCTGACCTGGATTGCCGAGGCGATTCTGCAGCAAGTGCTGCAGTTGGCCTGGCGCGAGATGGTGCAGCGCCATGGTCGACCGCAGCGTGCCGATGGCAGTCGCTGTGAGCTGGACTTCATTATTGTGGGTTATGGCAAGGTCGGCGGTATCGAACTGGGACATGGCTCAGACCTGGACCTGGTGTTTATCCATGATGGCGACACCAATGCAGAAACCGATGGCGAGCGGTCGATTGACGGTGGCCGTTTCTTTACCCGGTTGGGGCAGCGCATCATCCATATCCTCAATGCCAACACCACCTCGGGGGCGCTGTATGAAGTCGATATGCGCCTGCGACCATCGGGTGATTCCGGTTTGTTGGTTACGTCTTTGCAAGCTTTTGCCCGCTATCAGCGCGAAGAAGCCTGGACCTGGGAGCATCAGGCGCTGGTTCGAGCCCGCGTGCTGACCGGCTGCCCGCGTCTGACGCAGGCCTTCGAGGCGCTGCGCGGCGAGGTATTGGGGCGCGAGCGGGATGCAGTCGCCCTGGCTGAGGAAGTACAGAAAATGCGTGAAAAAATGCGCGTCAACCTCTCCAACAAGAAGACGGATGGCGGCCGGGCAGCCAATGCCTGGGAAGCCGGATACAACTTTAACCTCAAGCATGATGCTGGAGGTATCGTTGACATTGAATTTATGGTGCAATATGCGGTTCTGGCCTGGTCGTGCAGGCACCCCGAATTACTGCGCTTTACCGACAACATCAGAATTCTTGATGGGTTGCAGAGTGCTGGCCTGATCGCCGCAAGCGATGTCCAGCAATTGCAGGAGGCTTACAAGGCTTACCGCGCAGCAGCCCATCGCCTGGCTTTGCAAAAGCAGCCGGGCTCAGTGAGTGGCGATCAATTACATGATTACCGCCATGGGGTTATCCGCATCTGGCAGCAGATGTTGCCCAGCCGGCCTTAGCGCGTTGGCCGGCGGAGTCAGCACGCACAGGCAAGACACAACTTAACTGATTAAAGATAATGATGGAGCTGGCTGCTATGTCGATGGCGGATCGTGATGGTGTTATCTGGTTTGATGGTGAAATGGTGCCCTGGCGCGAAGCCAATGTGCATGTTCTGACCCATACCTTGCATTACGGTATGGGTGTATTCGAAGGCGTGCGGGCCTATGACACTCCGGATGGCACCGCTATCTTTCGTCTCGATGCGCACACGGATCGCCTGTTCGATTCGGCCAAGATCATGAATATGCAGATTCCGTTCAGCAAAGAAGAGCTGAACGCTGCCCAGTGTGCCGCTGTGCGTGAGAATAATCTGAAGAGCGCTTACCTGCGCCCGATGGTGTTCTATGGCGCTGAGGGCATGGGCTTGCGTGCAACCGGTCTGAAAACCCACGTGATCATTGCTGCCTGGGACTGGGGCGCCTACATGGGTAAGGAAGCGCTGGAGACCGGTATCAAGGTGCGTACCAGCTCCTTTACCCGCCACCATGTGAATATCTCCATGACTCGCGCCAAGGCCAACGGGCACTACATCAACTCGATGCTGGCCTTGCAGGAAGCCATTTCTGCCGGTGCTGAAGAGGCGCTGCTGCTGGATCCGGAAGGCTATGTGGCTGAAGGTTCAGGCGAGAACATCTTCATTATCAAGAACGGCGTAATCTATACCCCGGAAGTGACTGCCTGCCTGAACGGGATTACCCGCAACACCATCCTTACCCTGGCTAAAGAGCACGGCCTGGAGCTGGTAGAAAAACGCATCACCCGCGATGAAGTCTATATCGCCGATGAAGCGTTCTTCACCGGTACCGCTGCCGAAGTCACGCCGATTCAGGAGCTGGATGGTCGCAAGATTGGCCCGGGGCACCGTGGCCCGATTACGGCTAAACTGCAAAAGTCCTATTTCGATCTGGTCAGCGGCCAGATCGCCGATCACGCCGAATGGCGCACACTGGTGAGATAAGCCCATAGCGGCAACCTGCTAAGGATAAATCCTCCTGCAGTTGCCGCTTACAGCTTGAAGCTTATGAGAATTCTGATTGTTGGGCCCAGCTGGGTAGGCGATATGGTGATGGCGCAGACGTTGTTCGTCTGCCTCAAACAGCGCCATGGCGAAGCCTGCGTGATTGATGTGCTGGCGCCAGATTGGAGTCGGCCGATTCTTGAGCGTATGCCCGAGGTTAACCAGGCCCTGAGCTTTCCGCTCGGGCATGGCGTGCTGGGCCTGCGTGAGCGCCGGCGCATCGGCAAGTCCCTGGCCGGCCAGTACGATCAGGCGATTCTGTTACCCAATTCGTTAAAATCGGCGCTGGTGCCGTATTTCGCTGATATTCCGCTGCGCACCGGCTGGTTGGGTGAGATGCGCTATGGCTTGCTGAATGACCATCGCAAACTCGACAAGCAGGCCTTGCCGCTGATGATCGAACGCTTTATGGCGCTGGCCTATGCGCCGGGTGCCAGCCTGCCACAGCCTTACCCGCGGCCCCGCTTGCAAATCGATTCGGTCAGCCGCGAGGCAGCGGTGGCCCGGTTTAAGCTGGAGCTGGACCGTCCGGTGTTGGCCTTGTGCCCGGGGGCAGAATTTGGCGAGGCCAAGCGCTGGCCGAGTGAGCATTATGCGGCCGTGGCCGATCACTGCATCCGTCAGGGTTGGCAGGTCTGGCTGTTCGGCTCGAAAAATGATCACCCGGTGGGTGAGGATATCCGCAGCCGGCTGATCCCGGGCCTGCGTGAAGAGGCGGTCAATCTGAGCGGTGAGACCAGTCTGGCCGAAGCCATTGATCTGATGTCGGCGGCGACCGCCGTGGTCAGTAATGATTCCGGTTTGATGCATGTGGCGGCGGCCCTGGAACGTCCGTTGGTGGCGGTCTATGGCTCCACGTCGCCCGGCTTTACGCCGCCGTTGGCCGATGCGGTGGAGAAGGTGCGTATCGGCCTGGATTGCAGCCCCTGTTTTGACCGCACTTGTCGCTTCGGCCATTACAATTGCCTGCGAGACCTGCCACCGCAGCTGGTTATCGACGCCTTGAACCGTCTGGTTGGCGAACCCTTGCCTGACCCTCAGGATCTCTGATTTATGCGGGTACTGCTGATCAAGACCTCTTCGCTGGGCGATGTGATTCATACCTTGCCGGCATTGACCGACGCGGCGCGGGCCATTCCGGGTATTCAGTTTGACTGGGTGGTAGAAGAAGGTTTTGCCGAGATTCCGCGCTGGCACCCGGCGGTGGCTGAGGTGATTCCTGTTGCCATCCGGCGCTGGCGCAAGAACCTGCTGACCACCTGGCGCAGTGGCGAATGGCGCGCCTGCAAACAGCGCCTGGGCGCACAGCCTTACGATCTGATTATCGATGCCCAGGGGCTAGTAAAAAGCGCCTGGTTAACTCGCTATGCCCAGGGGCCGGTGGCCGGATTGGATCGCGCCTCGGCCCGCGAGCCCTTTGCCAGCCGTTTCTATGACCGTCCGCAGGCGGTTGCCTGGGGGCAGCATGCGGTGGAGCGGGTGCGGCAGTTGTTTGCCGCGGCGCTGAATTATCCGCTGCCCGACGGGATCGGCGACTACGGTCTGGATCTTCAGCAGCTGGGCTTGCCGGACAAAACCGAGCCTTATCTGGTTTTTCTGCACGGCACGACCTGGGATAGCAAGCACTGGCCAGAACTCTACTGGCGGCAACTGGCTGAACGGGCGATTGCCGAGGGCTTGCAGGTGTGCCTGCCCTGGGGCAACAGCGCCGAGCAGGCGCGGGCCGAGCGAGTTGCTGCCGACCTGCCCGGTGTCAGCGTATTGCCCAAGCTCAACCTGGCTGGGGTTGCCGGAGTGTTGGCCGGAGCGAAGGCCTGTGTAGCCGTAGATACCGGCCTCGGGCATCTGGCCGCCGCACTGGATGTGCCTACCTTGTCCCTGTTTGGTCCAACCAATCCGGGTTTTACCGGGGCCTATGGTGCCCGGCAGCAGCATCTGGCCAGTGACTTTGCCTGCGCCCCTTGTCTGCGCAAGCAATGCAACTATCAGCCAACGGCAGAGGAGCAGGCGCGATTCGACCTGACCCGCGAGCAGCCGCTATGCTTTACCCGACTCAACCCCGCCAGTGTGATGGCGCGGTTGCAACTTCTGCTGGCGTCTGAGGCAACCTGATGCAACTGGCTTTCTTGCTGTACAAGTACTTCCCCTTTGGTGGTTTGCAGCGTGACTTTGTGCGTATTGCCCAGGTCTGTCAGGCGCGTGGTCATCAGATTCGGGTGTACGCACTAAGCTGGGAGGGCGAGGTGCCGGAAGGCTTTGAGCTGGTCATGGTGCCGGTCAAAGCCTGGCTCAATCACCGTCGCTACGCCAAATTTACCCGCTGGGTGCAGGCGGATATGCAGCGCCGTCCGGTTGACCGGGTGGCGGGCTTTAACAAGATGCCCGGGCTGGACAGTTATTACGCCGCCGACCCCTGTTACGAGGAAAAGGCCCGCACTCTGCGCAAACCCCTGTACCGTTACAGCCCGCGCTATCGGCACTTTTCTGCCTATGAGCGGGCCGTGTTTGCGCCTGAGGGGCATACCGCGCTGATGATGATCTCGGCGACGCAGATGGCCTTGTTCAAGCGCCATTACGGCACCCCGGATGCGCGTTTTCATCTGTTGCCACCCGGTATT
>REBY01000172.1 GCA_007692485.1 Pseudomonadaceae bacterium | reverse complement strand
AAACCTCCTGCTGCAACTGATACATCTGTTGCAGCAGTTGGCCCTGGGGTGACACGTCCGAGGGTATTGCAGGGGCGCTGACTGCAGATGAGCTGCGACTGCCGCTTCCGGCACCCCGATCATCCACCTGAACCTGGGCCAGTGCAAAGGTCGGCACCAGCAAAGTCAGTACAGCTAAACCCCTGAATACGCTCATGTCACTCCCTTACTTGCGCAATTCTACGCGACGGTTCTGAGCCCAGGCTTCTTCGCTGGAGCCAGTAGCCGCCGGACGCTCTTCACCGTAGGAAACCAGTTCCAACTGGCTGGCAGAAACGCCTTGCAGTACCAGGTAACGTTGCACAGCAGCCGCGCGACGCTCGCCCAGTGCCATGTTGTATTCACGCGTACCGCGCTCGTCAGTGTGGCCTTCCAGCACAACGCGCTGACCGGATGACTTCAGATCACGGGCGTGAACGTCAAGCGCACGCATGGCTTCTTGCTTCAGCTCTGAGCTATCGAACTCGAAGTAGAAGGTAGTGATAGCGCGCAGAGCAGCTTCTTCGCTGCTAACGCCGGAGCTGTCAGCGCCAGAAGCGGAGCTGCTATAGCCCGCATTCGGGTCAACTGCGCCAGTGCCGGTAGACTGAGCGCCCTTGGAAGAACAACCTACAACCAGGCCAAAAGCGACCATCAGAGCAGCGAACTTGCCGAAAGTAGTGAATTGCATCATAGACTCCTGAAAAACCCCATAAGTGTGTGTTGGTGCGCCCTATGGCAGGTAAGGGGACCATGATGGTACGCGCAGGTCGTCGAATTGCGTCGGAATTTCCGAACGCACGCGGCCATTGGTTGAAACCAGCATGATTACGCCCCGCCCCTGTTGACGGGTAGCATAAATTAACATAGTGCCGTTGGGTGCAACAGTAGGTGATTCATCCAACGACGTTTCTGTTAAAACTCTCACATTACCGCGCTGCAAATCCTGCGTGGCAATCTGAAAATTACGGTATCCGTCCTGCCGGTGCACCATCACCATAGTGCGTCCATCAACGGATAATTTGGCATTGGCATTATAGTTGCCGACAAAGGTCAGCCGCTCAGTCGTGCCCGTGCGCAAATCTTGCTTGTAGATCTGTGGCCGGCCACCGCGGTCAGACGTAAACACGATGGTGTTATTGTCTTTCCAGAAGGGCTCGGTATCGATCGCGAAATGGTTGGTCACCCGACGCATCTGCCGGGTTTCCAGATTCATGGTGTAAATTTCCGGATTACCGTCACGTGACAATACAAACGCCAGGCTGTTGCCATCTGGCGACCAGGCCGGTGCGCTGTTCAACCCCTCGAAGCGAGTAATCACCTCACGGCGCCCGGTACTCACCCAGTGTACAAAGATCTGTGGCCGCCCAGACTCGAAGGAGACGTAGGCAATACGCTCACCATCCGGCGAGTAAGAGGGTGTCAGAATCGGCTCACTGGACTGCAGCAAGGTAACCGCTCGGGCACCATCATAATCCGAACGCTTCAGCGTAAAGCGCATATCTTCCGCAGAAGAGCGCTCGACACCGACGTATAACAGCTTGGTGCTGAAAGCGCCCTTGATACCGGTAATTTCCTCAAAAATTTCATCACTCAAGCGATGCGCCATATCCCGCAATTGACTGCGCGAACCGCTAATCGTGCGGGTTAAAAGCTCCTGCTCGCGTATGACGCTATACAGCGTATAGGTCAGACTGTAATTGTCCGCCTCGCCTTCGCGGGTGACATTACCAACCACCACATAATCTGCACCCAGCATACGCCAGTCGCGAGCAAAGATTTCACTGCCGCGTACCGGTTGGCCAAGCATTACGTTACGCGCCAAGGGCGCAAACATACCGGTATTGAACAGATTGTTGGCTGTAATTTGCGCCATATCTTCGGCCAGCGGTGAGCTGCCTTGCCAACCAAAGGGCACCACTGCAATCGGCACTGACTTGTCAGTACCACGGGTAATCTCGATCGCATCCTGGGCAGTAGCCAGTTGCAACCAGCACAGGCTGAACAATGCCAGCAAACAGGTTTTAAGTTGCATCTTCATCAGTATGCCAAATCCTCTGGTCTGAACCGCAGCGTTCGCTGACGATACAAACGGTCAAAAGTTGCCGGATTTTCCCGCGACAGTTGCTGCATCTCCGGGATACGTCCAACATTGCGCACCGCCTGTACCGCCGACTGGTCAAAGCCGGGGTCACCACTGGAGCGCGTTACCACTACATCGGTGATCTGCCCGGTGGGTACCATGCTGATGCGTACTTCTACCACCATCTCGTTACGCGCCGTTGGCGGCCGGCGCCATTGTTCACTGACATAACGCCGAATCAAATCGTCATAACTGGCGGCGACCTGGTCACCATGGCGATCAGCCTGCGCCCGTTGATAGGCCGCTTCGCTGGCCAAAAGTTCCGCTAGCGCACGCGCGCGCTCTTCCTCTTGCGCCCGCCGCTGTTCTTCTGCAGCTTCGCGCTGGCGGCGTGCTTCAGCTTCGGCTTCGCGCCGCGCTCGCTCCGCCGCCTCGCGCCGTTCAGCTTCAGCCGCCGCCTGACGTTCAGCCTCTGCCTCACGCTGGCGGGCTTGCTCGGCAGCACGGCGTTCTGCTTCCTCAGCTTCTCGCTGCGCCTGCGCCTGCGCCTCTGCCTCGCGACGTGCCTGGGCCGCAGCCTCGCGCTGACGCTCTGCTTCCGCTTCCGCCTCAGCCTGCTCCCGCGCTTGCTGTTCTGCCGCACGGCGCGCTTGCTCCTGCTGCTCGCGCTCGGCTTCTTGTTGGCGCTGTTGTTCCGCACGCTGCGCAGACTCTTCCTCTTCACGCTGCTGACGCGCCAGTTGCTCAGCCTCATGACGCTGCGCCGCCGTGCGATCAGCTTCGCCGGCAATACGCTGATCAGTCGCGGTCGTTGCCGGGCTACTCGACTCCAATTGCACCAGAGTCGCTTGTACAATCGGTCGCGCCTGCTCAAACTCCGGGGCATTGCTGAAGGAAATCCCGAACATCAGGATGATCAGCACATGCAGCCCCAACGCCTTGAACACCGCCGGACCATAGCGGCCAGCGGGTAACGGTTGCTGTCGCTGATCGTGCGTGTTCACGGCGCCTCGGTAATCAGACCAACGTTGGGAACACCGGCCTGCTGCAGAGCAGCCATGGCCGCGACCACCAGACCGTAATGGGCCTGGCGGTCACCGCGAATATACACCAGCGTATCCGGGCGCGCCTGGATTACCCTGCTGACACCCTCGGTCATATCCTCAAGACTGACCGCACTGTCGGTATGGTCTTCAGTATCAACCGCTTCACCCAGATTCCAGTAGTAAGTACCATCGGCCAGCACTGACAGGGTCAATACCTGTTGCTCGCTATCCGAAGGCAAGGTTTCACTGCTGACCTGGGGCAGGTCCACGCGCACGCCTTGGTTCAACATGGGTGCGGTCACCATGAAAATCACCAACAACACCAGCATAACGTCGATGTAAGGCACGACGTTCATCTCGGCTACCGGTTTGCGCTTCTGCCGCCGTCCTCTTCGCTGCATGAACTACTCCCGCCTACTCGTCGCTGGCATGCACGCGACGGTGCAAAATGCTGGAAAACTCATCGGCGAAGGTTTCGTAGCGGCTAAGCAGCATCTCCGAGCGCGACGAGAAGCGGTTATAAGCAATCACCGCCGGAATCGCTGCGAAAAGGCCCATGGCCGTGGCGATCAAAGCCTCCGCAATACCTGGCGCGACCGCGGCCAACGTCGCCTGTTGCGAAGTCGCCAAGCCACGAAACGAGTTCATGATGCCCCAGACGGTACCAAACAAGCCGACATAGGGGCTGGTTGAGCCAACGGTAGCCAGAAAGGGCAAATGCTGTTCCAGTCGTTCTTCCTCACGCGAGATGGCAACCCGCATAGCGCGCTGCACGGCATCCATCACCGCATCCGGATCAACGCCGGGCTGTTGACGCATACGAGAGAATTCCTTGAAGCCAGCACGGAAGATCTGCTCCAGCCCAGAATCCGGATCCGGCTTACCGGTGACTTCACGGTAGAGCTTGGATAGATCGACGCCTGACCAGAAGCGGTCTTCAAACTCATCCAATGCCTGCTTCGAGGCACGAATAGCTGTAGTCCGCTGAAAAATCATAACCCAGGATATGATTGAAGCCAGAACCAGGCTGAGCATCACCAGTTGCACCAGAACACTGGCGCTGGCGATCAGATACCACATCGACATTTGTTCAGCTTGCACGCTACGCGTCTCCCCATTCAGCGCCAGATTCCAACGTCATGCCACGGCGAAAAGCCGTAGCCAACTCTTGCGGAAAAGCCCGTGGCCGGTAACTGTCTGCTTTAACGCAGGCCACCAACGCCTCTCCCTCACATAACAACGTGCCATCAGCTCGTTTGATCTGCTGGCCAAAGCGCACACTCGCACGCTTCACTTCCAAGACATCAGCTGTGACCACAAGTTCATCATCCAGACGCGCAGATGCGTGATATCTGGCCGATACCGAGTGCACAACGAAAATGATATTTTCCTGCTGCAAAACGCTTTGATCAAAGCCCAGGCCACGCAATCGCTCTGTGCGCGCCCGTTCCATGAACTTCAGGTAATTAACGTAGTAAACAATGCCACCGGCATCGGTATCTTCGTAATAAACGCGGGCCTTGAGCGCGAACGGCTGCCCTGACTGTTCAGCGTGCATAATGTAGAACCTGTTTATGGTTTTGCATAGGGGTTAGCAGCGCAAAGATGAAATAAATATCTGGCGCTGCATAGCGCTATTCAACGTCCGTCAGTGGGGTCAAACAAATCCGCCGTCGGATCGCTCAAGCGTCCAGGAATATTTAGCCCAAAGTGCTGATAGGCATGCCGCGTCAGCATGCGCCCGCGCGGGGTCCGAGTAATAAATCCCTGCTGGATCAGAAAAGGCTCCAACACGTCTTCGATCGTGTGCCGCTCCTCACTGATCGCCGCCGCCAGGCTGTCAATCCCTACCGGGCCGCCATCAAACTTGTCGATCATCGCCAGCAGTAAACGCCGGTCCATATGATCAAAGCCCTGCTCATCCACATTCAGCAGATTCAGCGCCTGATCCGCCACCGTCCGGGTAATCACCCCCTGACTGCGCACTTCGGCAAAATCACGTACCCGGCGCAACAGCCGATTGGCGATGCGCGGCGTGCCACGTGAGCGCTTGGCCACTTCAAGCGCACCCTCGGCATCCAGCTGCATACCCAGGATCGCCGCTGAACGCCCGACAATTACCGCCAAATCAGGCACCGAGTAGAACTCCAGCCGCTGGACGATACCGAAGCGATCACGCAAGGGGTTGGTCAGCATGCCCGCCCGGGTTGTCGCTCCAACCAGGGTAAAGGGTGGCAGATCCAGTTTGATCGAGCGCGCCGCGGGCCCATCCCCGATCATAATATCCAGTTGATAGTCTTCCATCGCCGGATAGAGAATTTCTTCCACTACCGGAGACAGGCGGTGAATCTCGTCAACAAAGAGCACATCACCGGCTTCCAGATTGGTCAGCATGGCCGCCAGATCACCGGCTTTTTCCAGTACCGGGCCCGAGGTGCTTTTCACCTGCACACCCATTTCATTGGCAATGATATTCGCCAGGGTGGTCTTGCCCAGACCTGGCGGGCCAAATATCAGCACATGGTCCAAGGCTTCACCGCGCCCCTTGGCCGCCTGAATAAACAGTTCCATTTGCTCGCGCACCACCGGCTGGCCAATATAATCCGCCAGCTTCAGCGGGCGGATGGCCCGGTCAATCACCTCTTCCTGTTGCCGCGGGCTGGCCGCGATCAGGCGATCTTCTTCAATCATGCACTCTCTGCCCAGCTGATAACGTCTTCATGGGTCACACCATGCCCTTGAGCGCGCTGCGAATCAATTCCTCACTGCTCAAACCTTCCTTTTCTACCGCGCTCACCGCTCGGCTGGCCTCCTGCGGCTTGTAACCCAAGCCGATCAAGGCACTCATGGCATCATCCACCGCCGAAGCCGGCTGCACAGGCTGGGATGGGCTGGCCAACGGCTGCAAGGCACCCGGCAGGGTTTCCCAGGCCTTGAATCTGTCTTTCAATTCCACCAGCAGACGCTCTGCGGTCTTCTTGCCGACCCCGGGAATCTTTACCAGTGCACGGGTATCCTGCGCCTGCACTGCGCGCACCAGCTCATCCATATCCATTCCGGACATCAAAGCCAGCGCCAGCTTGGGCCCGACGCCATTAAGCCGGATCAGCTCGCGAAACAATTCGCGCTCGCGTTTCTCAAGAAAGCCATAGAGCAACTGCGCATCCTCGCGCACCACCAAATGCGTATGCAGCACCACTTCCTGCCCCAGTGCCGGCAGGTTATACAGGGTACTCATGGGCGCATCCAGCTCATAGCCGACACCGCCAACTTCCAACAATAAATGCGGCGGCTGCTTGTCTACCAGCACTCCGCGAAGACGTCCGATCACTCTTTTCTCCTG
>REBY01000170.1 GCA_007692485.1 Pseudomonadaceae bacterium | reverse complement strand
ACTTAAACCGGGTTATCAATATCGATAAACTCGTGTTGCAGCCCAAAACGCTCAGCCAGATGCGCGCCCAGCGCCTGCACCCCGTAGCGCTCGGTCGCATGGTGCCCGGCGGCAAAATAATCAATCCCGTTTTCCCGCGCCGCATGCACCGTCGGCTCGGAAATTTCTCCGCTGACAAAGGCGTCCACACCCAGCGCTATTGCCTTGTCGATATAGCCTTGCGCTGCACCGGTACACCAGGCGATACGTTTGATTGGGCGATCATGCCCGGCAATATGCAGCGGTTGACGCTCCAGCACCTGATCAAGCTGCAACGCCAGCTCGGCACCGCTACAGGCATGCGTCAGCTCGCCATGCAGGCCGACCGAGCGCGGATTGCCCGGCTCCAGCCCACCACTGACCTGCCAACCCATCAAGCGGGCCAGCTGCGTGTTGTTACCCAGGTCTGCGTGCACATCCAGCGGCAGATGGTAAGCCAAAAGGTTCAACTCATGAGCAAGCAGCGCCTTGAGCCGGCGCTGCTTAATGCCGACCACTGCGGCGGGCTCACCTTTCCAGAAGTAGCCATGATGCACCAGCAAAAGATCTGCACCGGCAGCAACTGCAGCATCCACCAGCGCCTGGCTGGCCGTCACGCCGCTGACAATCTTGCCGACACTCGCCCGCCCTTCGACTTGCAGGCCATTAGGGCAATAGTCGGCAAAGGCATCACTGTCCAGCAGTTGATTGCAATAAGCGACCAGTTCACTACGTGCGATCATGCGCGCCTCCTCAGCGGTTTCAAGGCTCCATTGTCCCGACTCGTCAGGCGACTGACAAGCCGCACTCCTGCAAGCGCTTGACATCGGTCGTATACTATCGCCAAGTAGGCGCCAGGCGCCTGACCTTTGACGGATACCAAATTGATGAAAGAGCTTGTGCGCAATCTGGCCTGGCCGGCCCTTTGTGGCCTGCTGCTGGCCATATTGATCATCCAGTTACAGCCCGGCTGGCTGGGGCTGCAACCCTCGACAACCGGCACAGCGGATGCCCCCGGCGTGCAATCGCCATTGGCTGACGGCCCCTTCTCTTATAGCCGGGCGGTACAGCGCGCGGCGCCAGCGGTTGCCAATATTTATACCAGCACCCAGGTCAGCCAGAGCGATATCCTGCCCTTTGCCAACCCGACCTTGCGTGACTATGCCGAAACCATCCCCGGCCCCCAGCGTCGCCAGTCCAGCCTGGGCTCGGCAGTCATTCTGCGGTCGGACGGCTACCTGCTGACCAACAACCACGTCATTGCCGGGGCCGATGAAATACTGGTTGCCCTGCAAGATGGCCGTGAAGCCTTGGCCGAACTCATCGGCACTGACCCGGAAACCGACCTGGCCGTGTTGAAAATCGATTTGCCCAACCTGCCCAGTGTCAGTATCAACAGCAGCGACCAGCAACGCATCGGTGACGTGGTGATGGCTATCGGCAACCCCTTCGGCCTGGGTCAGACCGTTACCATGGGCATTATCAGCGCTACCGGGCGCAATCAGCTCGGCCTGAATACCTATGAAGACTTTATCCAGACCGATGCGGCGATCAACCAGGGCAATTCCGGTGGTGCGCTGATTGACGCGCGCGGTCAGCTGATTGGCATCAACACAGCCATTTTCTCCCAGTCGGGCGGCTCACAAGGCATTGGCTTCGCTATTCCGGCGCGGCTGGCCATCGAGGTAATGCAGGCGATTATTGAGCATGGCCGGGTTATCCGCGGCTGGCTCGGGGTTGAAGTGCAGCCGTTGACGCCTGAGCTGGCCGAATCCTTTGGCCTGGAGATTCGGCAAGGGATTGTGATTTCCGGCCTCTATCGTAACGGCCCAGCGGCACAATCAGGACTGATGCCCGGCGATGTCATCCTGACCATTAATAATCAACCCGCCTCATCCGGTCGTCAGGCGATGAATCAGGTGGCCCGGGCGCAGCCCGGTGACAAGGTATTGATAGAAGTTTTGCGTGAAGGTGAAACCATGCAGTTCGAGGCGGAAGTGGGCATTCGCCCCAGCTTCCGCACCTGACCTGATCAGTTGAGCAAATGTTCCAGGGCGCGGACCAGCGCCTGGTTCTGCTCCTCGGTACCTATGGTGATGCGCAGGAATTCACTGATCCGCGGCTTGTTGAAGTGGCGCACTATCACCCGCTGCTCACGCAGTCCTTGGGCCAATTGTGCACCGGCATGCTGCGGATGGCGCACAAACAGGAAATTGGCCGCTGAAGGTAGCACCTCAAACCCCATACGCACCAGCTCCCCAGCCAACCATTCGCGGCTGGCGATTACCCGCCCGCGGACCATCTCGAACCATTCACGATCAGCAAATGAAGCAGCAGCCCCGGCAATCGCCAAACGATCCAGCGGGTAAGAGTTAAAGCTGTTTTTCAACCGCTCCAGCGCTTCGATCAGCTCGGGGTGCCCGACTGCCAGGCCGACACGCAACCCGGCCAACGAGCGGGACTTGGAGAGCGTCTGGGTTACCAACAGGTTCGCGTAACGATCGACCAGTGCGATGGCCGTCTCACCGCCAAAATCCACATAGGCCTCATCCACCACCACAACCGAATCCGGGTTGGCCTGGAGAATTTCTTCAATCTGCGCCAACCCGAGCAAAATACCGGTGGGCGCATTCGGGTTGGGGAAAATGATACCGCCATTGGGCTGCTGGTAATCCGCTACCCGCAGGGTAAAGTCATCAGCCAGTGGCTGTGGCCGTGCACTGATACCATACAGGCCGCAATACACTGGGTAGAAGCTGTAGGTGATATCCGGGTAGAGGATGGGCTCGGCATGCCGGAACAGGCCGTTGAACACATGCGCCAGCACCTCGTCAGACCCATTGCCAACGAACACCTGCGCCGTGGTCACGCCGTAATAATCGGCAATCGCCTGCTTCAGGTTGTCAGCATCCGGCGCCGGGTATAGGCGCAGGCGATCATCAACTTGCTCGCGAATAGCCTCTAGCACCCGTGGTGAAGGACCATAGGGGCTTTCATTGGTATTCAGTTTGACCAGGTTATCCAGTTTGGGCTGTTCGCCCGGCACGTAGGGCACCAGATCATGAACGAAAGGACTCCAGAACCGGCTCATGGCCTGACTCCTGCTGGAAAGCTGACGAAACTCGACCCGCGCCAGGCGCAGGTCGACTCAAGAAATCACCGATAGCGGGTGAGCTTACTCAATACGCCCATGGCAATGCTTGTACTTCTTGCCTGAGCCACAGTAACACGGATCATTACGCCCGATCTTGGGGCCATCCCGGGTGATCGGCGCAGTGTTCGGCGCACTGGCAGCCGGCTCTTCTGGGGCATCGGCTTCACCCAACGCATTGGCTTCATCATGCTTGAACTGCATACGTCGCGCCAGCTCTTCGGCTTGGCGCCGCATCCGCGCCTCTTCTTCGGCCGGATCTTCGCGGCGCACCTGGACATGACTAAGGACGCGAATAGTGTCGTGCTTGATCGACTCCAGCATTTCCTCAAACATATTGAAAGCTTCGCGCTTGTATTCCTGTTTCGGGTTTTTCTGCGCATACCCGCGCAAATGAATCCCCTGACGCAAGTGATCCATGGTCGCCAAATGCTCTTTCCACAGATCATCCAGTACCCGCAGCAGCATCTGCTTCTCGAAGGTACGCAAGCTGTCCTTGCCGGCCATCTCTTCTTTGGCCGCATAGGATTCGATGTGAGCATCAAGAATGCGCTGGCGCAGGCCTTCTTCGTGCAGCGCCCCTTCCGCATCCAGCCATTCGGCGATCGGCAGTTGTAGGCCCAGCTCGCTTTTCAGGTGCTGTTCCAAACCTTCCACATCCCATTGCTCCGGCATGCTTTGCGGCGGAATGTGCTGACTAATGGCGTTGGTCACCACATCTTCGCGAATCGCCTGAATGGTTTCACTGACGTCTTCAGCAGCAAGAATTTCGTTACGCTGACGATAAATGACCTTGCGCTGCTCGTTGGCCACGTCATCGTATTCCAGCAATTGCTTGCGGATATCAAAGTTGCGTCCTTCAACCTTGCGCTGGGCTTTTTCAATGGCGTTGGTGACCATACGATGCTCGATCGCCTCACCCTTCTCCATACCCAGCGCTTTCATGAAGTTCTTCACCCGGTCAGAGGCGAAGATGCGCATCAGGCTGTCTTCCAGCGACAGGTAGAAACGGCTGGAACCCGGATCGCCCTGACGGCCGGCACGACCGCGCAACTGGTTATCAATACGCCGTGACTCGTGGCGCTCACAGGCAATGATATGCAAACCACCGGCATCCAGTACTGCCTGGTGGCGTTGCTGCCACTCGGTATTGATCTGCGCGGTCTGCTCGTCGGTCGGGTTTTCCAGCTTGGCGACTTCCGCCTCCCAGCTACCCCCCAGAATGATATCGGTACCACGACCCGCCATGTTGGTAGCGATGGTCACGGCGCCCGGACGCCCGGCCTGAGCAATAATCTCGGCTTCTTTCTCGTGGAACTTGGCGTTCAGCACCTGGTGCGGAATATTGGCTTTTTTCAATTCGCCGGAAACGATTTCCGATGATTCGATCGATGCCGTACCGACCAGAACCGGACGGCCCTCGGCCATGCTTTCCTTGATATCCGCCACGATCGCAGCGAACTTCTCTTCGATGGTCAGATAGACCAGGTCGTTGTAGTCCTTGCGCGCCATCGGTTTGTTGGTCGGGATCACCACCACATCGAGGCCGTAGATCTGACGGAACTCGAAGGCTTCGGTGTCAGCCGTACCGGTCATACCCGAGAGCTTGTTGTACAAGCGGAAGTAGTTCTGGAAGGTCGTCGAGGCCAGCGTCTGGCTTTCAGCCTGAATATCCAACCCTTCCTTGGCTTCGATTGCCTGGTGCAGGCCTTCGGACAGGCGTCGACCCGGCATGCTGCGACCGGTGTGCTCGTCAACCAGAATGACCTGATTGTTCTGCACGATATATTCCACATTGCGATGGAACAGGGTGTGCGCGCGCAAACCGGAATGCACGTGGTGCAGCAGGCCCAGGTTACCGGCTGAATACAGGCTTTCACCTTCCGGCAGCATGCCTTCCTTGATCAACAGGTCTTCAATGAACTGGTGACCGGCTTCATTCAGCTCGACCTGGCGGGTTTTCTCATCAATGTAGTAATGGCCTTCCACCTCATCCTGGCCTTCTTCAGCCAGATAGCCGCGCTTGAGCTGTGGAATCAACTTGTTGATGGCCGAATACAGCTTGGAGCTGTCCTGTGCCGGGCCAGAAATGATCAGCGGCGTACGCGCCTCGTCAATCAGGATCGAATCCACCTCATCGACGATGGAGAAGTTCAGCTCACGCTGAAACTTGTCTTCCAGACGGAAGGCCATGTTGTCACGCAGGTAATCGAAGCCGAATTCGTTGTTGGTCCCGTAGGTAATGTCACTGCGGTAAGCGGCGCGCTTTTCTTCCGGGTCCTGGAAAGGCACCACGATACCGACGCTCATACCCAGAAACTCATACAGCGGACGCATCCAGTTGGCATCCCGCTTGGCCAGATAGTCGTTCACTGTCACCACGTGCACGCCGCGACCCGACAAGGCGTTCAGGTAAGCCGGCAAGGTGGCTACCAGGGTTTTACCCTCACCGGTTTTCATCTCGGCGATTTTGCCTTCATGCAGGGTAATCCCGCCGATCATCTGGGCATCGAAATGGCGCATACCCATGACCCGCTTGCCCGCCTCACGCACTACAGCAAAAGCTTCCGGCAAAATCTGGTCGAGCGTTTTGCCGTCAGCCAGCTGGGCTTTCAGGGCATCGGTCTTGGCCTGCAGTTGCTCATCACTGAGCCCGTTCAGGGCTTCCTCGTGCGTATTGATCGCATTGACAATCTTGCCCATGCGCTTCAATTCGCGCTCGTTTTTGCTTCCTAACAGTTTTTTCAGTAATGGCGCGAACATATTCGATTCGGATTTCCGTTTGATGGGGGACCCGCCGGCAGATCCTGGGCAGGTCAGTGACTTGGCATTCTACTCTGATTCGATCACGGGCATAAACTGCTGCCCGCGATTAACGCAGAGCGATGTAACGAGCAGGGTTAACGGCCATGCCGTTGCGACGAATCTCCAGATGCAGATGAGGGCCTGTGGAACGACCAGTACTGCCGACGGTAGCGATCTTTTCACCCTTCTGAACCAGGTCGCCTTTTTTGGCAACCAGCCGCTGGGCATGCGCGTAACGACTGGTGTAGCCATTACCGTGGGTGATTTCAATCATATTGCCGTAAGCACCATTACGCCCGGAATAAGTAATGACTCCGGCTCCCACTGCATAGATGGGCGTGCCCGGGGGCGCCGCAAAGTCCAACCCGGTATGCATGGCGGTGCGGCCGCTGATGGGGTCAGTGCGGCGGCCAAAGCCGGAAGAAATATGCCCGGTATGCACTGGCTTGAAATCCAGTAAAGCATTGGCATCCGTCTGCCGGGTCATCATCATTTCTTCGAGCAGGCGCAGTTGGCGGGTACGATCATCAAT
>REBY01000171.1 GCA_007692485.1 Pseudomonadaceae bacterium | reverse complement strand
TGGTCACGGAATTCGAATTGCGCACGCAGGGTCACTTCCTGAGTGTCAATTTCACTCAGAGAAAAGCTTTCGATGGTAGATTCCGAATTTTGCCAGCTGTAACTACCACCAAACAGCCATAGCCAACGGGCAGACTGCCACCATGGCTGATCAAAGCCCAACGTCACCGTCGTCGACTCACCCTCAATGTTCAGGTCACGCAAGGGACCACGCTTGATCTTCAGATCATTGCGTCCAGCCTCAATCCAGGCAACGCCGTTACGCCGGGTAACAGGACGACTGTAGCGCAGATTGAAGTATTGACTGCCGCTGGTGGCCACCACCACAGCCGCCAGGTTGTCGGCGACGCCAGTAGGTGAAAACCAGTTCAGGGTGCCACCGAGCTGCTCGCGTCCGGTACTCTCGCTGCCATAGTTATTGGCAAAGACGGACCAGGACCAGGGGTCAGGCTCAAAAGTTTCCAGATCGATCCGTGTCGTGCCGAAACGTTCGCCCGGAGCCAGTCCGGCACTGATCTGCGGGCCAGGGGTCGTCGCATTGAAGCGACGGATATTCTCAATCATCAATGGACTGTCGAGAATATCATCTGCCGCCATGCCAATTTGCTGGCGGTAGAAATCATCACGCACCCGTCGCTCGCCTTGCAGTACAACCGAATCAATCTTGGCTTCAACCAGAGCGACGCGTAATTGGCCATCCTCCAGCGACTGGGGCGGCACCACAGCCCGCCCCGTCAATTGACCCAGCTCGGCATAGCGCGCATTGATCGCACGCAGCAACCGGTTGAGATCAGCAAAGGTAATAGTCACGCCAACAAAGGGCTCAGCCAGTGCCTGCAATTCATCATCCGTGAGGAATACCGAACTGTTGAAGGAAATCCCCTGCAGAACAAACTCGGGACTGTCTTCCGGTAGCGCATCTTCTGCATCGGCTTCATCGCCCTGTAGCGGCGGTACTTCAATACGCCGCGCACGCTCTTCGATCGCTTGCTGACGCTGCTGCTCGCGCAACTGATCGCGGAGCAGATCCGGAGCAAACAAGCCTGGGCTGGTGCCTTCCGGAATTGTCTGTGCCTGCACCCAGGCTGGGGCTGCTGCAACAGCGGCCAGGGTCAAACTTAATCTCAACCAATAACTGGATACCAACCCGCCGCTTAGATTCCCCACTGATCCTCCTCATTATCTACCGGATTGGCCCACTCGATGTTGACCGGCGCACCCTGGACAGGAACACTGATAAAGGTCCCGTTTTCGGGCACAAAGAAGGCATTGCGATCGATCAACTCGCCCAGCCGCAGTAGAGCATTGCGGCCACTGCTCATGATGGTGGCATGATCCGATGACGTAATCGTCTGATAATCAATGCTGCCGTCCTGGTGGCCCTCAACAAAATTGGGCACCAGAATCTGGTGGGTAAAGTTGCGATGCAGTACATAGGCGTTGGTGTAGCTGGTGCGCTGACTCTGCGACAACCAGAACGCCTTATCCAGTTCGTAGAGCTGGACATTTGCCTCTCCCCGGTAAGCCGGGCTGAGATTATCGGCAACAATCCGCGCCTGAGGCGTTTGCAGGTTGAACCAGTCAGCACGTTCGATGGCGTCAAAGTCCGCCAGCAGCGCGGTGGTCAGGAAGTCAGTGGACACCATATCCAGCCACTCGGTGCGGACCCGACGCGCATCAATAATGGTGTCGAGGCGGTCACCGGCAGCACCGCTGTTGTTCAGGCCATTGACCCGCAAACGCAGCGCGTCATTGCCCGTGTAATTGCCGTAGATGTATACCTGCTGCGCCGACAGCTCTGCCCAGTCACCGATACTGGCACCACCCTGCTCAGGCTGCCCGACACGGATCAACTCACCCGACCAGAGCTGCAGCGTCGGCGTTACTGCCTGCTCGAAGGTCAGGTTGGCCGGGGTAGCTACCCCGCCACGCCAGCCTGCACGGCCCTGAAGACCCTGCTCTGCCACAATACGCTGGCCTTCGGTATCCAATAGGCTATCAAGCACAGCCTGACCACGGGTCAACAGCTGATTGAAACGGATATCTTCTTCAGCCAACCAGGACTGGCTTCCGCCACTGTCTGCGATGCCACTCAGATGAATGTGTGCGCTCGAACGCAAGTCGATGGTGTCACCGGCCCGCATATTGCCCAGGGTCATGCCATGGCTTTGCACGTCAACTGTACTGCCCGCTTCAGTCTGCACAGAACTGAATAGCCCACCAGCCTGCAGCCTGATCAAGCCGCCGGCACGCAACAGGTCACTGGCATTGGCAGCCCCACTCACCTGTATGTCCACATCACCAGCCACGTCGGTCAACGTTGTGGTCAGATTGCCGCCGCCAAGCAGGTCCAGATTGCCACTGAGCGTACGCAAGCTGTGGTATGCAACGTCACCTGCCGCCTGCCAGTTCTGCGCACCGGTACTGAAGGCCAGGCCAGCCAGCTCGATATCGGCAGTGGAAACAAGATTGATCTGCTGGCCGGGATTGAGGATTCCGCGTACTGCCAATCCATCCAGCTGCGGCAGATCCAGCGCCTCGAACGGCCAACGCTGCCGGGCCTCGGCCTGGTCGTAATCGAGACCACCCAACCCGACACCAGCATAGAGCTGATCGCCGAACTGCATGCCATCCGCACGGGCATAAATGCTGCCACCGGCGATGGTCAAGGGGCTGCGGAACAGCTCCCCGGCCTCAATATCGATATTGCCGCCGGCACGCAACAGGCTGCCGATGCTGACACCCTGGTCAGCAAAGATACTGATATTGCCGCCCGCCTCGATGGTTTCGTCAATATTCACCTGACCTGGGGTACGCAACTGGATATCACGCCCGGCACGCAGCCCCAGCAGATCAATGCCACCACCGATTTCAAAGAAAATGTCACGGCCTGCCTCAGCGTAGCCTTCCACATCCAGCGTGCCGCCAAGGCCAATGATCAGGTCGCGTCCGGCAGTCAGGGACAGCCGCTGCGCCTCGTAACCCTGCATGCGCAGACTGCCGCCAGCGATAATACCTATGTCACGCGCGGCGCGGACAAAGCGGGCATCGATATCCTCCTCCGCCCGCAGCTGAACGTCTAGGGTAAGGCTTTCAACACGACCGACATCAAGATTACGGCCACTGATGAAGACCTCACCATAGGCTGCTGCATTACCGCCAAAGACATCGCCATCAGCTTCGATCCACAGATCCTGTCCGCTATACAGATGATTGACGGTCATCAACTGCTCAAGATCGCTGCTTGGCTCACCAAAGCTGATATTTCCGAGCGACCCTTCAGTGGTACGCAGCGTCATGTTCTCGCCACTGGTAGCGGTGAAGATACTCAGGTCACCATCTGTCAACGCATTCAGGGTAAGGGCAGCAGAGACATTACCCAGGTTCGCGCTACCCGACTGCAGGTCAATCCACTGCTGGCGACTGTGCAGTTCGCCAGCAGCGAAGCGCCGATCGGCTTGCAACTCAACAGTGCCCTGAGCCGATTCCAACCGGCCCAGCTCGGCAGAGCCAAGCTGCATCCACACATCACCTTCCACCAACGTCAGGTCACCCTGCCAATGACCAGCTCCCTGCATATGCAACTGCTCACCAACACGCAGCTCACCCCACATCAATGAGTCGTTAATCGCGCCAGTATGTTCTACTCGAACATTGCCAGCGGCCTCGGCCGTGCCCAGCTCCAACCCGTTGATCACAGTAATCCCGGCACTGCCACCGACGTACAGCTGTCCGGCGAAGAGGCTGCCACCATCAAAGCTGAAATTGTCCCGCGCCCTGATCACGTCATAGCTGACGTGGCTGGGATTGTTGCGGATAAACACATTACCCTGATTGGCGCGTACAAAGTCGCCGCTGAGATCATCATGCGTATACAGGAACACGTCGCCCTGCAGCGCTTCCAGCTCTGTCAGCTCCGGCATGTCAACGCTCAGCCAGTTGCTCTCACTACCGATAGCCTGACCGGCAACCACCAGCGCTCGGCCATCACGATCAGCTCGCAGGTTGACTTGCCCGTCGCCATTGGCCATGAGGTTACCGCCAGCCTGAAGGTTGAACAGGTTGCCCGCCAACCCGCCCCGGCGATGCAATTGGCCCAGCAACATATCGCCTTGGGTAGTAAGCGCCAGGGCGCCATTGGCACGTACCGCGGCGTTACTGGCCATACTGAAACTGTCGGCCAATAGCGTGAAGTTGCCACCCGCATCGGCTTGGCCGGCCAAGGTCAGCTCCTCAACCGCCTCCAGCAGAATGAAGCCGGTTGCCGACACATCACCCAGTGACAGTTTGCCGCCAGCCGTCACCTGCAAGTTACCTGCATTCGCGCGCAGCTGATCGGCAGCAATATCCACCAGACCGGCCAGCTGAAGGTTACCCTCGGCAAGGATGCTACCAACCCGCAGGCCACGGGTGCTGCTGAAACGGGCATCACCTGCAGCCGTCGCATTCAGCTCGCCTTCAACCACGGACTCCAGTTCAACCTCAAGGGCTTCACCGGCATGGCCCAGGATGTTGCCATTGGCGTTGATATCAATATTGCGCGCACTCATGGCAAGGCCATCAAACTGGCCCAGCACACTACCATTCGGCGCATCCAGGAACAGGTCGCCAACGGCAAAGGCCCGACCAATGCGGAAGTCATCACGCAGCCAACGCAGAGCAATATCCTGCCCGGCAGACGCGGACAACAAACGACCGCCAACATCCAGCAGCAATAGTTCATCATCGCTGCGGCGATGGCCCAGATCACCGGTACCGGCGAGCAGCGTCAGGTCATCCGCAATCACAAAGTTACCACCGGCTGCATTGGCCGCCAGAATGCTGTTGGCTGCCGCCAGACGGGCGTTAGCGCCTACGCTGAAAGTACCCACGCGCAGATCACCGGCAGATTGCAGGTAGAGAGAGCCTGTAACATCGGCATCAAACTGTTCACTGGCCGCAACATAAAAGGGTAGCGTCTGATTGACCGATAGGCTGACGATAGCGCCATCCGCATCCCGGTTAAGCACCACATCACCCGGGGCGTTGGCGATTGCCAGCGCTGCCGCTTCCGATGGCGTAAGATTACCGGCTTGCAATGCAGCAAAATCGATCTCCAGGCTGTCAGCCAGGCGGCCGGTATCACCATTGACCTTGATGCTGACCTGACGGCCACTGAGATTCGGGTCCGCGGCGCCAACCGGCGTACTGGAAGCACTGCCCAGCGCCGCGGCATCGACTGCATAACGCAGCTCGCCCTCAGTCCAGATGGCATTCTGGGTCAATGCCAGTACCTGCTCTGCCGAGGCCTGATAGGCAAAGCTCTGCTGGTAGGCTGTGAAGGGCGCCTGCGAACGCCAGTCATCCCCCACCGTCTCGGTAAAGAAATCCTGCAGTTGGCTCATGCGGGCTTGCGCCAGACTATTGACCTGCGCATCACTCAGGCCGCTCTCGCCCGTTTGCAATTCAGCCAGCGGCCGGTAAAAGTCGATGCGACTGGCATCAATCACAAACTCACCGGCAACAAACTCACCCAGACCCAGCAAGCGCCAATATTCCTGATATTGCGCCGTCACACGGTCCTCGAAAGGCTTGACCGTGGACTGATAAATATTTGCCTCAGCGCCATACTCGGCAGTCAGGCTGAGTTGCTCCCAGATACTCTGACGCTGTTCTTCATCCAGTGTGTCGGAGGCCAGGCGGCGACCCGCGTCATACAGCGAGCCATTATCAACCTGCAAAAAGACATTGCCGTTTTCAGAAATGATCTTGCCGACCCAGGTATCGCCACTGATCTCGCGCAGGAAAATATCCTGCAGGGCAGCAACACTGACCACACCATCACTGGTACCGCCGTTGCCGGTGGCCACTTCCTGGGCAATCATCTGCAAGGGGTTGGTACTGGTACCCACCGCGCCCGTTGAGTGCAGATCAATATTGCGTGCATGGATATGCGGGGTACCGTCACTCAGCGTATCAACGCCCAGCAACGAACCATTCAGGTTCATCACCAGGTTGCCCTTGCCATTACCTGCGTTCAAACCCCGAATCAGGGCACCTGAGTTCAGATTCAGGTGCATACCCGCGCTGCCTGAATGCGCATTCAGGGTGCCGCCACCGGCCATACCAATCTGAATCGGGCGAACCTGACTGCCGATAAAACCGGCAGCCTGCATCTCCAGCGTCTGGGTGAAAATACTGCCGTCGCTACCATTGATGATGTTATCAGCGGCTTGCAATCGGGTCAGACCACCCGGATTGTTCAAACGCCCACCAATAATCAGGTTGTTGTTGGTCGTCACATCGATCAGACCGGCAGAATTACCCACAAAGGCAATCGCAAAAGGATTATCCGCTTTTACCGAATGATTGATGGTGATGCGCGCGCTTTGCGGCATCACGTAGTTCCAGCCGGAATAGTATTCACCGGCCCGATCATGCCCGCTGGGATAAACGCCGCTGGCCCGGAAATTCCAGTTACAGCCAGAGCCGATACTGGTGCCGCAGCCGTGGTAATTGATACCTTGATCGAAGTTATTCCACAGGTTGCC
>REBY01000016.1 GCA_007692485.1 Pseudomonadaceae bacterium | reverse complement strand
GGGCACAGTATCCATCGGCTGTTTTTCTATCGTGATGCGGTGCACCTGGCGTCGAGCCTCAGTGTGCAGCCCCAGGATGAATGCGACCTGGCTGTCGAGTGGCGCGAGTTTATCCGTCAGCATGAGCTGGACGCGGTGGTCTGCATTGCCGCTGCGTTGCGTCGTGGCGTGCTGGATTCAGCCGAGGCAAAGCGTTGGGAACGTACCAGCAGCAATGCTGCCGAGCCTTGGGTGCTGTCCGGGCTGGGTCAATGGGTAGATGCCATGCAACGGGCAGATCGGGCGGTGACCTTTGGCAACTGACATGCATAGCCTGTTGATTATCAGCCATCACCCGCCCTTTCAGCACGCGGCGCGCGAGGCATTGGACCTGGCGTTGGCCTCTGCGGCCTTCGGTGTGCCGGTTGGCGTGCTGTTCATGAACGACGGCGTGCTGCAACTGCTTAAAGGCCAGGATGCGATGCAGGCGCAGCAAAAATCTCTGGCGGCCAATCTACAGGCGCTTCCATTGTTCGGGGTGGAAGATCTAATGGTTTGCCAGCATTCACTGACTGAACGTGGTTTACAGGTCCGGCAGTGTCAGCTGGACGTGCGCTCTCTCTCTGGCGCGGAAATCACCTCGCTGCTGGAACACTACGACCGGGTCGTCAATCTCTAAGGAGCCATGGGTGATTTTGCATATTGTGCGCCATTCGCCGGTTAACCATCCCAGTTTCAGCAGCTGTCTGCGCTCACTGGGTAGTGGCCATGGAATGCTGTTGATCGAAGATGCCATCTATGCGCTACTGCCAGGGACTGCTTTCAATCAATCCCTACGGCTGTTGCCGACTACCGTAAGCATCCATGTGCTGGAAAGCGACCTGTTGGCCAGAGGTATTGCTTTGGATGACTTGCCCGCGCGTATACGTCAGGTCAATTACCTGGATATGGTCGCGCTGTGTACCGAGCATTCCAAGGTGGTTAGCTGGTGAGTGGTGAACTGGTTGTGGGTGCACGCGCGATTGCCGTGGATGGCGATGGCTTTTTGCGTGATCGTGATGAGTGGGATACCGAAGTGGCAGCAGCACTGGCCGCCCAGGAAGGTATTGAGCTGACGCCGGCGCACCTGGAGGTTATCCAACTGCTGCGCCAGTTTCATGCCGAATTTCAGCTATCCCCCGCCATGCGCCCGCTGGTTAAATATGTTGGGTCGCACCTCGGTGCAGACAAAGGCAAGAGTATTTATCTGCTGACACTGTTTCCCGGCAGCCCGGCCAAGCTGGCCAGCAAGCTTGCCGGTTTGCCAAAACCGGACAACTGTCTCTAGGGATCAGATTTTATGTGGGAAAGCCTGCAAAGTATTCTCGGCATCGCTCTGGCCATTTTCTATTGGCTTTTTACAGCGGGCGTGACTTTGCGGGTCATTATCAAGCGCAGGGCCGTCAGCGCTAGCCTCGCCTGGTTGCTAGTGATCTATATTCTGCCGATTTTCGGCGCCATCTTATACCTGATGTTCGGTGAGTTGAGCCTGGGGCGGCAGCGCGCTGCGCGCGCACAAGCGATGGTCGATCCTTATCTCGATAATCTGAAGAATGGTCTCTCGACTGATAATATCCCGCTGCCGGGTGGGCAACAGTCACTCGCCGTGCATCAGCTACTGGCCCAGCGGGTCGGTATCGGCGCGCTGGGTTATGAGCATTTACAGGTGCTGGATACCCCGGCGCAAATTTTTGCCGGACTGCAGGCCGATATTGCCCAGGCGCGCGAAAGCATTCGAATTGAGACTTACATCTGGCATAACGGGGGCCGTGTCGATGATTTGGCAGAAGCGCTGATTGCTGCCAGTGAACGCGGCGTTAAAGTATCCATTCTGATCGATCATGCTGGTAGCCGCCGCTTCTTTCGCTCCCGCTGGCGCAAGCGCATGGCGCAAGCTGGTATCGAGGTGGTACCTGCCCTCCCCGTGCGTTTGTGGCGAGCCCTGGTCAACCGGATTGATTTACGCTTGCATCGCAAGCTGGTGGTTATTGATGACCGCTTGGCATTTACCGGCTCGATGAATATTGCCGACCCGGACTGCTTCAAACGCGGCAAGCGCGTAGGCCCTTGGGTTGACACTATGCTGCGCATCGAAGGTCAGGCGGCAGCCGGACTGGCCAAGGTGTTTGCCTGGGACTGGGAAGTGGAAACCGGTCAACGGCGCTTGCCGGTGATGCCAGCCGGCAACGAACAAACCGATCACTGGTTATCGATTCTGCCTTCAGGCCCCGGTATTGGGGATGATCTGATTGGTCAGTCGGTATTGGCCAGCATCTATCGCGCCAACCACAGCATCATTATCAGCACACCCTACTTTGTACCCTCAGAGGCTATCTTTGATGCCCTTTGTCACGCCGCCAAGCGTGGGGTACGCGTACGCTTACTGGTACCCAAGCGCAATGACTCGGTGATGGTGGGCTGGGCCAGCCGCTCCTACTACGAGCCCTTGCTTGAAGCCGGGGTAGAAATTCTTTTGTTTGAAGGCGGGCTGCTACACACTAAAGCCATGCTGATGGATGACGAGTTGGCACTGGTAGGCAGTGTGAATCTGGATATCCGCAGCCTGCAATTGAATTTTGAACTGACAGTAGCATTGTTCAATCCGGGCAGCTGCGCGGAGATTGGTCAGCTCTTGGAGCGTTACTGCACCAGCAGTCAACCGCTGTCGCTGGTCCAGTGGCAACAACGCGGCCGGCTGCCGCGCAGCCTGGAGCGGTTAATGTATTTTATGAGCCCCATTCTATAACCTTATGTTATAGCTGGCTTTCTATTGGAAGCCAGCTAACCAGCCAGGTCATGAAGCGACGCGTGCGGCTGGAGCCGGGCTCACGTGACCAAGTCTTGCCGTCAGCCAACCACTGCAGTTCGCCCTGCTCGTCCAGTACCACGCGCCACGCATAATCATCATCGGTCCAGGTGACAAAGAGGCTGCTCATATATTCAGCCAGCGCCGCATGCTCAACCAATACACCGGCTTCGGTATTCAGATTGATCGAGCGCGGGTCCAGGTTCAGTGAGCCGATAAATACCGATTTGCGATCAAAGATAAGCTTTTTCGCGTGCAGGCTGGCCAGTGAGTCGCCCACAAAGGTATTTACCCGCTCATTTTGCGCGGCTAAGGGGCGCAGCTCCCACAGTTTAGCTCCAGACTCCAGCAAAGGCTTGCGGTAAGGGGCATAACCGCTGTGAACCGCCAACACATCGGTGGTGGCCAGTGAGTTGGTCAATATCGATACGCTGACACCTCGCTCCAGCAAACGATCGAATGCGGCCTGGCCCTGCTCACCGGGGATAAAATAGGCACTCATCACCAAGAGTTCGTGCTCAAGCGCACCCGTGTGCTTGGCCAGGCTACGTGTCAGAAAGGGTTCGCCGGTCAGCTCGCTGTGCGCATCGGCTTTGGCTGGCGGATCAAACAGCCACTCGGCTGGCCCCTGATACCAGGCTAAGCGATTGTCTTGCAGGGCGCGGATAAAGTTGGAGTCCGCAACCGCCTCCATCAAGGGTCCGCGTGCTGCCTGGCGACGCACGGAAATTAACTCCCGGCGTACCTTGGCCAGGGCTTTGTCATCGCTTCGGGGCAGAATCTTACTGACTGGCTGGGCCAGGTTGTGGTTCCAGTACAGATCAAAACTGCCACCGGCCTCGCGGGCAATCGGGCCAAGGCCAATGATATCAATGTCCTGAAAGTCCATCGGGCTGAGCGCAAAGTATTCGTCCCCGATATTGCGCCCACCGGTAATCATCGCCACGCCATCGACGACCAGGAGCTTGTTGTGCATGCGGTGATTGATCCGGCCGAATTCGCCGACTTTGCTCAGCAGGCGCAAATTACGCAGGCGTAGTGGGTTGAACAGCCGCACTTCGATATTCGAATGCCAGTCCAGACTGGTGACTTTGACATCGCTCAGGCCGCTACCGATATCATCCACCAATAAACGCACACGAACGCCACGGTCAGCAGCTTGCAGCAGGTGGGCGGCAATTAACTGGCCGGTGGTATCGCCCGCATAAATATAGGTTTGCAGGTCGATACCTGAGCGCGCCTGATCGATCAGGTACAGGCGAGCAGCCAGAGCATCCTTGCCTTCGTAGAGCGGGTTGAATGCTGACCAGACGTCCGGAGCTACCAGGCGGTCATCCAGGTAGCGGGCCAAAGGGGCATCGTCTTGCGCCGGCAGCACAAAGCTGGGCGGCATGTCATGCTGTGGTAAATGCGTGGCACAGCCATATACCAGGCTGGTCAGTGCAACCAGGCAGAGCGCGCGTATGGTGAGCAACCCGAATCTCCATTTACCCGCGATCGAGACGACCCCGGCGGCTGCAAGTCTAGCAGACCAGCCGGGATAATGGCGTCAAGGTGATTCGCGTTCGGTCACCACCAGTTGATATTCACTGGTACCACCACCACGATGAGTAACCACATAGCCTTGATGCGTCGGCGCAAAACCTTGCGTCAGGGCCGCACTGTAGAGCTCACGCCAGGCAGTTTCCACGGATTGTTTGGCAGGATCGAAGATCAGGCTGAGGACCTGCTGTTCTGGGATGTCACGCAGATGGAAGCCTGCTGCATTGCCAGTAGCACCGCTCACCGGAAAACCGGCTTCAAAGACCAGGCGATCTTCCCGGTTGGCGCGCAAGTCCGGGAAATAGAGCATGAACTGTCCATCCCTGCGAGCATTCAGTCGGGTTGTGATGGCCCTGGCAATGGTCGTGGCTTGTGCTGTCATGCTTCTTTGCATGCGGTTGGGTGCCATTTCCAGGCTGCGGGTAAAGATGACACTCGGCTCACGGGTGCGCAGGCGAATGGCATAATCCACGCCCGCATCGCGTACGACCAACTCCTCACCGGCATGCAGGTTGGCAGTTGCCTGGCGGGTTACTGGCACAGGTTCAAAGCTTTGCTCGCACAGGCCAGCTTTCAATCCGCTGCGTTCGGTGCTATCCAGTCGCTGATTGCGATCCAGCGACTGGCAAACTTGCCGGCTATAGCCGCTCCAGGTTTCCCGGGCGGCGCCGGCATCCAGCAAGGCTTGGATAACAGCCTGGTCGGCTTGATTGGCAGCCAACAATAACGCAGTCTGACGACCACTGATTGCCTGTTGCCGCTCCAGGCCTCCAACGCCAGCTCCCTCTACCGGACGGGTTTGGGCATGCACGTCAGCCCCCGCCTGCAACAACAAACGGACAGATTCCGCCTGATTGGCGGCAGCCGCATTCATCAAGGCGGTGCGCCCCCACCGGTTGCCGTGATTGACCGGGAAACCACGACGCAACAACAGATCCAGGGTTTCTGGCTGGTAAACGGCGGCCAGTAATGCGCTGTCATCGTCGTCGGCCAAGCCACGCCGTTCGCGCCCGTAGGTCTCGGTTTCATAATCAATAAAGTCATTGACGACATTCAGCGGTGCGCGGTTAAGCACCACGCTGTGCAAGGTGGCGAAGTTTCTCCCTTGCTCCAGGCTACCCGCCGTCGGCGCCATGGCAAAGCGCGGGCGATAATTGGCAAAGGGTGGTAAAGGCGCATCCGGCAAAGCCTCCGGGGCTTGCAGATTTTCCAGGGCGCGGGCAAATGTCTCGTGGAAAAGCAAGTCTGCAGCCCGTTCGGCCTCAGCAGAGCTCATGCCTTGATCGGCAAACATGACGGCCAGCTCCTGATGTGCCGGTTGCAACATGGGCATCAGGCGCCGGTAAAAGGCTTTATTGTTGATATTGCGCTCGGACCACTGGAACAGGGCTTCCAGAGCGGCGTCCTGACGCTGGCGTATGGCGGCCTCGCGACCGAAACGTGGCAAGGCATCAGCACCCAGAAGCGGCAAGTTGAGCAAGGTCCACTGATTTTCCTGCCACAATTGGTGGTTATCCCGCCGTTCGTGCTGGGCAAAAGCTGCCAGTGGCTGCCCACGCAGCTCATCCAGCATGTCTTGCAACTCGGTATAGACCGGGAGCCCTGCGAGCGTGTTGTAACGCGGTGGGGTCAGGTAGGTGCGCAGCAAGCACTGGGGCTCCAACTGGCTGCCCTGCAAACGATACACCCCGGCAAAAGCCGATTCGCCGCGTGCAGCGGGTGAATAGAAGCCCCAGGTTTCATTGACCAATAATAATGTCTGACCTTTCCACTCAAAAAGCTCCAGCCGGCCATAATCCCCGGTTTGTGACGAGGAGGCATGCGCCCGACCACCGTAGTTCGGCAAGGTCGCCACCCAGGTTGGCAGGTCGCGATCATCAAAAATGAGTTCATCGTTAAGCGTCAGCCCTCGGCTACGCACCTGATAACCAGCCATCAAACCTGGTGTATAGCGATCTATCCGGTAGTTGCGCCCGTCCCGCTCCAGACGCTGCTCGCTGCTGTCACTGGAAGCCAGCAAGCGCGCGCCGGGCAGCTGCGCAGCATCGGGCATGCCGTGGGCCTGTAATTGCTGGTTGAGGTTCTGTTGCAGGGGTTCGCACAGTTCGGCGTTACGGCTTTCCGCCATGCGGTATTCTGCATAACTGGCCATGGCATGCCGGCTCTGATCGCCGCGGGCTTCGGCTTGCGGCCACGCGCGCAACTGGTCAAGCC
>REBY01000168.1 GCA_007692485.1 Pseudomonadaceae bacterium | reverse complement strand
TACCCACTTCCTTGACAACCCGGTTATCGCTATAGACGATACTCGTCTGCTGCCGAGCCACTACTTCGGTTATAGCGTCAGTAACTCAAGCATAGACGGCTTGTTCGTTGAAGCCGGTCGCATGACTCACCGGAGTGATCGCAATAGTGCCGCCCAAGACAAAGGTGCATTCCTCGGTGAAAATGACAAGGTGACCTATCTGGGCGGTACTTATCAGTTCAGCCCCGCTCTGATCACTAGCCTGTACACCTCCAAAGCTGACGACCTGTGGCGCCGCCATAACCTCGGTATCAACCACACGGCCGAACTGGGTAACGGTATGGCTCTTAATACCGACCTGAGCCATTACCACACTAGCGACCGTTCCGACGGCAGCGACCTGGGTAACAAGGCTACTTCTCTGGCCCTGACCCTAACATCCGGTTATCACGCCATTACCGGTGCTTATCAGCGCATGAGCGGTGATTCTGGATACGAGTACTTCGATGGCGCTTGGTACCTGGCCAACTCGGTACAGTACCTCGATTTCAATGCTAAGGACGAGCGTTCCTGGCATGCGGCTTACCAGTATGATTTCGCTGGTGCCGGCATCCCGGGTCTGGGCTTCACTGCTCGCTATATCCGCGGTAGCAACATCGATACTGATGCCTACGCTGGCGCAACCAGCGACACTCGCTGGGAGCGTGACTTTGCCCTGGATTACACTATCCAGCAAGGTGCTCTGGCTGGTCTGAACCTGAAATGGATGAACGCTACTGTCCGTCAGGATCGCAACATCGATGGCGGTGATGTAGACGAAAACCGCGTCGTAGCTTCCTACACCTGGAACCTGCTCTAAGCAGTAGCCAGTAGGAACTGAACAAGCCCGGCCATGTGCCGGGCTTTTTCTTGCCCGCAGAAAGATTGTCGGCGGCCAGCCAGCCCCCTACAATAAGCGCCATTGCTCACTTAGCCGCAGGAACTCCGTTACCCATGCGTACCAGCCAGTATTTGCTCGCCACCCTGAAAGAAACCCCTGCTGATGCCAGCGTTATCAGCCATCAACTGATGCTGCGTGCCGGCATGATCCGCAAGATCGCCTCTGGCCTGTATACCTGGCTGCCAATGGGGCTGCGCGTGTTGCGCAAAGTTGAACAGGTCGTGCGCGAAGAAATGAATGCCAGTGGCGCACTGGAAGTCCTGATGCCGGCCATCCAGCCTGCAGAGCTATGGCAGGAGTCCGGCCGCTGGGAACAGTACGGCCCTGAACTGCTACGCCTGAAAGACCGCCACGACCGCGAATTCTGTGTCGGCCCAACGCACGAAGAAGTCATTACCGAACTGGCGCGTAATGAGATCAGCAGCTACAAGCAACTGCCGCTCAACCTGTATCAGATCCAGACCAAATTCCGCGATGAAATCCGCCCGCGCTTCGGCTTGATGCGCGCGCGCGAATTCGTGATGAAAGATGCCTACTCCTTCCACCTGGACCAGGCCTCACTGCAACAGACCTACGACCGCATGTACCAGGCCTACTGCACTATTTTTGAGCGCCTGGGGCTGGATTACCGCCCAGTGGTTGCCGACAATGGCTCCATTGGTGGCGAAGGCTCGCACGAATTTCATGTACTGGCCGATTCTGGCGAAGATGCCGTGGTGTTCTCCGACACCGGCGACTATGCCGCCAATATGGAAAAGGCCACCGCTCTGCCGCCACAAGGTGAGCGCCCGCAGCCGGCAGCCGAGTTGACCCGCGTCGACACACCCAACGCCACCAGCATTGATGCCGTTAGCCAACTGCTCGGCACCGATCCGGCGCATAGCGTAAAAACCCTGATCGTACTGGGCCAGGCCGAGGAAGATGGAAGCGCGCCGCTGGTGGCTCTGGTACTGCGTGGCGATCACGAGCTAAACGAGATCAAGGCAGAGAATCATCCTGCCATTCAAGCGCCGCTGACCTTTGCCAGTGAGCAGCAGATCGTACAAGGTATCGGATGCAAACCGGGCTCCATTGGGCCGGTCAAGCTACCGGTCCATGTCATTGCCGACCACAGCGCTGCTCACCTGGCCGATTTTGTCTGTGGCGCCAATGTGGATGGCCAACACTTCACCGGCGTCAACTGGATACGCGATGCGCACTTCGATGAGATTGCCGATCTGCGCAATGTGGTAGCAGGCGATCCCAGCCCGAATGGCCAGGGCTCGCTACTGATCAAGCGCGGCATTGAAGTCGGGCATATTTTCCAGCTCGGGCAGAAATACAGCCAGGCGATGAACTGCACCGTGCTTAACGAAAATGGCAAGGCCGCCACCTTGACCATGGGCTGCTACGGTATTGGCGTGTCCCGCGTGGTTGCCTCCGCGATCGAACAGAACCATGACGAGCGCGGCATCGTCTGGCCGGACGCCCTGGCGCCCTTCCAGGTCGCGCTGGTACCGTTGAAGATGGAGAGCTCGGATGCAGTGCGTGCAGCCACTGAAGCCCTCTATCAGGGACTGCAGCAGGCAGGTATTGATGTATTGCTCGATGACCGTGACAAGAAGGTCAGCCCCGGGGTGAAGTTTGCCGACATGGACTTGATCGGTATCCCCCATCGCGTGGTGATTGGTGACCGCGGCCTGGATGCCGGCGAGCTGGAATACAAGTACCGCCGTGATAGCGAGCCACGTGCCATTCCCACTGCCGAGGTGCTGGATTTCCTGATCAACCAGATCAAGGGGCTCTGAGCCAGTATCATGGCAAGGCCACGGAACTGGCTTATCGCCCCCCTGCTAGCCTGCAGCCTGTTGCTTGGGCTTTGCGCCCCCTTGGCCGCGCAAAGCCAGGCAACCCCGGAGGTTGATCCGCAACTTCGCGCCCTACTGATGGATGCCGTCAGTAGTGCCGACAGTTTCAACGACCGTTTCGAGGCCGAAGTCTGGCTGCTGGATATGTCCACCCGCATGCGCCGGTTTATTCCCGATGAAGCCGAACGCCTGCAGTTTCTGCGCAAAGTGCACCGTGAAGCCCGGCGCGCCGAGCTCAAGCCCGACCTGGTGATTGCTGTAATCCATGCAGAAAGCCTGTTTGATCGCTTCGCCCTGTCCAGTGTCGGCGCCCAGGGCGTCATGCAGGTCATGCCCTTCTGGAAAAACGAGATTGGCCGGCCGGATGATAACCTGATGGACCTGGCTACCAACTTACGTTACGGGTGCACTATCCTGCGCTACTACCTGGACAAGGAAAACGGCAACCTGCGCCGCGCGCTGGCCCGGTATAACGGCAGCCTGGGCAGCCACCGTTACCCTGACCGGGTCACCGATTACTGGTATCGTTTCTGGTACGTCACCGATTAAGCCCGACAACGCTGGCCCGACTAGTCCAGCTCGGCGCCCTGCTCGGCCAGTGCAGCCAACAACTGGGCTTTGTCTTGGGGACCTTCCAGGCTGGCCAGCACCTCACCCTGCGGGTCAATCAGGTAGGTCGTCGGTAACACCCGCGGCAGGGTCAAGGCGTAGGCTTCAGCATACTCATGCCCAAGCACACTGAACTCGATCCCCATCCGCTCACTCAATTCACGCAGCGCCTCACCTTCGGCACGATCAAAATGGATACCGATAACGGCGACGTCGGGATACGCCTCAGCCAGCGCATTCAACTCCGGCAACTCATCGCGGCAGGGCGCGCACCACTCAGCCCAGTAGTTGACCACCTGATAGCGCCCGACCAACTCACTCCCGGTAATTACCTGGCCGTTCTGGTCCGGCCAACCCGCGTCATCCTGTGCGCAACCTGTCAATACCAGGCAGCCCAGCACCAGTAGCCCACATCCGAGTTTGACTGTCATAACAACTCCCCCTGACTGTTTTTGTTCTTTTCATCACGCAGCAACCACTGCTTAACGCTTCCGGCCATAATACTGTGCCGCTGCGCCGCCAGCTCTTCCAAAGCCGCATGAAACTCGGTATACCAGTCATCCGCATAGGGCATGCGCTCAGGCAAGCGGCTCAAGGGTGGAATCGCTTCGGGCAGATTCTCCAGCAACTGGGCCATCTCCAGCTGATCCAGATCCTGGCTCAGCACATAGCCCCCCTGCTGCGCTCGAGTGATGATGCTCTGCCGCTCCAACTCATCAATCATGCGCAGCCAGATCTCTTCGTGCATTGGCCATCCCATGGCATTTACCCGGGCCAGGTCGACCGTATAGCCACGCTTGTGGGCCAGCAACAGGACCCGTAATAAATTCAGCATATGCAGCAAGTCAGGCTGATCTATTTTTTCCCAGGCACTCAGATTACCCAGATTACTGACCAGTTCAGCACCGAAGAGCACGATCACCCAACTGATATAAATCCAGAGCAGAAACAAGGGAAATGCTGCGAAAGCCCCGTAAATGAGCTGATAACCGGGAAACAAGGCAACGTACAAGGCAAATAGCGCCTTGGCACCCTCGAACAACAAGGCCACCAACACACCACCCGCAAAACCATGGCGTAGCGGCACTCGCGTGTTGGGCACGGCTACAAAGATCAAAGTAAAAGCAGCAATACTCAGCAGTAAAGGCACCCAGCCCAGCAACCAAGCCCAGGCCTCACTCAACGTATCGTCACCGGTGAAAAAGGCCAGTGAAGTGACGTAGGTACTGATCACAAAACCCGCACCCAGCAACAAGGGCCCCAAACTCAGCACTGCCCAATACAAGAGAAAGCTCGATACCCCGCGTCGTGGCTGGCGAATCCGCCAGATAGCGTTGAATGCCTTTTCGATATTCACCAGCATAAGAAAAGCGGTAACAATCAGCAGAGCGATACCAACGCCGGTCAATTGCCGCGCTTGCTGGGAGAATTCAATCAGGTATCCCTGGACCGTTTCTCCTGCTGAAGGCACAAAATTATTGAACACAAAGTCTTCAACCTGCCCGCTAACCTCGTTGAAAGCCGGTATGGCAGCCATCATGGCAAAGGTCACCGTCATCACCGGCACGACCGCAAACAGGGTGGTGTAGGTCAAGGCTGCGGCATTCTTGGCGCAATTGTCTTCACCGAAGCGGCGCACCATGTGTTTGGCGAAATGCAGTAACAGATTGATTTGACGTGGCATTCAAGCTCCCTGACAGCGCGCCCATTTAGCGCTTAGAATAGCCTTCATGCCGGTGTGATGGAAACCGGCACTCTTTTGCAACGGAGGTTAGCCATGTCGAGCGTACAGATCTACCACAATCCACGCTGTTCCAAATCCCGCCAAGCCCTGGCACTTCTGGAAGAACAAGGGGTTGACCCGGAGATCATACTCTATCTGGACACGCCTCCAGACCATGCCACTATCAGCGAGCTGCTGCTGAGTCTGGGGCTCACAGCACGCGAACTGATGCGCACCAAAGAAAAGCTCTACCAGGAATTGAAGCTGGATAACCCGGATTTGACCGAAGCCGACCTGGTGCAAGCCATGGCCGATTATCCGAAACTGATTGAACGACCGATTGTGATCAAGGATGGCCAGGCACTGGTTGCACGCCCGCCAGAGAAATTGCTGGAGCTGTTTGCATGAGTGCCGACTATATTCTGGTGCTTTATTACAGCCGGCATGGTGCCACTGCCGAGATGGCGCGGGCGATTGCCGACGGCATTGAGCAGGCGGGTATGGAAGCGCGTTTGCGCAGCGTGCCGGAAGTTGGCCCACAAACCCGAGAACTGCAACCGGCAGTACCACCCGAAGGAGCTGTGTATTGCAGCGAAGACGATCTGCGCCACTGTGCTGGCCTGGCTCTGGGCAGCCCGACTCGTTTTGGCAATATGGCCGCGCCACTGAAGTATTTTATCGATGGCACCAGCAGCCTATGGCTGTCCGGTAGCCTGATCGGCAAACCCGCCGCCGTATTCACCTCTACCGCCAGCCTGCATGGCGGTCAGGAAAGCACGCTGTTATCGATGCAACTGCCTTTGCTGCACCATGGCATGCTGCTGCTCGGCCTGCCCTATAGCGAAGCTGCGTTGACCCGCACCCAAGGCGGCGGCACGCCCTATGGCGCCAGCCATCATGCCGGCAGTGACGGCAAGCGCAAGCTGGATAACGATGAACATCACCTCTGCCGTGCGCTTGGCCAGCGCCTGGCAGTGACGACCCGTCAATTACAGGCCGGAGCCTTGCATGCCTCGTAACAAACCCTTGCCCAGCTTGGACTACCTGCTGCCCCGCGTTCGCATCACACGCTTGATGGCAGCCCTCGGCTACTACGGGCTGGCAATTACCCTGACTATCTATAATGCGGTCTTTGCCGATCTGCATGGCGCCAACCCGAATGTCATTATTGGCGTCATGCTGTTCCCGTTACTGATTTTTCTGCCCGGCGTGATCACTGGCAATGTTCGTGTGCATGCCTGGATGTGTTTCGCTATCAACCTGTATTTCATTTACGGCGTATTGCTGTGCTTCCAGCCAGGCAACGCGCTCTATGGCGCTCTGGTGGTCTTTTTCAGCACCCTGTGCTTCATTGCCAGCCTGCTTTTTGTCCGCTGGGGCTTTCAGGCCAAGCGGGTTCAGGCTGGCGACACGCACTGAGCCCGCGTTACCAGCCCAGTACCTGCTTGATAAAAGGCACGGTCAGGCGTCGCTGGGCTTGCAATGACGCCTGATCAAGCCGCTCAAGCAGTGCAAACAGCTCGCTCATGCTACGACCGGCCCGACTGAACAGATAGCGCACCGCATCGTCGGAGAGCTGCAAGCCACGGCGTTCGGCGCGCAATATCAGCGCCGCTTG
>REBY01000166.1 GCA_007692485.1 Pseudomonadaceae bacterium | reverse complement strand
AACCCAGAGCACACCCGTTACGAGCTGCATCGCGTCTGGGAAGTTCAAGGTAACGTGAAGGACGGTCAGCGGCATATTTATGCGCAGCGTAACTTCTTCGTTGATGAAGACTCTTGGATGATCACTCTTGCGGATCACTATGACGGTCGCGGTACCTTGTGGCGCGTTGGTGAGGGTCATATCGCTCATAACTACCATGAGAAGATTCCGGGTTACTCCATTGAAACCTTGTATGATCTGATTGCTGGTCGTTATATCGCACTGGGTATGTACACCGAAGAAGAGGCTGCGCCGAACTTCGATTACACGCCAAACTACAATCAGTTTACGCCGGCCGCCCTGCGCGCCTCCGGGGTACGTTGATTGTTGTCAGTTATTGGCTGACCGGTCAGGGATGACCATGACAAAGGGGAGCTTCGGCTCCCCTTTGTTGTTTTACTGGCTCGCCTGCTGCTGCAGACGATAGTCACTGGGGCTGCGCTCAAACCATCGCTTGCAGGCCCGCGTTAGGCTACTGGGGTCGTTGAAACCCAGCTCATAGGCAATCTCGGTCAGGCTGAGCGCGGTGTTGCGTATAAGGTAATCAGCTTGGCTCTTTCGGGTGCTTTCAAACAGTGTTTCAAATGAGGTGCCGGCCTCAGTGAGCTTGCGCCGCAAGTGTCGACTGCTTATCTGCAGTTGCTTCGCGACGGGCTCCAGGCCAGCGGTGCCTTCTGGTAGCGATTGCAGAATTTTCTGCCTTACCTTTTCCTCCAGGCTGTGTTGGCCGTCAATTTCTTCTGCTTTAAAGCGCTTCAATGCCGGGCTGATATGAGTCAGCAGTGAGGCATGCCGATAATACTGGGGCTCCATTAACTGATCGGCCGGTATACGAAAAGTAATTTGGTTGGATGGCTGCAGGTTAAACCCGGTATCCCGCTCGGCATCGAGCAAGCCTACAGTGCCCAAGGGTAGGCTGGCATCGGCAATCAGTCGGCCAGGTTCGGGGCCAAGTTGGTTCAACAGGTCGCCCAGGTAGCTGAAAATTGCTTGTTTATGCAGTAAGCAGGCCCGCTTATCAATGTTGGCAGTTATTGATAGCATGCCCCGTTGTTCAGAGCCCATCTTGACTTCAAGTAGCCTGCTGATGCTGTGGGCGCTGTGCTGCAGACAGTGCAACGCATCCTGGGCGCACGCTTGAACTTGCAGATAGAGCTTGAGCGCCAAAAGTTCGCTGGGATAGCTGTGGCGGTAGATGTTAAGGGCGGTATTGGCCGGCAAGCTTTGCTCGACAAGGCCCCACAGCTCGTTTAGCTGGCGCAGGCTAGCACTGCTCGGCGGTGCCTTGGTCAAGGGCTCGCCAGCGTGCTGGATAAGCCTTCTTACCTCTGCTGACCAGAAGCAGTTTTCAGTTGGGTACTGCGTAATTTCCATCTCATGCATCGTAAAACTCACTCGACACTGGCGCCATTTGTTGTCCTGAGGGGACATATTCGCTCTTTGAATGGCCGTTACGGTAAAGCATTGTGGCCGCAAAAGACAAGTTAAACGCTTGTTTGACGTGCAAGACTCCCGCTACAAGCGCTGAGCTAAAGGCGCTGACGCTAAAAAATACCCAAACGGAGCAGTACAATGACAAGAAAACTTCACCCCTGGTCGCTTGCGGCCTTGCCGCTGGCGATTGGTCTGGCCAGCGTTTCTAGCACAGCAAATGCGTATAACTTCTCCATAGGCGATGTGCGCGGCCAGATTGACTCGCAAATGTCGGTGGGCATGAGCGTATCGACGACCAATGCGGATTCGCGGTTTATTCACGTTGAGAGTGGGGGTCAGGCCGCCGCCCGGACGTCGGATGACGGCCGTTTGAATTACCGTCGTGGTGATATTTTCTCCAAGATTTTCAAAGGCTCGCATGACCTGGAGCTGCGCTATGGCAACTCCGGTGCTTTTGTACGCGGCAACTACTGGTATGACTTCGAGACTAAAGACGGCAGTCAGCGCTTCTATGATATCAGTGACTCTGGCCGCGATCCGCTGCAGAAGGGGTCAGGCGTTCAGTTACTGGATGCATTCGTTTATCACAATTACGCTATCGGCAGTAACCCGGGCAACGTGCGGCTGGGTCGTCAAGTTGTGAGCTGGGGTGAAGGCCTGTTTATCCAGAACGGGATCAACTCGATCAACCCGATTGACGTGTCGGCTTTCCGCCGTCCTGGTGCTGAGCTGAAAGAAGGCCTGTTGCCCGTTGAGATGCTGTATCTCAACCAGGGTTTGACCATGAATTTGAGCATGGAAGCCTTCTACCAGTTGAAATGGGCGCCAACAGTAGTGGATAACTGCGGTACTTTCTTTGGTGGCGACGTAGCTGCAAAAGGGTGTACCGATCGTTTGGTCGTTAACGGGCCTGATATGCCGCAGGGTGAGGTCGCTCCAGGGGCTTATATATCGCGCGCCGACAAGGATCGTGATGCTCGTGATGACGGCCAGTGGGGTGTGGCATTCCGTTACTTCGCACCACAGCTGAATGATACTGAGTTCGGCTTGTTCGCGATGAATTACCATAGCCGAAACCCTTACTACAACGGTGTTGCCGGCAACCTTTTTGCCGGGGGTGCAGGCGTGCCAGGCTACCAGGGTGATTTGGGTGCGGCCGGTTACTACTTTGATTACCCCGAAGACATTCGTCTCTATGGTGTGAGCTTCCAGACCGACGTCGGTGGTGCTTCTGTAGCCGGTGAAGTGAGCTACCGTCCCAACATGCCCTTGCAAATCAATACCGGTGACATGAGCCGTACAGCTCTGCAGATCGGTCCAGACAGTACGCACCGCGACCTGGTTGGCTTGGAAACAGGCACTGAAATCCGGGGTTACGAGCGTAAAGAGTTCTGGCAGGCCCAAGTATCTGCCGTGCATTTCATCGACCGTGTCCTCGGTGCTAGCCGACTGTCTTTGGTCGGCGAGGTCGGGGCGAACTGGATTGGCGGTCTGGGTTCTGGCGACGGCACCACCAAATTTGGTCGTGATTCGCTGTTTGGCCAGAGCCGTATGGCAGATGGCAGTTGTTTCTCAGAAGGAGTTGGTCGCGGCGATAGCTGGTGTGAGAACGATGGCTACTTCACCAGTTTCTCATGGGGGTATCGTGCCCGCGCGTCACTGGATTACAGCAACGTATTCCGTGGTGTAAACCTGAGCCCCAACATCGCTTTCTCGCATGACGTTGAGGGTTACAGCCCCAACTTCGTCGAAAACGCCAAGTCCGTTAGCGTGGGTGTAGCCGCTGATTATGGCAACAAGTACAACGCCAGCCTGAGCTACACCACCTTCTTTGATGGCAAGTACAACACCATGGTTGATCGTGATTTTGCCGCTGTCAGCTTTGGCGTCAGTTTCTGATAACAGGAGTATACAATATGAATAAAATGACTCTTATCAAAGGCGCAGGTGGTCTGGCGCTGAGTTTGATGGCCGTTAGCGTGGTTGCAGCGCCCGATTTCAGCCGCCTAGGCAATGACTTGACGCCTATCGGCGCCGAGCGTGCTGGTAATGCATCGGGCACCATTCCAGAGTGGACGGGTGGTTTGCCCACGGATGCGGCTGAGGAGCTGGGGCGGGGGTTTTATGCCAACCCCTACGCTGATGAGCAGCCCGAGTTTGTGATTACCGCGCAAAACTATCAGGATTACAGCGACAACCTGACGCCGGGTCAGATCGCCATGTTCGAACGTTATCCGGACACCTTCGAGATGCCGGTCTATCAGACCCATCGTAGTGTTGCCTTTCCTGACTCCGTCTACGAGCAGGTCAAGCGCACAGCCGGTCAGGCGGAGTTGCTGAATGATGGTGACGGTATTACCAACTTCAGTCACCAGTATATTGCCTTCCCGATTCCGCAAACTGGTGGCGAGGTGATCTGGAACCATAACACGCGTTATCGGCAGAACCTGAAGCGGCTGTATATGCAGGCCATGCCGCAGGTGAATGGCTCTTATACCTTGATCAAGTTCGAGGAAGAGGTTGCTTATCCGCAGTACATGCCGGATGTTCGGGCAGAAGATTCGCGCAACAACCTCTTGTACTTCAAGCAGCGGGTCAATGCACCGTCACGTTTGGCAGGTAACGTCCTGCTGGTTCACGACACGCTGGATCAGTTGCAAGAGCCGCGCATGGCTTGGGTCTATAATGCGGGTCAGCGTCGTGTGCGCCGAGCACCTCAGGTCGCTTATGACGGCCCGGGTACCGCATCGGATGGCATGCGTACCTCGGATAACTTCTCCATGTATAACGGTGCACCTGACCGGTACAACTGGGAGTTGGTGGGTAAAAAGGAAATCTACGTTCCTTACAACAGCTACAAGCTGACCGACCCGAACCTGAAGTATGACCAAATTCTGCAAGCTGGCCATATCAATCCGGAACATACCCGTTTCGAGCTGCATCGGGTCTGGGAGGTCAAAGGTACGGTCAAGGATGGTCAACGCCATATCTACGCCCAGCGTAACTTCTTTGTTGATGAAGATTCCTGGATGATCACCTTGGCGGACCATTACGACGGCCGTGGTACTTTGTGGCGCGTGGGTGAAGGGCACATCGCCCATGACTTCGCGCAGCAGCTACCGAGTTATGCTGCCGAAACCTTGTATGACCTGATTGCCGGTCGTTACATTGCCTTGGGTATGTATAACGAGGAAGAGCATGCGCCGCGTTACGATGTGACGCCCTCAATGAATGAGTTTACGCCGGCCGCCTTGCGCGCCTCGGGTGTACGCTGATTCTGTACGTTTGACGCTGTAACAAAAAGGAGCTCATTTGAGCTCCTTTTTTTGTGCTGGATATCGCCAGGTTTCTAGGACGCTACACGGTCATTCTGGGCATTGTCCTTGAAGGCCGTCGGGCTCATGCCTGTCCAGCGACGGAAGGCGCGGGTGAAGCTACTCGGGTCAAGAAAGCCAAGTTCATAGGCAATGCGGCCCAGGCTCAGGCGTGCCTCGCGGATCAATCGGATGGCCATTTCCATCCGCACCTCATCCAGCAAGCGCTCATAAGTCGTTTGTACTGCGCTCAATTTACGCCGTAAGTGCCGTGGGCTCATATTGAAGGGCGCGGCGACCAGCTCTTCATTGACTTCGCGCTCACCGATCAGCTGTCGGATACGCTGCTTGACCTGTTCGGCAAAGTCCACATTAGGTAATTCACTGAGCATATCTTCCAACGAGCTATCCAGTCGCCGAAGCAGAAAATCGTCCGCGCTGGCCAACGGTTCTTTGAGGGCTTGACGGTTGAAACGGATGGCAATGCGTTTGCTACCGGTGCGTACCTTGCAACCTAATGCGCGCTCGTACAGCGGCCGGTTACGGTCGTTTTCCTGAGGCAGACGGGTTTCCATCACCAGCGGCATCTTGTCCGGGGTGATGGCACGCCAGATTTTCTCGCACTGACTGAGCAGTGCTTCCATATGTAGGGCATGGGGATTGCCCTTGGGCTGTAGATAGAGCGTGAGGTACTGCTCATCTTCAGTGGTGTATAGCTGGGCCTGAGTACTGAAGACGGGGAAGAAGCGGATAATGCGCTGAATTGCATCGCCGGCATTGGCGCTGGACGACGCCGCCAAGATGAGGACTTTCAGGGTATTGCCGCAGGTCATTTGCCCCATATGCAAACCGAAATGCGGATCCTCGGCCAGTTCTGCGGCCGCTTGCCAGAGCTGGTTCATCTGCGCCTGGCTGATCTTTGCCGAAGTTAGATTGTCACCGCTGGATAGTGCGTTCAAGTGGTCAGGTAACTGCTGAGGCGACTTGTCGCAGTAGGACAAAGCTTTGTAAATGCCCTGAGCCCAGAAGGTTCTCTCCTGCAAGCGTTGGCAGGCAAGCGGTGACGTCGTTTGAGTCATGCTGCAGTCTCTTTGTATTTTATTTTTGTTTTTTGTGGCGGATGTCTCCTACCTGATACATAAAATAGAGGATTTCTGCGGATTATGCAAAAGAATGCAACGCTGTGTCCCGTGATGTGCTTACCCTATTCAGATGATGAATGTCCCTTTTGGTCAACTAATTGGTCCGAATCGGTCAAATCATTTTTCTGCGTCGTGACAGACTTGATCCCGATCCCAGACGCCTTGCTTGGCGCTGGGCTCCACAGATCTAATCTAACGGAGCAGCACAATGACAAAAAAAATGCATGCTTGGCAGTTAGCCGCATTGCCCTTGGCAATCGGTCTGGCCAGCTTCTCAGGGACCGCCAACGCGGTAGATTTCCGACTCGGTGACGTACGCGGGCAGTTCGACTCGCAGTTGTCGGTAGGTATGAGTGTTTCCACTACCAACGCTGACAAACGCTTTATTCACGTACTTACAACAAAAGATGGTACCCAGACTGGGCCTCTAATCGGTGGTCAGGGGGCAGCGCGTACTTCAGACGATGGTCGCCTCAACTACAAGAGCGGAGATATTTTTTCCAAGGTTTTTCGCGGCAGCCATGATCTTGCCTTGACCTATAACAATTCCGGTGCCTTCTTCCGCGGCAAATACTGGTACGACTTCGAACAGAAAGACGGCAGCCAGCGCTTCTATGACATCAGTGATAAAGGCCGTGCACCGCTAGAGAAAGCCTCTGGCGTATACTTGTTGGATGCCTTTGTTTATCACAACTACTCAATCGGCAATAATCCCGGCAGTGTGCGCTTGGGTCGTCAGGTTGTCAGTTGGGGTGAAAGTACCTTTATCGGGAACTCCATCAACTCCATCAACCCAATTGATGTTGC
>REBY01000153.1 GCA_007692485.1 Pseudomonadaceae bacterium | reverse complement strand
CCCCGGCTCAGCTGCCCCCTGGGGCTGCCATCAATCGCCAGGTCAACCTCATCAATGGTAAAGACCGGTGCCTGCCCACCCAGACGATCGAAGGCATCATCGCGAATGGTCAGCAAACGTTCAGTCAGCGATTGTTGACTGGCAATGGTGAAGTCCCAGGCCAAGGTTAACTCGCTACGCGCAACCCCATGGCCTTCCAGTTCAGCAAAGAGCGCATCCATCGCCGGGCGCCGCTGCTCGTAAACACTTTCACCGGTATCGATGCCGTCACGGTAAGCACGGAACAATAGATTGGGCTCGAGCAATTCACCGTCGGCATTACGTGCCTGACGAATAACGGCAATATAGCGCTGACCTTCACTGAAATTCTCCGCCGGACGAATGATCAGTGCTTGTCTTGCTGGGTCCGTTGCATTGGCGTCCAGCTCGGCCCACAACAATTGGCGCTCACCAGTGTCAGCGTTGATAACCAGAATCGGCGCATCAGCTGCCAGCGACTGGGCAATATCAGTAATGGGCGCAGCCCCGGTTTGTTGCAGATCTATGCCTGGTAGCTGGGCCATCAACATGGAGCCCGGCGAGAAGCCATCGTTGCGGTTCCATTCCGCTGGATCAATCGCTTTGGCTTCGCTCGTTTGCACGCCCTGGGGGGCCAACTGACTCGGCGGAATACTCACCGGTTGCGCCACCGGCATCGCCTCGGCAGCAAAATTCACTCTCAGGCCGGTTGCGGTAGCGCTATCCGTCTGGGTAAAGAAGTTGTTCGGGAAGGGAAACAGGCAATAATCCGCTACCGTCTGGTCGCAGGTGTCGGCTGTGGCCGGATCAAAACCACTGAGGTCGACGGTTTCAGGGACGCTGGTCGACGAACTCGAGCCGGAACTACCCAGGCAGCCGTGAAGCAGGAAAGCACTGGCGAGCAAACCCAGTGCCGGTAACTTGATTGACATGACCAACTCCTTGTTATTGTTGTAGCCACCCCCAGCCTAGGGGAATGGCCGGCAACAAAACAGGTACAGTTCAGTCAATTCGAGTCAAACAGATGCTACTCCTGAACGGGCTTAAAGCCAGCCGAAGCCGCCTTGCTCTGATCGGCCACATCAATCAATGCACGATGCTTGGCCGCATAAGCCGGGCAGCCACAGGCCATGCAGACCATCATTGGCTCCTCACGGGTTTCGATCACCTTGACGCCGGCATCAGTCAGCAGCTCGGCGCTATCCGGGGGCTGGTAAGCCGCATCCGGTTCGCATTGGCGCCCGCCGGAAAACGCCTGCTCGACCCAGACCAGGGCTTCGGTGCGCGGCTGATCAGTCGCCAGTGGTGTGCTGCAAGCACTAAGCAGCAAGAGGGCAAACAGCAAGGCTAGCTTAATCATCAGTAATTTCCGGTAAGTTGACAGGTTTGGCACTGACACCCTCCAGCGTAGCAAAGGAGGTGTCCTTGGCGGTCAGCAGAAAATCCTGCAGGTAGGACATACCCAGCATATCTTCACGTACTGCGGCATACAGGGTGCCGAATAAACCCTCAGCCCCCAGTCGGCGTGCACTGACATAACCACGCTGGCTGTATTCGGCCAGCGCCCAATTGGGCAAACAACTGACCCCGCGCCCGGAGGCGACCAGTTGCAGCATCATCACAGTTAATTCGGCCGTGCGCACGCTCAAAGGTTCCACGCCGGCCGGATCAAGAAACTGCTTGAACACATCCAGCCGCTCGCGCTCGACCGGGTAGGTGATCAGCGTCTCACCGGCCAGGTCAGCCGGCTCAACATGACTGCGTCCGGCCAGCGGATGCTGGTTACTTACCGCCAGCAAGGCTTCGTAGGTAAACAGCGGCACGTAGCTGATGCCCGGCAAGGTCTGTGGGTCAGAGGTCACCACCAGATCGAGATCACCCCGCGCCAGCGCCGGCAAGGGCGCAAAGAAGTAGCCGGAGGCAAAGTCCACCTCGACCTCTGGCCAGGCAATGCGGAACTGGTCAATGGTCGGCATCAGCCACTGGAAGCAGCTGTGGCATTCAATCGCCATATGCAGTCGCCCGGCCTGACCACCTGCCAAGCGTTGCAAATCGCGTTCGGCCTGACGCACCTGCGGCAATAACTGATCGGCCAGGCGTAACAGACGCAACCCGGCGCTGGTAAAACGAACAGGCTTGGTCTTGCGCACAAAGAGTGGCAACCCCAGGCGCTGCTCCAGATCTTTTAACTGATGCGACAGTGCCGATTGGGTCAGATGCAAACGCTCTGCCGCTTCAACCAGACTCTCGGCCTCGCGCAAGCTGACCAGGGTGCGCAGGTGGCGTAACTCCAGCATACGACCTCCAACATGAATAAAACTTGATCATAGCATTAATACAATGAGTTTGATTCAACAAGCCTAAAGGCCGACCCTTGTTGCCAACAACCTGGCCACCCAAGGAGAGCCAACATGATCATTGCCCACAACCTGGGATTCCCGCGCATCGGGCGCGATCGCGAGCTGAAATTTGCCCTCGAGAACTACTGGGCCGGCAAACTGGAGCGTAACGCACTGGAAGCCTGCGGCCGCACCTTGCGCCATACCCACTGGCAACAACAGGCTGAAGCCGGGCTGGACCTGCTACCGGTAGGCGACTTCCATTGGTATGACCAGGTCCTGACGCAGAGCCTGATGCTTGGCGCCATACCCGAGCGCTTCGCTACTGACGGCGAGGTTGACCTGGATACCCTGTTCCACCTGGCCCGCGGCACCCATCCGCAAAAGGCCGGCACCTACGCCTGCGAAATGACCAAGTGGTTTGATACCAATTACCACTACCTGGTGCCAGAGCTGCATGCCGAGCAGCACTTCAGCCTGCAATGGACCCAGTTGTTCGACGAGGTCGCCGAAGCCCAAGCACTGGGCTACCGGGTCAAGCCAGTACTGATCGGGCCGCTGACCTGGCTTTGGCTGGGCAAAATCAAGGGCGCTGACTTTGATCGCCTGCAATTGCTCGAGCGTCTGCTACCGGTATATCAGGACATTCTCCAACGCCTGGCCGATCAAGGCATCGAGTGGGTGCAGATCGACGAGCCCATTCTGGCCCTCGACCTGCCGAGTGAATGGAAGGCCGCCTTTGAAAACACTTACCACCATCTACAGCGAGCGCCAGTCAAACTGCTGCTGGCCAGTTACTTTGACAGCCTGGATGACAACCTAGGCCTGGCCTGTAGCCTGCCCGTCGCCGGCCTGCATGCCGACCTGGTACGCGCCCCGGAACAATTACCGTTACTACTCGATCGTTTACCCCGCTACAAGGTGCTGTCACTCGGCGTCGTCAACGGTCGTAACGTCTGGCGCTGCGACCTTGAGCACGCCTTGAGCCTGCTGCAATCGGCCGTAGAGCACTGCGAGCAACTGTGGGTTGCCCCCAGTTGCTCGCTGCTGCACAGCCCGGTCGACCTCGGCCGCGAGAGCGAGCTGGACGCCGAACTGCGCAGCTGGCTGGCATTTGCCGAACAAAAATTGCAGGAAGTCAGCCTGCTGGCCCAAGCTCTGCGCACACCGGATCGCGCGGATGTCCAACAGGCCCTGACTGATTCAGCCGTCGTGCAGAAATTCCGTAAAACCTCATCCCGGGTGCACAACCCTGGCGTAGCCGAGCGCCTGCAAGCATTAACTGCGGCTGCCAGTCAGCGCCCCACGCCCTTTGTCGAGCGTGCCAGGCAGCAGCAGGAAAAACTGCAACTACCCCTGCTGCCCACCACGACAATTGGTTCTTTCCCGCAAACCCGCGAGATTCGCCAACAACGTCAGGCCTGGCGTCAGGGCAAGCTGGATGATGTTAGCTACCAAAGCGCCATGCAGGCCGAAATTGCCCGCGTGATTGCCGAGCAAGAGGCTCTGGGCATTGATGTGCTGGTCCACGGCGAAGCCGAGCGTAATGACATGGTCGAGTATTTTGGCGAACAGCTGGATGGCTATGCCTTTACCCGTTTCGGTTGGGTGCAAAGCTACGGCTCACGCTGCGTCAAACCACCGATCATTATTGGCGACATCAGCCGCCCGCACCCCATGACGGTTGACTGGGCGCGTTACGCGCAAAGCCTGAGTGACAAACCGGTCAAAGGCATGCTGACCGGGCCGGTCACCATCCTGATGTGGTCATTCCCACGCGAGGATGTCAGCCGTGAGACCAGTGCCTTGCAACTGGCGCTGGCAGTGCGCGATGAGGTGATTGATCTGGAAGCGGCCGGTATCGGCATTATCCAGATTGACGAACCGGCCTTCCGTGAGGGGCTACCGCTGCGCCGCAGTGCCCAGCCGGCCTACCTGGAATGGGCAGCCCGCGCCTTCCGCGTGAGTGCCAGCGGGGTCACCGACACGACCCAAATCCATACCCATATGTGCTACAGCGAGTTTAACGACACCCTGGAAGCCATTGCCGCCATGGATGCCGACGTGATTACCATCGAAACCTCACGCTCGGATATGGAGCTGCTGGATGCCTTCGCTGACTTCGCGTATCCGAATGCCATTGGCCCGGGCGTCTATGACATTCACTCACCGCGCGTTCCCTCGCAGGCGGAGATGGTCAAACTGCTGGACAAGGCGCGCCAGGTTATCCCGCTGGAACGGCTCTGGGTCAATCCCGACTGCGGCCTGAAGACCCGTGGCTGGCCAGAAACCCGCGCCGCACTTCAGGCCATGGTTGCCGCCGCCCGCCAATTGCGCAACACGCATGCCGAGGCGGCTGCCTGAGCGTAAAGACTTTATCTTGCGGCCTTGCCAAAGCGGTGACAACCAGCAAGACTCGGCATGACATTATCACGCGATAGCGTCATGCCGCGTTAAGCCAACCCATCGCCGAGGAAGTATGCAGGCAGCCAACCCACACGCCAGTGACTTGCGGCCCAAGGCCGTTTTCAGTGTACTGGTGGCTGGTCATCGGGCAGCCAGGCTGCAACACAACTGGTTCGCGGGTGAGTCTATAACCGGCAGCCGGCAAACCCACCTACAGGACAGCCTGCAACAGGTTCTCACCGCGTTGCGCAATAGCGCCGCGCGGGCCTGCAAACAGGCCGAAGGGGTTCTGCAGGCCACCGACGATCCCGAATATCGTTTACTGACTGGTAGCGCCGATGGCACCGATGCCCTCGCCCGCGAGCTGGCCACGCCCTGTGGCTTTCGCTTGCAGGTAGTCAGTGCCGACGAGCCAACGCCCACTTCCGTAACGCATGCAGACCATTGGCTATCACTGGGGATGACGCCGAGAGAATCCGAACGTGAACTGGATCAGGACGCCTACTCAGTCCGCGACACCCTGGCGGCCAGCTTTGCAGATGTGCTGATTGCCGTCTGGGATGACCAGGAGTCAGCCCAAATACGCAGCGGCACCGCCCGGCTTATTCGTACTGCCTTATTGCAACGCAAACCTGTTGTACTGCTCTACCTGAGCAGCAGCAAGGATCAACCACAGCTCTACCTGAGTGATCTGCCACAACTGACCGATGCCCGCTTGCAGGAACTTGAGACGCTCGGCCATCGCAGTGAATTGCTGCATGACTGCTTTCAGCCCTGCGATGATGACGCCGTGCTGGCAGCGACCTTCAGTCAGTGGCTGCAACTGCTGTTGACCCCCTTTGCACCGGCGCAGCACGTGGATAACCCGGAAGCCCGCTTTCGCCGGCGGATTCGCGCGCAACGCTCGCTGCTCGGCTATAGCCGGCAATGGTTGAGTTATTCGGTCGGCAAAGGCCCGCGGCCGCTGGCGGTCAGCGAATGGTTACGCGGCGTTCTGCTCTGGTTCGGGCTGATGCTGAACCCCCGCCACCCAACCCCGGCTTGGCAACTGTTCGAGCTACTGGAAGAACAGGAACCGCGCAGCAGCCGGCATGAAAGTATCCTGCATCATCTGCATTTGCTCTGCTCAGCCCTGTTGCGGCTCGACGCCAAAGCCCTGCTGGCCGCCTTGCGCCCGGACCCGGCCATGCCCAGCCAACTGACCGCAGCGGGTTACCTGCCGGTGGATGAAACCAGCCTGAATGCCAGCTTTCAGCGTGCTGACCGCATCGCCCGGCTCTATGCGCGCCGCCGCCGGGACCACAGCTGGGCCATTTTTGTTGCCGCTGCGCTGGCCGTCTTCTGCGCCGTAGCCGGTTCGTTGGCGCTGTGGCCAGCCAGCCTGACCGGCTTCTGGCTGTTCTGGGGTATCTGCGAGTTTATTCTGCTGCGCTACATTATCGGGCATGTCCTGCAATCGCGTTATCGCGACTGGCATGGCCACTGGATGCGTTACCGCTTTATTGCCGAACAGTTGCGCTACTTGCAAATCGGCTACCCCTTGCTGGTATTGCCGCAAGCTTTTCAGCGCCCGAGTTGGACGGTACATACAGGCGACGACGAAGCACGCTGTGAACTGGTGTCAGCCGAGCTCTGGCTATTACAGCGGTTGCTGATTGCCGCCGGCCCGCCACGGCCCGTAGCAGAGTCCAGTAACGACAATATCAGACATTACAGCCTGACCGAGCATAATGCACTGGCGCTGCGCTACTTTCATGCCGCACTCGAAGAGCACCGCGACTATTTCGCTCATAGCTACCAGCGCTTGCACCAGGACCATGAACTATTGCACCGGCTGGCCATGTTGCTGTTCAGCACGACCTTTGTGGCTGTCACCGTGCACTTTTTCGTCAATATCAACTGGATTCTTTTGTTTACTGCCTTTCTACCCGCTTGGGGTGCGGCCATTCACGGCATCCTGACGCAAAACGAACTGGTGCGCATGTCAGCCATGGCCGGCAGTGTCTGGCAACAACTGGAAACCCTGCATGCCGCCTGCAGCCTGCATGCCCGAACCATGCACGCGCACAGCAAGGATTACAGTCGTTGGGAACAAACCCACGACTTGCGCCAACTGGTGCAAAAGCTGACCCAGATTCTGTCGAATGAAAATCAGCATTGGCGCACCCTGCTGCAACACAAAGATCCCGAGCTGCCCGGCTGACCATGCGCCTGGACCGCTTGCTCAGTAACCAGAACGGCATCAGCCGTCAAACCGCCCGCGAACTGCTGCGCCAGGGCCGCGTACGGGTGGATAATCAGGTTTGTCATGACGGCCTGCATGAAATCACGCGCTTTATGCAGGTCACCCTCGACCAGCATTGCCTGCAAGCTGCACAGCCTGCCTATTACTTGATGTTGCACAAGCCCGCTGGCTACTTGAGTGCCACGCAGGACCCTCAGCACCCCACCGTACTCGAGCTGCTGCCAGCAGAGCTGCGCGCACAACTGCATTTAGCCGGCCGGCTCGATCGCAGCACCACCGGGCTCATGCTGCTAACCAATGACGGGCTGTGGTCGCGCCAGCTGACCTCCCCCAGCGCCAAGTTGGCCAAGGTTTACCGGGTAACCACCCGCGAAAGCATCTCGCCGCAGGCAGCCGCCCGCTTTGCACAGGGTATCTATCTGGCCCGGGAAGATCTGTTTACCCGCCCGGCTGAACTGCAATTACTAAGCCCCTGTGAAGCCCTGCTGACTATTTATGAAGGCCGCCACCATCAGGTAAAACGCATGTTTCACGCAGTGGGCAATCGCGTCTGCGCCCTGCATCGGGAACGCATGGGGCCGCTGCACCTGGATCCAGCATTGGCGCCCGGTGATTATCGCCCATTGGACGCCCATGAAATCCGTACTATCTGGGACCCTACCTGACCCGAATCATTCAGGGTGGCCGCCGCCACATGTTAGGCTGCCGGCAAATGAAGACTTGCCACGCACAGGAGTGCTCATGACCCGTCGTCCCGGCTGGGTGTTTTACACCTCATTGATCCTGCTTTCACTCTTTGTCCTTATCGGCGCCAGTCGCCCTGACCAACTGGCACTCTGGGCTGACCAGGCGCTAGGGTTCACCACCCTGCACTTTGGCTGGTTATACCTGTTTGCTACCACCGGCTTTCTGCTCTTCTGTATGGGTATTGGCTTCAGTGATTACGGGCGTATCCGTCTTGGGGCCGATGGCGAGGCTGCCGAATTTTCCTACCCGGCCTGGCTGGGAATGATCTTTTCTGCCGGCATGGGCGTAGGTCTGGTGTTTTGGGCCGTAGCCGAGCCCATGAGCCACCTTGCCAGCCCACCCTTTGGCCAGAGTGAGGCCGGCAGCCCGCGCGCTGCGCAACTGGCCATGCAATACTCGCTGTTTCACTGGGGCTTTCATCAGTGGGCCAACTTTGCCGTAGTCGGCCTGGCGATCGCTTATGTGCGCTTTCGCCAACAGCGACCCGGGCTGATCAGCGAAACCTTCCGCTCCACTCTGGGTGACCGGGTTGATGGTGGCTGGGGGCATGCGATCAATGTGCTCGCCGTCGTATCGACCGTTTTCGGCGTCGCCACCACCCTCGGGCTGGGGGTAATCCAGATCAATAGCGGCCTGGTTTCAGTTGCCGGCATCGGCTTTGGTAGCGTGCAGCAACTGGCTATTCTGGGTGGCGTCGCCATCATCTTCCTGCTCTGTGCACTGGCCCCACTGGAAAGCGGCATTCGCTATGTCAGTGACGCGAACATGCTGCTGGCCGCCGGCCTTTTGCTGTTTGTGTTCCTGGTCGGGCCAACGGACTTCATTACCGCCGTCATGACCACGGCCATCGGTGACTATGTCGGTAACATGATCGGCATGAGTCTGGTCATGTCCCCCTATACACCGGATAACTGGGTCGAACGCTGGACTATCTTCTACTGGGCCTGGGGTCTGTCCTGGGCGCCCTTTGTTGGTAGCTTTATCGCCCGCATCTCGCGTGGTCGCACCATTCGCGAGTTTGTTATCGGCGTGATCGGCATGCCTGTATTGCTCAGCATCCTGTGGTTTGCCACCTTTGGCGGCTCAGCACTGTTTTTTGAGCTCTTCGACGATGCCGGCATCAGCGCCGTGGTGGCCGGTGAGATGAGCGCCGGGCTCTTTGCCACCCTGGCCCAGCTCCCCGGCAGCGCCATAACCAGTGTGCTGATGCTGGTGCTGATTACGCTGTTCGTAATTACCTCGGCGAACTCGGCCACCTTCGTGCTCGGCATGTTTACCAGCCATGGCGTCCTGACCCCCAAACGCTGGTCACGACTGGCCTGGGGCGTGATTCAGGTGCTGGTCGCTGGCGTGCTCTTGCTCAGCGGTGGCCTGGTAGCGCTGCAAACCATCTCCATCCTTGCCGCGTTGCCGTTTATGCTGTTGATGATCTTCATGGCCATTGCGCTACTCAAGTCACTGCGCAATGAACAGCGACAAATTGAACTGCACGAAGCCGTTACCCATGAGCGTTTGATGCGTATGCTAGACGCTAATGATCATTTGGGTTCGGAGAAAACATCTCCATCGATCAGTGCCGAAGATCCGGCAGCAGCAACCGTTGCTCCACCATCAGGAGACCGTCAATGAGCCAACAGCAACCCGAAAACAGCACTGTCGCCTGTGAAGATCCACTGGCGAAACACCGCGCGCCCAATGGGCTGTCCGATCAGGTCGCCTTTCGCCTGACTCGCCTTTTGCGTTTTTTTGCCGATCGATTTTTTGCCCAACGTTACGGCCACCGCGCTGTGGTATTGGAAACTGTCGCCGGGGTACCCGGCATGGTCGGCGGCATGATTCGTCACATGCGTAGCCTGCGCAGGCTGGAAGACGACCGCGAGTGGATCCATACCCTGCTGGCGGAGGCAGAAAACGAACGCATGCACCTGATGACCTTTGTCGAAATCGCGCAACCAAACTGGTTCGAGCGCATCATCATCTTGCTCGCCCAAGGCATCTTCTTCACCGCTTTTTTCCTGCTGTATGTTATCTCCGGGCGCACTGCTCACCGCCTGGTTGGCTACTTCGAAGAAGAGGCGGTCTATAGCTATACCCAGTACCTGGCCGAAATCGATAACGGCAAACTTGAGAATGTGCCGGCGCCACAAATCGCCATCGACTACTGGAAGCTACCCGCCGATGCCCGATTGCGTGAAGTCGTTATCGCCGTGCGTGCTGACGAGGCCGAGCACCGTGACGTCAATCACGACTTTGCCGACCGTTTTGATCGTCCGCAAACAGCTAACCACTGATACAATTGCATGCCTGCTGACTGACGTTCGTCGGCCCGCAGGCATGGCGCCTTGCCATCAGCCAGCTCCGCGTGCACTATCATTTGTGAGCAGGGAGGTTGCCGCACCAATTTACCGCATACAAACGGTAAGGCGAGCAATTCATTCAACAGGGTAGCCAAGCGTCGTGAAGCAAATCCAGGTTGTTAAAATCACCACCGATCGTTTATGTCTCGGCATGTATGTCAGTGAACTGGATTGCTCCTGGCTGCAAACACCCTTTCCCCTGCAAGGCATACTGTTAAAAAATGACGATGACTTACTGACTCTGCGAGCCCTCTGCGAACAGGTAGGCATCGACGTAAAAAAAAGCCTGCTGTCCAGTCAGGATATTCGGGCAATTGCCAAAGCCCCTCCGCGCCTGACCAGCAAAACCTACCCCATCCTGACCACAACCGAAGACGAGCTGGAAGTCGCCTCAGAGCACTATCAAAGCAGCCTGCAAGAAATTGAGCGGCTACTAGGGGAGGTTGCCAACGGGCAGCCACTGCGTAGCCAACAGGTCATCGGTGCGGTACATGAGTGTCTGGAATCCATTATCCGCAACCCCAGCGCCATGCTCTGGTTGTCACGGATCAAGCATGCTGACCGTTACACAGCCGAGCATTGTCTGAATGTCGGCATACTGGCAATGAATTTTGGCCGTCACCTCGGTCTGGGGCGCCAATACATTGAGTGGTTGGGACTTTGTGGCATGTTGCATGATGTCGGCAAGATGCAAGTCTCGGCAGCCCTACTGAACAAACCTGGACGCCTGACCCCAGACGAGTTCGACCAAGTCAAAAAACACGCAGAGTATGGCTATCAAGCCCTGCGCGATGACCCTACGCTGCCTCCTGCGGTGCTTGAGGCTGTATACAGTCATCATGAACGTCTGGATGGGACCGGTTATCCACGTGGTCTCAGGGATGTCGCCATTGGCTTTTTCACCCGCGTTACCAGCATCGTCGATGCCTATGACGCCATCACCAGTCAACGGTGCTACAGCCCTGCTGAATCCTCAGCCAAGGCACTCAGTATTCTGTACAACAACCGCGGCAGTCAGTTCGATAGCCGCATGGTCGAATACTTTATCCAGAGCGTCGGCCTTTACGCTCCTGGCGCCATTATCGAGCTTAACAATGGCGAAAGAGCCGTGATTATTGCCAGCAACCCCGCACCTGACCTCCGTCTGTGTCCCAAGGTCGCTGTCGTTCGCGACGCCAAGGGCCATGCAGTACAGGAACGCATTGTAGACCTGGCCGCCGAACGTACTCGCCCACCAGAGCAGCAGTTGCGTATCAAACGCCTGCTGACCCTCGACGAATCAGGTATTGACCTGGAAAGCTTTACCCGACAAACCTTGAACCAGAACCTGACAGCCTGATATATCAGGATATTTCCCTGCCTGCAGGGCATTGCTCCCTGTGCCATACTGAAATTGACATTGGCAAACGGAGAGAAAGCATGAGTGATCACGTTTACAAGAAAGTCGAAATAGTTGGTTCTTCAACCAAGAGCATCGAAGACGCTATCAACAATGCCATAGCCGAATGCAGCAAGAGTGTGCGCAATATCGAATGGTTCGAAGTCGTTGAAACCCGCGGCCATGTGGTCGACAACAAGGTCGGTCACTACCAGGTCGTTCTCAAGCTGGGTTTCCGGATTGAAACTAGCTGATAGCGCTTATTGTTGGGCCGCCTGACGTGCTTGGGCGGCCTGCACCACCCGTTGTGCGGGCACCGCCAACTGACGCAATAAATAATCCTTGAACTCAGGCGCCCATGGCTGCCTGTCAATTGCCTGCTGCATACAACCTAACCACGCCCGAGCATCTGCCGTATCAATTGGCCACCGGGCATGGAAAGCTGGAATACTGATACTGCCATACTGCTGCTGAAACAGCTTGGGGCCACCCAGCCAACCGGATAGAAAACAACTCAACTTGTCGCGTGCCGGGCTCAGATCTGCCGGATGCATACGGCGGATGCGCTGCGCATCAGGCCAGGTATCCATCACCTGATAGAAGTCCTCCACCAACTGGCGAATACCCTCAATCCCGCCTGCTGCCTGGTACGAAGCGTCGGCTTCACCGTATTGTGGCCGTTGATTCATGCTGCGCCACTCCCCAGCCAAACCCCGAAGAGTAAATAAAGCATAGCTGCCTGCAGTGCGACCACGATGACGCTGATCAGAAAGCCGCGCAAGAGGCTGGTCCCCAAGGCCACAGCAAAGACGCCAGCCCCCACCAAAGCGGCAATCAGCATGGTCAGCCACTCACTGAGTGCAATCATTTCCAGCCCGGTGAACAGGCCGGTCAGGAGCACAACCGCCACCATGGCGGGTATAAAGCCGGTTTTTTTTGCCTTCACCAGGCGCGCAGCCAGCATTACGGGTACGACCAGAAAAAGTATCAGGATGACAAAAAGCAGGACCACATCCATGCTGGGGTTCTCCAGGGGCGAACATCAATACGCCATTCTGCCAGCCCAACGCAGGCAAGCACAGCTCACAAACGTCCTTGGGCCAATAATTGCCGATACCAACGTCTTGCCAGCCAGGCCGCTGCGAGCAGATAAGGAATGGCCGCTGCCACCCACATGATCAACCCCGCCAATTGCTGATCCTGCAAGTTACGCGCTTCGCCATAAAGCGGGCTACTGGCAAAGGTCAACAACGCACCGAGAAACCCCGTATGCATCAGCGTAAACAGCAGCGCCAGGAGGGCAAAGGGCAGATTGCGGGCACTGGCGCGCAAGATCGCCCACCAGAACAGCCCAGCCGAGAGCAGAAAACACAGATGCTCGATAAAATGCCACCAAGGGTCCTCCACGGCCAACATATAAAACCGTGGCACATGCCAGAACCAGATAAAGAACCCGTGCAGATAGGCCATGTACAGGGGATGCCTGGCCATACGTAGCGGCGTTTGCCAGAGTCCACGCAGATAGCGCCCCCAACCGGCCGCCACTTGCGGCAAGGGCCGGCAGAGTACCCATAGCGGGGCGATCACCACCATCAACAACATGTGCTGAGTCATGTGCGCGGCGGTACTGGTTTTGGCCCAGTCATCCAGTGGCCCGAGCAACGTCAGAATCGCCAGCAGCATGGTCAGATGAAAACCCAGCCCAGCCCAGCGCCCCGGGGCACGGCGCCGACTGCCCTGCCAGTAAAGCACCCAGAACATCCCAAGCAGCAGCGCACTGAGCAGTGCGGACCATTGTTCGGCACCCTCGCTGTCAAACAGACTATGGGCCGCCGCTAGCGGGCTAACCAACAGTAATAGCGCCGTGAGCAATACTGGCTTCAGACGCATGGCGGCAAATACAGTACAGGCAAAGCCACAAACAAGGTTGCAGCGGCTGACAGCAGGTGGACCAACAAGCCCAGCCATAGCATAAAATGCGCCTCTGGCTGGCGCTGCAAGGCACGCCAACTGCGCCAAACCAGCAGCGCATAAAACAGCACAAACACCAGGGTCAGCAGCCCAAGACCGAGATTGATGGTATTCCATGGTGATGAGAGCGCTTGCGCCTCAGGTAGCCAGACACACCCCAGCGACAGACCAGCATAGAGCAACACAAACCACAGACACCAGAGCAGCAGACCGGTCAAAGCATGCACCGGGTGCTCAGGGCGCCAAAGCGCCAACAGGACCGCACGCATCAGGCAGCCCCCCACCAGGTAGGCAGCAGCACAAAAGCCACCACGCTCGCCCAGTAAATCACCAGGCTATATTGCCAGAAAGGCCTGAACACCAAGGCTTCGTAGGGCAGTTGCGCACTGACGTAACCAAGGCGCACTCGCCAAGCTTGCAACAGGGTTACCACACTGGCCAAACCACTGTGCAGCAGCAGGTAACAAAGCATGACCAGAATAATTGCATCGTGGGTCAGGCTTTGCGGCTGCAAGTCAGCATCAACCAGCAGCTTGACCAGCACCAGTGTATGCGCCAGGCCCAGCAAGGCCACCTGCATCACAGCCCAGCTCAGGCCATCATCGCGGCCCTTTTGCAATTGCTTAACCACGTGCTGGTAGCGCCAGCAAGCGGCCGTCAACAGAGCGCCGCACAGCACCAAGCTGAGCAAATCAAAAGCCGGCTGCTCAGGCAGGCGCCAATTGGGCGCTACGGTCCACAGATAAAACCAGCCGAATAGCAGCGACAGATACAAAGCGGCATCAGCCATCAAGGTCACCAGCATGCCCCAGCGTCCGGGGCCATCCTGGGTTCGCGAGTGCAAAGGTGGGTTGTCTGGCTCATCAACACCCAGCGGCGCAGCGTGTTGTTGTACGCCGTTTTCCCAACTCCAGCGCAACAAAAATATCGCCGCCAATACACAGCCCGCCAGGGCTAACGGATAGACCCGCAGCAGCAGACTGATACAGACCACGGCCAACCCAAGCGAGGCCAACAAGGGCCACCAGGAATTGGTTGGCAAGTGAACAACTTCTTTTATCCGCGCGCTGATAGCGTCGGTGCCGTACATTTCGCGGCGCCCGTGTTGCGCGTCAGGCAGGCCATAGTCGCCGTCGGCAATCCGCGCCGGCAAAGCCGGATCACGCCACAGCGGATGCCGGTCATTGACCTGGGGAATACTGGCAAAATTGTACGTCGTCGGCGGCATGTCCGTGGCCCACTCCAGCGTATCCGCCTGCCAGGGGTTACGCCCGGCCGGGCGCCCGAAGCGGCTATGCAGCAACAGGTCCAGCAACACCATGCCGATACCCGCCGCCATGACAAAACCGCCAATCGATGACAACAGGTTGAGCCAGTCCCAACCCAGCCCGGCCTCATAGGTATACACCCGCCGCGGCATACCCAGCAGCCCCGTCAAATGCATCAACAGGAAGGTCACATTGAAACCACCAAAGGTCAGCCAGAAACCCCAGCGGCCCAGGCGCTCGCTCGGCAGGCGTCCGGTCAGCTGCGGTAACCAGTAATACAGGCCGGCCATCAACGGAAACAGCATGCCACCGACCAGTACATAGTGCAGGTGAGCAACCACGAAATGGGTATCATGCACCTGCCAATTGAAGGGGACCAACGCCAGCATGACCCCGGTCAGCCCCCCACAGACAAAGATCACCAGAAAACCGAAAACCCACAACATTGGCAGCTCAAAACGCACCTTTCCGGTCCACAACGTGGCCAGCCAGGCAAACACCTGAATCGCCGTCGGAATCGCGACCAACATACTGGCTAGCGAAAAAAACACCTGCGCCAGTTGCGGAATACCCACAGTGAACATGTGATGGACCCAGAGGCCAAAACTGATAAAGCCGGTCAGCAGAATCGACAGCACCACCCAGCGATACCCCACCAGAGGGCGCTGGGCAAATACCGGAATCAACGTCGAGACGATGCCCGCGGCCGGCAGAAAGATGATATACACCTCAGGGTGACCAAACAGCCAGAACAGGTGCTGCCAGAGCAGCGGATCACCGCCCTCGGCGACACTGAAGAACGGCAAGCCAGCGGCGCGTTCCAGTTCCAGCAGAATGCTGCCCAGAATCAATGGCGGAAAGCCGAACACAATCATTAACGCCATCGCCAGAATGTACCAGCAGAAGATCGGCATCTTGCTCAGGGTCATGCCCGGTGCCCGCGTGCGCAAAATGGACACGGTCAGCTCAATCCCCGCCGCCATGGCGGATATCTCGACGAAGGTAATGCCCAATAACCAGAAATCGGATCCCGGCCCGGGGGAAAACTCGGCACTGCTCAGCGGCGTATACATAAACCAGCCAGAATCCGGTGCTACGCCAAAAAACAGGCTGGACAGGATAATCAGGCCGCCAAATAGATAGCAGTAATAACCCAGCGAACTGATACGCGGGAAGACCAGATCACGCGCCCCGATCAACTTGGGAATCAGGTACAGGGCCAAGCCTTCCAGTACCGGGATGGCAAACAGGAACATCATCACCGTGCCATGCATGGTGAATAACTGATTGTAGGCTTCTGGGCTGATCAGTTCCTGTTCCGGCAAGGCCAACTGGGTACGCACCAACATGGCCAGCACCCCACCAACCAGAAAGAACAGCATGCCGGTAACCATAAAGCGCAGACCAATACTGGTATGGTTAACCGCCGCCAGGGTGCCCCAACCCGGCAGATTGGCCCACACTTTTGCTAGAGTTTGTTCGCGGCTGTTGCCCGGTTCACTCATCGCTGCCCTGCTCCTCTAGCCAATCCTGGAAGCTATCCCCCTCATGGGCGATTACGCGAAACTGCATATGGCTGTGGCCAACACCGCAGAACTCAGCACACTGGCCATAGAACTCACCTGTCTGACTGGCCTGCAAACGCAGCACATTGGTACGTCCAGGGATCGCATCCAGTTTGCCGGCCAGGCGCGGCACCCAGAACGAATGAATCACGTCCGCACTGCGCAAGTGAATATCGACCGGTTGGTCGACCGGGATGTGCAACACATTCTGCAGCTCGATACCTTGCTCCGGGTACTCGATCTGCCACCACCACATATGCCCGGTAACCTCGATCACCAGAGGCTCTTGCCCGGGCACCGGCAAGGGCAACATGCGCTGCCCGGCCGGTATACCAAAAAGCAGCAAGATACCGATGCAGGTCATCGGCAATACCAGGCCGCCGCCGATAATCCAGCGTCTTTCCAGCTGCGCTTGCCGGGTCGGCGACAGCGCTGGCGGAGAGCGGCGCATGGCATACCACCAGAGCCCGCAAAGCACCAACAGCACTACACTGGCCACGACAAACATGCTCCACCAGAGCGCCGCAGCTGATGCCGCCGCCGGCCCGGCCGGATCCAGTGTCGACAAGGGACCGCTACAACCCGTCAACCACAAGGGGCTGGTCAAAAGCGTGCAGGCTGTTACCCTTGCAGACAAGATGCGCCGGACGTGTCCGGCCCCAGCAACCCACGTGTGCAAACGAGAAGCCCTATGCCCACTTCGCCGATCCCCAGCCGCATGGCCATTCGTGGTCACCCCTTGCACCCGGCTCTGGTGCACTTCCCGGTGGCGGCACTGATCGGCCTGGTTGCCAGCGACCTGGCCTTTCTCATGACCGCAGACGAATTCTGGGCGCGCGCCAGCCTGTGGTTGGCCGGTATTGGCGCCCTGGGCGGGACTGTGGCCGGCATCGTCGGCATGCTGGACTTGCTCATTGTGCGCCGCATACGCCGTCTGGTTAGCGGCTGGAGCCATGGCTTGCTGGCCATCATGCTGCTCTCCCTGGCCAGCCTGAACTGGCTGCTGCGCCTGCAGGAGCCAGTCAGTGCTATCTTTCCTTGGGGTCTCTATCTCAGCCTGCTCTGCAGCCTGCTGATCGGCGTGACCGGCTACCTGGGTGGGCAGCTGGTGTACGAGTACGCTGTGGGTGTCGATATCGAAGGTGCGATGGAGCGTGATACCCGGCCCTGAAATAAGTGGCATTAGCTCCACCCCCATACCGGCTTGGCCAGCACCAGCCAGAGAACCGCCGCCAACAGCAGCAACACCCCGGCCAACAGCACGTAACTGGCCCGCACCACGGACTTTCCAGCCTCCAGACGAATCACCAACAAACCGCTAAAGGCGTGGGCTACAACGAGCAAAGTCACCAACGTCAACTTGACCATCAACCAGAGGTCGGTGGTGCCGTTAACAAGAAACACCAGGCTACCCGCGACAATTGCCACCGCAGCCGCCGGGCTGGCTACACGGGTAAACAGCCAACGAGCAATCGAATCGGCATTGGCCGGCGCGCAGCCAAGGGCAAGACTGTCGTTGCGGGTGCCAGCAATCAGTAGCGGCAAATAGATAAGTCCAGCGGACCAGATCAACAAGGCGGCAATATGCAACGTCAACAACCAGAGCATGAAGTCTCGGCTTTGGATCGGAAAGTGTGGCTCTATTTAAACGCGGCTGGCGCCTTAAAGCAAAGTGCGTGCGGGCAAGTCACTGTGCAGACACAAAAAACCCGGCCAGAGGCCGGGTTTTTTATTGCCATCAATCAGTGTTGGTCTTAGACCCCACTGACCTCGGCAGCGTCGACATCTTTCATCGACAACTTGATGCGGCCGCGGTTGTCCACGTCGAGTACCAGCACGCGCACTTCCTGACCTTCCTGCAGCACATCGGTCACTTTCTCGATGCGGGTATTGGCGATTTGGGAAATATGAACCAGACCATCTTTACCCGGCAGGATGCTAACGAAGGCACCGAAATCAACGATACGCTCGACCTTACCGCTGTAGATCTTGCCGATCTCGGCTTCGGCAGTAATGCCATCAACCCGCGCCTTGGCGGCATTGGCGGCATCCTTGCTGGCAGCAAAGATTTTCACGGTGCCGTCATCGGTGATGTCGATCGAAGCACCGGTCTCGTCACAGATGCTGCGAATAGTCGCGCCACCTTTGCCGATCACGTCGCGGATCTTGTCGGAATCGATCTTCATGCTGATCATGGTCGGCGCGTTAGCGGACAGCTCTTTACGCGACGCCGGCAATACCTGGTTCATCTGCTGCAGAATGTTCAGGCGTGCTTCCAGTGCCTGAGCCAATGCAGTTTCCATGATCTCTTCGGTAATACCGTTGATCTTGATGTCCATCTGCAGCGCAGTAACACCCTTCTCGGTACCAGCTACCTTGAAGTCCATATCACCAAGGTGATCTTCATCACCCAGGATGTCAGTCAGGATCGCGTACTTGTCGCCTTCCTTAACCAGACCCATGGCAATACCGGCAACCGGTGCGGTCAGCGGCACGCCCGCGTCCATCAGTGCCAGCGAGGCACCACAGACCGAGGCCATGGAGCTGGAACCGTTGGATTCGGTAATTTCCGAGACGATACGAATGGTATAGGGGAATTCGTCCATATCCGGCATTACGGCCTGAATACTGCGGCGGGCCAGACGACCATGACCGATCTCACGACGCCCCGTACCACCCATGCGACCACACTCACCGACCGAATAGGGCGGGAAGTTGTAATGCAGCATGAAGGGGTCTTTCTTTTCGCCTTCCAGGGTGTCCAGCAACTGTGAGTCGCGGGCAGTACCCAGCGTAGTGACCACCAGCGCCTGCGTCTCGCCGCGGGTAAACAGGGCGGAACCATGCGTACGTGCCAGAACACCGACTTCGATATTCAGCGGACGCACAGTGCGGGTGTCACGGCCATCGATACGCGGATTACCGTTAACCACGCTTTGACGTACGGTACGGTATTCGATTTCGCCAAAGGCATCTTTCACGTCGCCTTGGCTTGGCTGACCTTCTTCTTCACCGGCCAGGGCTTCGATCGCCTGGGTACGCAGCTCGCCAAGACGCGTGTAGCGCGCCATCTTGTCGGTGATGGTGTAGGCCTCGGCAATGCCAGCGCCAAACTGGCCTTTGACCGCATCCAGCAGCGCAGTGTTTTCGGCAGCAGGCTGCCAGTCCCAACGCGGCTTGCCGGCTTCAGTAGCCAGTTCCTTGATCGCCTGGATCGCTGGCTGGAATTCCATGTGGGCAAAGAGTACCGCGCCCAGCATCTGGTCTTCGGTCAGCTCTTTGGCTTCCGACTCCACCATGAGTACAGCGTCTTCAGTACCGGCCACAACCATGTCCAGACGTGAGTCTTTCAGCTGCTCGTAGTTCGGGTTGAGGATATAACCATTGTTCTCGTCAAAACCAACGCGCGAACCGGCAATCGGACCCTCGAAAGGAATACCGGAAATCGCCAGCGCGGCCGAGGTGCCAATCATCGCAGCCACATCAGGGTCAGTCGTCTTGTCGGTGGAGATGACAGTACAAACGACCTGGACTTCATTCATGAAGCCGTCCGGGAACAGCGGGCGAATCGGACGATCGATCAGGCGCGAGGTCAGGGTTTCTTTCTCTGACGGACGACCTTCACGCTTGAAAAAACCGCCGGGGATACGGCCGGCGGCATAGGTTTTCTCGACGTAGTGGACCGACAGCGGGAAGAAATCCCGGCCGGCATCGGCTTTCTTGGCGCCGACCACGGTGACCAGAACGCTGACCGCATCATCGATGCTGACCAGAACGGCCCCTGAGGCCTGACGGGCAATACGGCCCGTTTCCAGGGTAACTGTGCGGTCACCCAACTTGAATTGCTTGATTACCGGGTTCATCACGGTTCTTCTCTCTCTTCTCTACTTGCCTTCGGGCGGAATCCTGGGCATGACCGGGAATCGGACCCGGTCATGTCCAAAAGGGCGAGGTCGCTTAGCGACGCAGACCCAGACGGCCAATCAGATCGCTGTACCGCGTAGTGTCTTTCGACTTCAGGTAGTCCAGCAGCTTACGACGCTGGTTTACCATGCGGATCAAACCGCGACGCGAGTGGTGATCCTTCTTGTTGTCCTTGAAGTGACCTTGCAGCTTGTTGATGTTTACCGTCAACAGCGCTACTTGGACTTCCGGAGAACCAGTATCACCTTCGCCACGCTGGTAGTCGGAAACGATTGCAGCCTTTTCTTCAACGCTCAGTGCCATGTTGAAATTTCCTCTGAGGTAACAGGCCGGGACCTTGTCCCGTGTGATATAGCGAGGAATGACCGTGCCTGTTAACAGCCACCCTCGTTGTGACCCTGACGGGTCAACTCGGTTCCTGTGGCCGCAGCCACAGGCAATTAATTCTTAACCATTGAAGCGCAGCAGGCGCTTCGGTGCCACCCGGGCATCATCAGTCATTTCACCGATGCCGATAAAGCGCCCGGCCGGGTCGCGCAGCCGGACCAGGCCAAAAGCCGGCGCTCCGGGCACCCGAACCGCCTGGCCATGATTCAGGTAATGCGCGGTATCCTCGGTCAACTGCACCTGTGGCCAGTCTTCCAGGCCGCTGTCCATTGGCAACAGCAACTGATCCAGCGCCTCGGCACCGCCCTCGGCATGCAGCGCTTCCAGCTGCTCCAGGGTAACGCACTGGGCTTCAACAAAGGGCCCGGCCTGAATCCGCCGCAGCGCGGAGACATGCGCACCACACCCCAGGGCTGCGCCAATATCCTCAACCAATGAGCGAATATAGGTGCCCTTGCTGCACTGTACCTGCAAGCGCAGACGGTCGCCGTCCAGGCTCAGCAGGCTTAACTGATCAATAGTAACAGATCGCGCTGCTCGCTCCACGGTTTCGCCGGCGCGCGCCAGCTTGTACAGCGGCTGGCCATCTTTTTTCAGTGCCGAGTACATCGGCGGCACCTGCTCGATCGGACCGCGAAACTGCGGCAGCACCGCCTCGACATCCGCCAGACTGACATCCACTGGCTTCATCTCGAGCACCTCGCCCTCGGCGTCGCCGGTGGTGGTGGTCATACCCAGCCGACCTTCAGTCACATAAGCCTTGTCGGCATCCAGCAGATACTGGGAAAACTTGGTCGCCTCACCCAGACACAAGGGCAATACGCCTGTGGCCAGGGGGTCCAGACTGCCGGTATGCCCACCCTTGTTGGCATTGAACAGCCAGCGCACTTTCTGCAGCGCGGCGTTCGACGTCATGCCCAGCGGCTTGTCAAAAATCAGTACGCCATCAATGTCTCGGCGCTTGCGACGCACTCCCACCACCACTACTCCTTGTCACCGCTATCAGACTGGTGGCGACGATCTTCAGCCACCGCCTGTTCAATCAGCGACGACAGGCGCACACCACGGCGGATGCTTTCGTCGTAATGAAAATGCAGCTGCGGAATGCTGCGCAACTTCATACTACGGCCGAGCAACATACGCAAAAAACCGGCAGCATCCTTGAGGATCTCCAGGTTCTGCGCGATATCCTCATCACTGTCCTTGCCCATCAAGGTGATAAACACTTTGGCATGCGCCATATCACGGCTGACATCAACCGCGGTCACAGTGATCATGCCCAGACGCGGGTCCTTGACCTCGCGCTGAATCAACAGCGCCAGTTCACGCTGCATCTGGTCACCCACGCGCTGGGTTCGACTATATTCTTTGGCCACTTTCGCGCCCCTCACAAGAAAGCACAAAGCCGGAAGCCAACAACCGGGTGCCGCCTGAGGCAACACCCGGTATTCAGCTTCCAGCTCCTGGCTGGGTTTAGAGCGTCCGCGCTACCTGGACGCGCTCGAACACTTCGATGCGGTCACCTGGGCGAACGTCATTGTAGTTCTTCACCCCGATACCACATTCCATGCCATTGCGTACGTCGGCAACGTCATCCTTGAAGCGACGCAGGGATTCCAGCTCGCCTTCATAGATGACCACGTCTTCGCGCAGCACGCGAATCGGTCGGTTGCGGTAAACAACGCCTTCGATAACCATACAGCCAGCTACGGCACCGAACTTGGGTGAACGGAACACGTCGCGGACTTCGGCCACGCCGAGAATCTGCTCGCGCACGTCACTGCCCAGCATACCGGTCAGGGCCTTTTTCACATCATCAATAATTTCGTAGATGACGCTGTAGTAACGCAGGTCCAGGCCTTCGCTCTCAATGATCTTGCGCGCCGTAGCATCAGCACGCACATTGAAACCGAACACCACGGCATTCGAAGCCAGCGCCAGGTTGGCGTCGGTTTCAGTAATACCGCCCACACCACCAGAAACGATCTTGACCTGAACTTCTTCGTTACCCAGTTCGCTGAGCGAGCTTTGCAGCGCTTCCAGAGAACCACGCACGTCGGCCTTGAGCACCACGTTGAGGGTTTTCTTCTCGCCCTGGCCCATGTTCTCGAACATGTTTTCCAGCTTGGCGCTCTGCTGACGGGCCAGCTTGATTTCACGGAACTTGCCTTGGCGGAACAGGGCGATTTCACGCGCCTTGCGCTCGTCAGCGACGACGTTCAACTCATCACCGGCATCCGGCGTGCCGTCCAGACCGAGAATCTCGACCGGAATCGACGGACCGGCAGACTTAACCGGCTGACCGTTTTCATCCAGCATGGCACGCACGCGGCCATAGTTGACGCCAGCCAGCACGATATCGCCCTGACGCAGGGTACCGGTCTGAACCAGTACCGAAGCGACCGGACCACGGCCCTTGTCGAGGCGTGATTCAACCACCACACCACGACCAGGGGCTGAGGGCTGAGCCTTCAACTCAAGCACTTCAGCCTGCAGCAGAACCGCTTCCAGCAGGTCATCAATCCCGGTACCAACCTTGGCCGATACGTGAACGAAGATGGTGTCACCACCCCACTCTTCCGGGATCACATCCAGCGCGGCGAGGCCGTTCTTGATGCGGTCTGGATCGGCGTCTTCCTTATCAATCTTGTTGACCGCGACGACCAGGGGCACACCGGCCGCCTTGGCATGCGCCACGGCTTCTTCGGTTTGTGGCATGACACCGTCATCAGCAGCCACAACCAGAATCACGATATCGGTCGCTTTGGCACCACGGGCACGCATGGCGGTAAAGGCCGCGTGACCAGGGGTATCCAGGAAGGTCACCATGCCGCGTTCGGTTTCAACGTGGTAGGCACCGATGTGCTGGGTAATACCACCCGCCTCACCGGAGGCCACCTTGGCGCGACGAATATAATCGAGCAGCGACGTCTTACCGTGGTCAACGTGACCCATCACGGTCACTACCGGCGCACGGGTGACCATCTCGCCTTCGTGGGTATGGGTTTCGACCAGTTGATCTTCGATCTCGTCTTCACGCACCTGCTTGACCTTGTGGCCCATGTCTTCAGCAACAATGGCAGCAGTATCCTGATCCAGCACCTGGTTAATGGTCACCATGGTGCCGTTCTTGAACATGTACTTGATGACTTCAGCAGCCTTGACTGACATCTTCTGTGCCAGCTCGGCAACCGTGATGGTTTCACCAATAATCACTTCACGCACAACCGGACCGGTAGGCTTCTCGAAGCCGTGCTGATTGCGCTTTTTGTTGGCTTTCAGCTTGCTGCCGCCGCCACGACGGCGACCACCGCTCTCTTCATCCATCATCCGGCCGGTATTGCGGGCCTTGCTGCCGGCATGACCACCGGCGCGCTTGCGACGGCGTTCTTCGTCATCATCGGCGCGAGTCGGCGCGGCATGCTTGCGGCGTGGCTCTTCTTTCTTCTTCTCGACCACCGGCTCAGGCGGCACGGCGACCGATGGCGCAGGCTCGGGAGCCGGAGCTGGAGCAGCAGGTTCAGCCGCCGCTTCAGTTTTCTCGGCCGGCGCTTCAGCCTGGGTATCAGCTGCCGCTTTACGTGCAGCCTCTTCCTCGGCACGCTTCTTCGCCTCTTCGGCGGCCTGAATGCGCGCCTCTTCAGCATCACGCTGCTCAGCAATCTCGCGTTCGCGTTCTGCTTCCAGCTCGGCCGGATCGCGCTTGACGTAAGTCTTCTTTTTGCGCACTTCGACGTTAACCGTCTTGCTGCCGGCAACTCGCAGCTTGCTGACCGTCTTGCGCTTCAAAGTGATCTTGCGCGGCTCGCCACTGGCTTCGCCACCATGCGCGGTCTTCAGGTGCGTCAACAGCACCTGTTTTTCACCATCGCTTACGTTCTGCTCGGCCTGGCTGTGTTCCAGCCCGGCTTCTTTCATCTGCTGCAGCAGTCGCTCAACGGGCGTACCTACTTCAGCGGCTAATTCTTTGACCGTTACTTCAGCCATTCACGTCTCTCCTCAGTCGGATCCATGCGTTATTACCGCAGGCTTGTCTCCAGCACCGACCGGTTATTCAAACCAGGGGGCACGAGCGGCCATGATCAAGGCGCCGGCCCGCTCTTCGTTCATACCTTCAATATCCAGCAAGTCATCCACCGACTGCTCAGCCAGGTCTTCCATGGTCACAATGCCATTGGCTGCCAGTTGGAATGCCAGGGCGCGGTCCATGCCGTCCATCCCCAGCAGGTCTTCGGCCGGTTGGGCCTCTTCAAGCTTCTCCTCGTTAGCGATCGCCTTGGTCAGCAAGCGATCCTTGGCCCGGGCACGCAGCTCAGTGACGATATCTTCGTCAAAGCCATCGATTGCGAGCATCTCTTCCATTGGCACATAGGCCACTTCTTCGAGACTGGTAAAACCTTCGTCGACCAGCACACCAGCCAGGTCGTCTTCCACATCCAGCTCATCCATAAACAGCTGCAGAATGTCGCCGGTCTCGGCTTCCTGTTTGGCGCGAATATCGTCTTCGGTCATCACGTTCAGCGTCCAGCCAGTCAACTGGCTGGCCAGCCGCACGTTCTGACCACTACGGCCAATGGCTTGCGCCAGGTTGTCTTCGCCAACGGCGATGTCGATCGCGTGGGTATCTTCATCGACAATGATCGCCGCAACTTCAGCGGGCGCCATCGCGTTGATCACGAACTGCGCCAGGTTGTCGTCCCAGAGCACGATATCCACCCGCTCGCCACCCAGCTCACCGGTAACGGCCTGGACGCGCGAACCGCGCATACCGATACAGGCACCCTGTGGGTCAATACGCTTGTCTTTCGAGCGCACGGCAATCTTGGCGCGCGAACCGGGATCACGGGCAGCACCCATCAACTCGATCAGACCTTCGGAGATTTCCGGCACCTCGATGCGGAACAACTCCATGATCATTTCCGGGCATGCGCGTGACAGCACCAGTTGCGGGCCACGGTTCTCGGTGCGGATATCCTTGAGCAGCGCACGAATACGCACACCGCTGCGGAACGTCTCGCGCGGGATCATCTCTTCGCGCGGCAATACCGCTTCGGCGTTGTTACCCAGGTCAACAATAATACTGTCGCGGGTCACTTTCTTGACTGTGCCGCTAAGGATCTCACCGACCCGCTCGCGGTAGGCATCGACAACCTGCGCACGCTCGGCCTCGCGCACTTTCTGCACAATAACCTGCTTGGCGATTTGCGCGGCAATGCGACCAAACTCGATAGAGTCAATCTTTTCTTCGATAACCGCGCCAATCTCCAGCGCCGGATCGCGCGCTTGCGCCTGATCCAGCGTCAGCTGCATGTCCGGCTCTTCGAAATCTTCATCAGGAACCACGGTCCAGCGACGGTAGCTGTCGTACAGACCGGTCTGACGGTTGATTTCGACGCGCACATCGACTTCATCTTCATAGCGCTTTTTTGTTGCCGTGGCCAATGCCAGTTCCAGGGCTTCAAAAATTACGCCGGGTGGTACGCCTTTTTCGTTGGAAACGGATTCCACAACCAGCAGCACTTCTTTGCTCATCGTATGCCTCGCCT
>REBY01000165.1 GCA_007692485.1 Pseudomonadaceae bacterium | reverse complement strand
TCATGCGCATGCGCAAGCTGTCACGCCGGGTGCTCTCATACAGCAGGTCCAGCTCGGCACGCAGCACTTCATAGTCGGCGTCCAGACGTTCAGCCTCCGCAGCAATCCGTGCTTCGGCCTGCTCGCGCTCCGCCCCTTCAACTTCACGCAAATCCAGTGAGCGGCGATCCAGGCGCAACTGCTCGATACCCCGGTTGATGCGGCCAATCTGGCCACGCTCAATCCGCTTGATGTCGTCATGCAGTTCAATACTGCGCGCCACCGATGCCTGCACGGCATCCCAGAAGTCACTGTCATTGACCGAAAGCACGATACCGTCGCGGGTCAGGCTGACCGGATAACCATAGAAGTTACCCCATTCACGTCGCTCGATCGCCCAAACGTTTTCTGGATATTTGAACTCGCCCATCCCGAATTCGGTATACCAGGCAAAGTCACGACCAGTCTGGTCACGGTTGCCCTGCTTGAACAGGAAACGGGTGACCATTTCCACACCCTCAGGCACTAGGTAACCGGCGTCCTTGGCCACCGCCGCAGGGATAGTCTGCGAGCGAACGACTTCACCCAGAATTTCCGTGCGATTACCGTCCAGGTCGATCACCTCGACCTGGGCCACATCCGCCGGCCAGAAGTGCGCAAAACCGCGCACCGCAATCAGGCTGAGCAGACCCACCACCATGATCATACAGATCGCCACCGCGCCGGCATTCAGCCAGATCCAGGGGGCACCACTTTTAAACCAGGATTTCATCATATTCCCCTATTGGCCGGTTACAGGTTGCTGTAGCGCGCACGCAGGCGCTGGCGGATGATTTCAGCAATGGTGTTGACCACAAAGGTCATCGCCAACAGCACCAGGGCTGCCAGGAAGAGCACGCGGAAGTGCGAGGAGCCCACCGCCGTTTCCGGCAGCTCAACCGCGATATTCGCCGACAGGGTGCGCATACCTTCGAAGATGTTGAAGTTGACCACCGGGCTGTTGCCCGTCGCCATCAACACAATCATGGTTTCACCCACCGCACGGCCAAAGCCCATCATCACCGCCGAGAAAATCCCTGGGCTAGCGGTCGGCAAGACCACGCCCATCACCGTTTGCCAGCGTGTCGAGCCCAGTGCCAACGAGCCTTGGGTCAGGTGTTTCGGTACCGTGAACACAGCATCCTCGGCAATCGAGAAGATGGTCGGAATGACCGCAAAGCCCATGGCGATGCCCACAATCAGAGCGTTGCGCTGGTCATAGGTAATACCCACATCGGTAAACCATTGGCGCATGCTGCCGCCGAAGAACCAGATTTCAACAAAGGGGCTGAGGGTCACACAGAACCAGACAAAACCAATGATGATGGGCACCAGCAGGGCGGCTTCCCAGCCATCGGGTACATGCCGACGCAGGGCGTCTGGCAGCACTCGGCTCCATAACCAGGCAAACAACAGCAGCATGATTGGCATAAACAACAAGATGCTGAAGATCGCCGGCAGGTGGGCTTCGGCAAAGGGCGCCAGCCAGAGCCCGGCGAGGAAGCCGAGAATAACCGTTGGCAAGGCTTCCATGATCTCGATGCTGGGCTTGACGAAGCCGCGCAGCTTGGGCGACATGAAGTAAGCCGTATAAATAGCCCCGGCAATCGCCAGTGGCATAGCAAACAGCATGGCGTAGAAAGCCGCTTTCAGGGTACCTATGGTCAAGGGTGTCAGGCTGAATTTGGACTCGAACTCATCCGACGCGGATGACGACTGCCAGATATATTCCGGCTCGCTGCGACCTTCGTACCAAACCTTGTTCCATAGCGCACTGAAGGACAGTTGCGGGTGCTGGTTCCACAGCTCAGCCACGTGGATTTTGGCATCCGGGGTTTTCGCCAATATACGACCGTTCAGGGGTGAAATCGCCACTTGCTCGATCGGCTGGTCAACATAGTTTCGCAGATACAAGGTGCGCGCCGAGGTACCGTAGTGAATACCGATATAACCATCAGCATCGCCAGCAACAAAGCCCTTGCGGTTATATTCTGCTGCCAGGCTGGTAATGGCTGCCGGGTGCTTGCGGAAGTCACGCACATGGGTCAACTCATACTCATTGTGAGCATCGCGCACCAAAAACCACTGACTCAGCTCACCGCTTTCGGTCCCGACAATCAGTGAGACGGTGCCGTTGAGGAACTCGATAGCGGTAATCGGGCTGCCGTTACCGGCATCCACCGTTTGCACCAGACGCGCATTGGCCGGGGTGCTGACATCGTAATAATGAATCCGCCCCTCGGTATCAGCGACAAACAAATTGCGCAGCTGCTGATCCAGCAAAATTTTTACCGGCTCACCGGGCACGGCCGGCAGGTTGAAGTGTTCGGTTTCGACGGTCGTCTCGCCGGTCATCATATTGCTGCGCGAAGTAATATTCGCCAGCACCACCCGTTGATCATCGGTGATACCGGCCACCAAGGTGGCGGCACGCCCACGCACACGTCGCTCAAGAGCCAGGTGACGCAAGGCTACGCCCTGCTCATCCAGCTGGATCGGCTCTTCACCCAGCGGGAAAACGAATTTCGGTGAAATATGCCGTACCCCGTCCGGGAAGGTCAGGTCATAATCATGCTCGACCACCAGAACCTGGCCGTTGCTTAAGCCTTGAGCGACAATTCTCGAGCTCGGGTTGCCGGAGGCAAAGCTGGTGATGGTGGTATCTTCGGGCAGGTCCAGATCCAGGGCGGCACGTACCTCACCATCACTCAACTGGAAAAAGGTCGCCCGACCATCATCAGCATACTGCAAGCCGAGTTCTTCATAGCGCTCCATAAACAGGGCTTGCGTCACTGCCCCGGAGGTTTCTCCGGTCACCGGCAATTCCACGGTCACCAGCGGCGTTACGGCCGCACCGCGGATAATCGGTGCGACCTCGTAAAACAGGTAGACAAAGATCATTGCCAGGGCAAAGACCACGCCGAAGCCGGCGGTAGTTATACCCCAGCGCGACATTTTGTCCTTAAGGCCGCGCCGCTTGCGCAGTTTTTGCCGCGCCTCGGCATTCGGCATTAATGAGGGCTGAGGCGCATCCTCAGCCATATTCGAAGTCAGATCAGTCATAGTTGGCCGCTCACAGGTCACTACCATTTTGGCCAGCTCAGGCTAATGGCTTTATATGACAGGATTGTTACAAGGCAATGTGAAAATCGGGCCGGCTGCCGGCCTCAAGCCAATTACCCACACCACCAACTCGCAGATACAACAAAGGGCTGCAATTGCAGCCCTTTGTTTGCCATCCTGGCGCTACTACCGGATTACTCGATACCCAGTTCGCCTAGTACCTTCTCGCCTACGCTGTTAGGCACAGGTACGAAACCGTCACGATGGACAACACCCTGACCTTCCTGGGTGAAGATCATCCGCACGAATTCACGGGTCAGCGGATCCAGCTCTTCGTTCGGGTTCTTGTTGATGTACACATACAGGTAGCGGGCCAGCGGGTAGTCGCCAGTAGCAGCGTTCTCAGCAGTGGCTTCGAAGTGCTCACCACCGTGCTCGGCAGCCAGCGGAACCACGCGAACGCCTGAGGTACGGTAGCCGATACCGGAGTAGCCGATACCGTTGATAGACTCAGTCACACCCTGAACCACCGAGGACGAACCTGGTTGCTCATTGATGCTGGACTTGAAGTCACCGCCACACAGAGCGTTGTCCTTGAAGAAACCGTAGGTGCCGGATACGGCGTTACGGCTGTACAGCGCGAAGTCACGGTTAGCCCAGGCACCGGTCAGGCCAACCTGGCCCCAACGGGTGATATCTTCGCTATGATCGCAGCGGCGGGTAGCGGAGAAAATGGCATCAACCTGCGGCAGGCTCAGGCCTTCAATGGGATTGTCCTTGTTGACGTATACGGCCAACATATCAACAGCAACCGGCAGGGCATAAGGTGCATAGCCGTGGCGCTGCTCAAAGGTCTGAATTTCCGAGTCACGCATGGCGCGGCTCATCGGGGCGAAGTTGGCAGTACCTTCAGTGATCGCCGGCGGCGCAGTGGAAGAACCCGCGCCCTGGATCTGAACGTTGACGTTGGGGTAGAACTTGTTGAACTCTTCAGCCCACAGGGTCATCAGATTATTCAGGGTATCGGAACCGATACTGGACAGGTTGCCCGACACACCACCAACGCGCTCATAGCTTGGCAAGTTCGGATCTACATCAGCCACGCTCACGGTGCTGAAGGCAGCAGCGCTGGCAAGGCTTACGGCGACACAGAGTTGTTTCAGTTTCATGCTTATTCTCCTGGAAGGACGTCTTTGGCATCACGTGGCTCAGTATCGTTGTGCCATGTGACAACTCTATGCCCGTAATATGACAGTTTGGTTAAACCGAACGCCTGTCAGGAGAATGCTGTGGCCGCAAGTTGCGCGCTTTTGATTGAGACTCAAGTGCGCAAGCCGTAATATAGCCGCGCCTGTTACTTGTCAAGCATGATACAGGATGCTTAAGTGACTCAATAAATACAATGGCCGACACGAGTCTGATATGAGTGATGTTGATCAAGATCCCATCCCACAGGGGGAATTGGCCCTCAAGGTGACCGCGCTGCCGCGCGACGCCAACGCCTGGGGAGACATTTTTGGTGGCTGGCTGGTCTCGCAAATGGACCTGGCGGGTACCAGTACCGCCTCGCGCATTGCCCGTGGCCGGGTAGCTACGGTAGCGATTGACCGCATGGGCTTTATGGTCCCGGTACCGGTTGGCGCCCAATTAGCCTTCTATTCGTTGTTACAGGACATTGGCCGCAGCTCGATAAAAATCACTGTCGAAGTCTGGAGCGAAGACCTGGCTCATGACGAATGCCGCAAGGTGACTGAAGCGACCTTTGTGTTTGTTGCCATTGATGACCGCGGGCGTACCCGGATCATTCCTTCCTGAGCCTGGGTCGTCATGCCTAACCACCTGTTGCAGCGCAGCTTGCCGCTGGCTGATGCCATTGATCGCCTGAATCGCACCCTGGGCCGCGCCCTGGCCTGGCTTAGTGTGCTGCTGGTGCTGTTTACCGTGAGTGTCGTACTGCTGCGCTATGGCTTTCAGCGCGGTAATACGGCGCTGCAGGAACTGACCCTGTACGCCCACGGCCTGCTGTTTCTTGGCGCCGCCGCCTGGGCGTTGCAGCGCGACAGCCACGTACGCGTGGATGTGTTCTACCGCCGCTTCTCGCGTCAGCGCCAGGCGCTGATCGACCTGTGTGGCACACTGTTCTTACTACTGCCCATGTGCCTTTTTCTGGCCTGGAACTGCTGGGATTATGTAGCCGTTTCCTGGGCCCGGCGGGAAACGTCGGCGGATACCGGCGGCCTGCCCTTCGTGTATATCCAGAAAAGCTTTATTCTGCTGTTGGTGGCGACCTTGCTGCTGCAAGCGCTGGCGCAAATTATCAAGACCCTCGCGGTGCTCAGCGGCTTACGCAGTGACTTCCTTGAACACCCCCATGACCATCAGGACGAGGTGCTCTGATGGGCTTCGAGTGGATCGCCATCCTGCTGTTTGTCTGTATCTGCCTGGCGTTGATGCTGGGCTTTCCGGTGGCTTTTACCCTGGGCGGGCTGTCGTTGCTGTTTGCCGGCGTTGGCGTACTTTTTGGTGTTTTTGAGCCGACTTTTCTTGGCGCCCTGCCCAGCCGCCTGTTTGGCACCATGAACAACCAGACGCTACTGGCGGTGCCGCTGTTCGTTTTTATGGGCGTGATGCTGGAAAAATCGCGCATTGCCGAAGACTTGCTCGACGCCATGTCACGCCTGTTCGGAAGCCTGCGCGGCGGGCTGGCGATTGCCGTCTGCCTGGTTGGCGCCCTGCTCGCCGCCAGTACCGGCATTGTCGGCGCAACCGTTGTCACCCTGGGCTTGCTCGCGCTACCGACTATGCTCAAGCGCGGTTATGACCCTGCAATAGCGACCGGCACTTTGGCAGCGACCGGCACCCTGGGCCAGATAGTACCCCCCTCCATTGTGCTGGTGCTGCTCGGCGATGTGCTGTCCAGCGCCTACCAGCAAGCCCAGCTCAGCCAGGGCATCTTTTCGCCACAAACCGTCAGTGTGGGTGATCTCTTTGTCGGCGCCTTGCTGCCCGGCATTCTGCTGATTGGCCTGTACCTGGTGTATTTACTCTTTATGGCCTGGTGGCGGCCGGAGAAAATGCCCGCCCTGCCGGTCGACGAGTTGCCCGCCATCAGCTTGCCGCGTCTACTGCTGAGCCTGTTTGCACCCTTGCTGCTGATCATGTCAGTGCTCGGTTCAATACTCGCTGGCATCGCCACCCCCACCGAAGCCGCCGCCGTCGGAGCCCTTGGCGCCAGCCTGCTGGCTATCCTCAAGGGCCGCCTGACCTTGGGCCGCCTGCAAGCGGTGGCCGAGTCGACCACGCTGATCAGCGCCATGGTCTTTATGATCCTGATCGGCGCCTCGATTTTCTCACTGGTGTTCCGCGGCTTTGGCGGCGAGGATCTGGTACACAGCCTGTTCAATGCTCTGCCCGGCGGGGTCTTTACCGCCACCCTGCTGGTGATGCTGCTGATTTTTCTGCTCGGTTTTATTCTCGACTTTATCGAGATCACCTTTGTGGTGGTACCCATTGTTGGCCCGGTATTGCTGGCCATGGGGCTGGACCCGATCTGGCTTGGCGTGATGATCGCGCTGAACCTGCAAACCTCCTTCCTCACCCCGCCGTTTGGTTTTGCCCTGTTCTATTTGCGTGGCGTGACGCCGCCGAGCGTACCCACCACCGCGATCTATAAAGGCGTCTTGCCGTTTATCGCCATCCAGATTCTGCTGCTGGTGGTGGCCGCCATCTGGCCGGGTTTAATTACCTGGTTACCAGGCAAGATGTGAGCTGCAGCAGCTCGGCAATCCCGGGCTCAAGCTGCCAG
>REBY01000164.1 GCA_007692485.1 Pseudomonadaceae bacterium | reverse complement strand
GCGCATTCAGGTAGCGGCGCTCCCAGGTTCTTTTATTGCCGCTGGGCGCCCCTTGGCGTTCATTCGCTTTGATAGCGACACGACTGACTGCAACCTGGAGCAGGTCATCGAAGCCTTCGAAATTGGCCGCGAACGGTTATTCGAGAACGACCCACGGTTTGGCCTGGTCGTCTTGTCGGAAATTGCCGGAAGGGCACTGTCCCCGGGCGTCAATGATCCCGGCTCAGCAATTACTGTTATCGGGGTTCAAGTCCGCTTATTGAGTTTGTGGGCTGCCCGTCCAAAAGAAGTACCGGAGCCCCGTTGTAATCGCATCGAGGTCCCCGAACTCTGTGTAATGGACATGTTTGACGACGCATTTACCGCCATCGCCCGTGATGGCGCAGGGTCTATCGAAGTCATGGTGCGCTTGCAAAAGGCTTTACATGCCTTGTCCCAGGCCAGTCATCCAGACATGGTCGATGCCGCGAAAAAGCATGCCCGCCTGGCTTTGACGCGCGCTGAAAGCAAACTTGAACTGCCTGAAGAAAGGGCACTGGTTCGTGAATTGGCAGGCTTTGCGCGCTAAGCAGAGTAGCTTCGGCACTTTTTGAAAGGATTTGCTACTTATTAAGCAGACCCAGCTCAGGTAGGCTTGATACATGGATACCGAACAGCTCAAGCAACGCTTCACCCTGCGCCTGATATTTCTTGTCGCAGCGCCAATCATGCTGTTTCTGATGATCAGCATCGCTGAAGGCTTTGTGGCGGCCCTGAAAATCGTACTGTTTTTCTTACTGCCAGCCCTGCTGCTGTTTTATGCATTTTTGATCAAAAAGATGCGCTGCCCGGCCTGCCGCGAACCCTTCGCGCTGGAGCATGCGGATAACGCCCCGTTCCAAACCACCCATGAATGTCGTTACTGCGGCCATCAGGTTAAACGCCTGGGCCCTATCAATGGCGGCCGGGACGACACCTGATACACTGGCTTCATCTGCCGCAGATAACGTGTCCTGATTATCTGCGGCCTATCTGAAACCAGGAATTCTATTTTGATCAATAATGATATTTTGCGCCGCTTGCGTTACGCCTTTGATTTTAAAGACAGCACATTAATCGACATTTTTTCATTGGCTGATCTTGTTGTGAGCGATGAGCAAGTGGCTGGCTGGTTGAAAAGAGAGGAAGACGAAGGCTTTCTCAAGATGCGCGACAAAGACATGTTGGCGTTTCTGAATGGATTGATCATCTTCCACCGTGGCAAGCGCGAAGGCGCGCCCCCAATGCCGGCTGAGCGCCTGAACAATAACGTGATATTGCAAAAACTGCGCATCGCTTTGAGCTTTCAGGCTGAAGATGTTTTGCAGGTTTTGGAGCAAGCCGACTTTCGCTTGAGTAAACATGAGTTAAGTGCTTTTTTCCGCAAGCCTGGCAACAAAAACTACCGCGAGTGTAAAGATCAGGTCCTGCGCAAGTTCTTGCTCGGCATTCAACTGCAATTAAGGCCTGGTGAGGATGCTGAGCCCGAGTAAGAGCCGGGTTACATGGCATCGTTTGCCTGACTAACGGTGCATAAAAGCTCGTTTTCCTGTTCAGGTTGTACTAAATTTTTAATTACCTGTGGCTGTTAGCTCAACCTCGGACAGAGCAATGAACCTGATCATCAAATACTCGCCTGCCTGGTGCCTTGCACTTGTGCTGGCACTGCCCGCCTGGGCACAACAATACAACCCGGCTTTGCGTGACCAGCCACAACTTGACGACGCGGCACTGACCGCCGACCAGGAACGCCTGAATGCCATGCATACAGCGACGGTTGCCCACATCGATACGCTGACGCAATCCGGCAGCCCGGTGTGCGAACTCACCGAAGACATGACCTGGCTGCTCAATCGGCGCATGACCAGCGCCGAATACGCCGACTCAATGGCAGCGATGCCTGATGGTATGCAAAGTCGGGTAACCCACCTGGAAACCGTGATGACCCACGGTGACTGCGTCAACGGCGTACCCGTGGGTGAATTCACCGCCAGAGGCCGCTTCGATACCGAAAGCAGCTATGTCGGCATCACGTCCACCACCCAGGAATCCATCCGCGTACGTGGCACCGTGGTCAACGGCCAACTGCAAGGCGAAGTCACCACCTCCGGCCGCACGATCGGGCGTCAAAGTGACGGTAGCCTGTCTTACGACAATATCGTCCATACCATCAACCGGTTTGATGCTGGCCAGCCGGTTGGTCGCGGCATGGGGCTCACCTTCTCAACCAGTGCAGAAGGCAACCAGCAGGTGGTCACCAACGTCCAGGAATATCTTGGTCCCGGAACTATAAAAATCCTGACCTGGATGGGCAGCATGCTGGCCACCGAAATGACCACCGTAGACGGCAAGGCCGACGGCTGGCTGATCAATCACCCGATCGAAGTGATGCGCGGCTATCGCACCGAGCTGACACGCACCTGTTATCAGCGCGGGCAGATTGCCGGTGAAGCGGTTTGTGTCCCAGTGGGTGAAGCCATAGCGGATGCGGTCAGCGGTTACCCCAGGCCCACATTCCGCCGTAATCCGGAACGTGACCTGATGGCAGCACTGACCACTCACAGCCAGAGAGCTTTGCCGGGCACCCGCGAAGCCTTTGAGGGGGCGGCATCCCTGTGCCCGGTCTCCGAGGCATCACTCTGGGCCATTGCTTATGGCAGCCAGGCCGATCGCATACGCGCCGCCGGCGTGGTCAACCGCATTGAAGGCAAGTTGCTGGACGGCCAATGCGTCAACGGCCATATCGAAGGCCCCTTCCACGTATTGCTGTTCATCGATACCGGCAACCCCAGTGTGGTCAGCGCCGCCGGTACCTTACGCAATGGCAAACGCCATGGCCGTTTGCTCTCGGCGCGCACAACCTACCAGGACAACCAATCAGTCAGCTTTGGTATTGCTGATTACGAAGATAATCGCCTGGTATCGCCAAGGATCAATTTTTTGGGCATCACCACACTGCTCGAAAAACCCACGCGTGACCCCGAGGTGCTGGATGTCGAGCGCTTTAACGGCCGTGACCGCGCCGAGAATTACCGCACGGTAAACGGCGTTCGTCATGGCATGTCCATCAGCTATCACATGGCGGGAGACCGGATTCGTCGCTGCTATCAGAACGGGCGACGCGTCGACAATTTGCGCGCCTGCCGTTAGCCAGTACAGGAGTGAGGGAAATCCCTCATTCCCTTGCCCGACCCAAGCCACTATCGTAGGTAGCCTCTACCATCAGTAATGAGGTGAATATGACTGACCCGACCCCCCAAGATCTCAAGCCAACGCCTGATCATGCTGAAGATAATGCCTTTTTCCCTTCACCGCATTCACTCAGCCAGTTTACCTCTCCCAAGTCAGACTTGAGCGGCGCCGACTACCCCAACCCCTATACGGGCGGCCGCTGGAAGATCCTGCTGATCGGCGCAGATGAGCGCTACATGCCCATGGCCAATGGCACCCTGTTTTCCACCGGCAATCACCCAGTGGAAACGCTGCTACCCATGTACCACATGGTCAAAGCCGGGTTTAGCTTTGACATCGCGACCCTGTCAGGCAATCCAGTCAAGTTTGAGCACTGGGCAATGCCATCGGAAGATCAGGACATCATGGGCCTGTATGCCGACTACCGTGAGCAATTCAAAAAGCCGTTGAAGCTGGCTGATGTGATCGAGCAGACGCTAGGCGAAGACTCCGACTATATCGGCGTATTTATTCCCGGCGGCCATGGCGCCATGATTGGTTTGCCCGACAGCCAGGACATGAAAGCCCTGCTTGAATGGGCCGCCAAGCACGACAAATACATGATCTCCCTGTGCCATGGCCCTGCCGCCTTGCTGGCCGTCGGCGAGAATCATCCGGACTTTGCCGGCTATAAAATCGTCGCATTCCCCGATGCCATCGATGCGCAAACCCCGGACATGGGCTACATGCCAGGCCACTTGACCTGGAAGTTTGGCGAACGCCTGAAAGCATCAGGTTTCGAGATTATCAACTCGGACATGACCGGTGCCGTGCATAAGGATCGCAAGCTGCTGACCGGCGACAGCCCCCTGGCGGGCAACCCCCTGGGTCAACTGGCTGCCAAGGCGCTATTGGAAGAGGTTGGCCACTAAATGATCATGGCGGCGAACGACGCATTTGCGGCAGCACTGGCGATAGAAGGCAGCAAAAGCCTAATCGCCATCCAAACTGCCGTGCGCCGCTTCGCCGAACCCTTGGGCTATGACCGCTTTATCCTGTTCTCCGCCAGCACAACGCTCGATGGCATCGTCGAGCAAATTTACTGGGTCGAAGGTGACTGGTTTGGTAATGGTGAAACCGTCGATGTCACTAACTACGTACGCCATTGCCCGGTCACCCACCATATTCTCAAAGCCAATGAACCCTTCTTCTGGACCAAAGTGACCGGCAACCGGAGTGAGCATTACCGCATCGTGCGCAAGCCAGGCGGGCCGGGTATGCACGGCCTGCAAGTGCCTATCTTTGGCCGGCTTGGCCTGGAAGGCGCAATAAGCGCCGGGGGAACCGATATTGATTCGTCTCCCGAAGCACGTATCGCCATGAGCATGGTCGCCACTGCCGCTTTTTTCAGCGCCCGACAACTGCTGGCCGCCCCGAAAGATGATCAGCAAGGCAGCCTGACGGCACGTGAACGGGAAGTGCTGGCCTGGACCGCCGTTGGCTGGCGACATGCCGACATCGCCAAGACCCTCGGATTATCTACCCGCACAGTGGAAAACCATTTACGTAATGCCCGCCGCAGGCTCAGCGTAGCAACAACCGCTGAAGCCATCAGCGTTGCCATGCGCAATGGGGATATTGAAGGGTAGGGCGCAGCCTTGTTGGGTACGCGCCGTTCATGAATTTTTAATCTTGCGTATGTCTTGTGTTCATCCGCTGCTCAGGTGCTGTTTCACCGCAGCGGGTTAGCCTTGATTCCAGCAAAGCACTTCTGCTTTGCCCCGGAACATGCAAGGAGAGACATATGCGAGCTCACGTAGCTTCCCTGTTATCCGTCGCCGTATTGACGCTTGGCGTGGGTCAGGCACAGGCCGCCAGTAATGGCAGTTACGCCATTACCCCGGCAGAAGTAGAACAAGCCCAACAAGCCTGGGGTGATGCCCTGTTGGCAATTAGCCAGGCTTATCGTGATGGTGGGCGCGACAGCGCAGCAGCGAAAGCCAGCGCGGTGTTGGATGCGGCCTACGGCTATGCCCAGGGGCCGGTTCTGTTCAAGCCGACCCTGGCTCATGGCGAACAGACTTTTCGTACCACCCAAGACGGTGCGCTAGCCTATTTTGTCGGTGGCAATTCGGACTTTCCTGATGACAGCGGCTTTGCCCTGAAAGACTGGCACGGCTTTGCCTTCGAGAATGCCGCCGTGCATCTACATGGCGATCTGGCCCTGACCATGGGGCATGTGATGCTGACCAATACGGAAGGTGAGGTCACCACGGTGGACAAGACCTGGGGCTTCCAGCGCGATGATCAGGGTGATCTGCGCATCGTGCTGCACCACTCATCGCTGCCTTTCAGCGCTGATTGATACCCATCCAGCGGCTGACCGCCAAAGTCAGCCGCTATTCTTCCAGGTAGTAACCCAAACCACGCCGAGTATGCAGCAGTTTATGGGCATAGGGTTCATCCAGTTTCTTGCGCAGCCGCGCCACATAGACATCGACAATGTTGGTCATCGGGTCTTCATTCAGCCCCCAGACATTGGTCAAAATCCGCTCGCGGCTGAATACCTTGCCGCAGTGGCTCATCAATAGCTCCAGAATACCCAGTTCTTTAGCTGTCAGGGTCAGTGGCTGGCCATCACGGCTGGCCTCCATGCGGTCGAGATCAAGGCTCAGGTCAGCAACCTGCAGGGTGCGCGGGCGCGGCTGTTGCAAATCACGTTTGCCCAGCGACTCGATGCGCGCCAACAGCTCCTCGAAATGAAAGGGCTTGCCGAGATAATCATCCGCGCCGGCGCGCAGCCCCTTGATGCGCTCATCCACTTCGGAAAGGGCGGACAGCACCAGAATCCGACACGGAATCGCCTGGCTGCGGATCTGCTGGCACAGGGTCAAGCCATCGATATGCGGCAACATGCGGTCCAGTACCAGAATGTCGGGCATAAAGTCACGCAGTACCGCCAGGGCACCGGTCGCTTCCGGCAACCACTGGGTCAGGTAGCCTTCCGCCTTCAGCCCACGATTCAGGAAGCTGCCGACTTTTTCATCGTCCTCAATAATCAGGATTTTCATCGACCTCTCCATCAAAGCAGGGCAGGGATAGCAGTACCCGGGTGCCACCGTCCGGGTTGGCGGCCAGATGGATCTCACCGTCATGGGCCTGCATGATGCTGCGGGCAATGCACAGCCCAATCCCCAGGCCGTCCGGTCGGGTCAGCCGTGCACGCTCACCCCGGTAATGGCGCTGAAACAGAGTTTTTGGCTGCTCGCTATCCAGACCGATACCCCGATCGGCCAGCGTCAGGCGCCAACTGTGTTCATCACAGTCAATTGAAAGGCTTAGTTGCAACCCGTCGGGGGAGTAGTGCCGTGCGTTGTCGATGACAATGCGCACTACCTGGGCAAACTTGTCCGGGTCGACCAGTACACAGCGCCCGGCAACCGGTGTTGGAACCTCAGTGTTGACCAGACTGGTAAGAGCCGGCAACTGCTGCTTAACCATGTCCAGCAACCAGTCTTGAAAGGCCGTCTGGGGCCGCAATTGCAGTGCAACCTGCAGCAAGCGGTCCTCGCCACGCGCGAGCAGCAAAAGCTCATCGATTCGCTGGTTCAACTGCCCACTGGCAGCAGCAATGCGCTGAAAGGCATCACGGTATTCCTGGCTGTCCTTGTCGCGCCCGCGCAGGCTGATTTCGGCCTC
>REBY01000151.1 GCA_007692485.1 Pseudomonadaceae bacterium | reverse complement strand
CCAGACTGTGTAAACTGTGGTTTTCCTTGCCAAGGTCTACTTCATGCAGTTGCTTCCCTGGTCCCATGACACCTCCGCCGGCTTTGCCTTGGGCGGCTGGCATACCCCGCCAAGCGATAAACCCGTGCTGCACTTTCTGCATGGCAACGGCTTCTGTACCCGCACCTACGAGCCGATGCTGGCTATTCTGGCGAATGATTTTGATTTGTGGCTGTGTGACCTGCAGGGCCATGGCGAGAGTGAGCATGGCGGGCATTTCGTCGGCTGGAACCGCAATGCCGAGCTGGCGTATGAGGCCTTTCAGGCGGGGTCGGCGCTGTTTGGCCGGGTACCCCATGTGGCCTGTGGGCACAGTTTTGGCGGCGTGTTGACCAGTCTGATCATGGCGCAGCATCCACGGGCATTTCAGGCGGCGGTGTTGCTTGACCCGGTACTCTTCCCGCAATCATTGATTACCATGCGACAGAGTATGAGTCTAATCGGTTTGCGGCGTAATCCGATGGCCGATAAAGCCCGTGCACGCCGCCATCACTGGTCGGATCGGGATGCTGCTTATGCGGCCTTGCATAACCGGGGTATGTTCCGTGGCTGGGAAGAGGGCGCCTTCCGTGCGCATATTGAACATGCCTTGCGCGATCATGCCGAGCTGGGTGTTGAGCTCAAATGCCGTCCCAGTCGAGAGGCTGATGTATTTGATTCCATGCCGCAGCGCCTGTGGCATTCGCTGCGCCGGGTACATACGCCAACCCGGGTGATTTATGGCGAGCAGAGCTACCCTTTTGTGCGTCAGGCGGTTACACGCTGGGCTAGGCTCAATGGCCAGGTCAGCGCCGAGTCGATTGCGGGTGGGCACTGTTTTATGCAGGAGGATTCTACTGCGGCTGCGCAACGGGTCTGCGCATTTCTGCGGGCGCAGTTGAAGGCTGCGCAGTGAGGTTAACGCCCATAAAAAAACCGGCGCGATGCGCCGGTTTTTTGTTCAGACCAGATAATCAGGCCGCGACAATCACGTCACCGTGATTTTCCGGCTCGATGAGTGCCCGGTGCAGCGCAACCACAGCGGCATCGTAATCTTCCTCGAGTACGATGCACTGCATTTCAACCTGGCGCATGGACTGATGCACGGCTTGGATGCTGATGCCGGCCTCGGCCAGGGCCGCCACCGTTTTGGCGAGAATACCTTTGACCTTGAGGTCGGAGCCAATCGCCGACACCATGGCGATGTTGTGCACATTGACTTCTGACATCGGGTATTTTTCCTCGATCAAGCGTGCGGCACGGTTGATCATCTTGCGTGATCCGGCAACGTAGTAAGTAATACTGTTGGCGTCCGAATCCTTGTTGACCAAGTACAGCTTGAGCTGCTTGAGCAGGCGGGTGATTTCGATGTCATAGCCGACATCCCCGAGCATTTCCTGGTCGAACACTTCCAAAGCGTACACATCCTTGCGGCCGGCAATGATCTCGACGCAGGGCTTCTCGCTGACGTAATCCTGGCTGATCAAGGTGCCGGTGTGCTCGGGCTCGAAGGCATTCTTGATGCGCAATTGAATGCCGGCGCGGCGCAGGGTACGCGCAGCTTTGGGATGAATGGCTTCCATCCCCAGGTTGGATAGTTGGTCGGCCACGTCATAGTTGGTGCGACCAATAGTGACGACCTTGTCCACACCCACCTTGTTCGGATCGGCACTGGAGAGGTGATATTCCTTATGGATGACTGCTTCGCGCGCACCCGTGGTGGCGGCAATCTGGGCAAAGGTAATCTCGCTGTAGCCACGATCAAAGGTGTTCATCAGGCCTTCGCTGCAATGGGTATACCCGGTGGCAACCACCAGTTCCTTGCTCAGGTCGATACCGTCGAAGCTGTCTTTGATCATGTCCTGGAATTGCTTGGCATGGCTCAGGTTCCAGCCGGTCAGATCGACCAGGCGGGCATTGATGCCGGCTGTTTTCAGGGCCAGCACGGTATTGAAGGCACTGTGTGCTTCACCCAGTGAAGCAAGCATTTCGCGCACCTTCATCAGATGCTCTTCGAGCTGGAAGTGCCCGTAGGAGCAGAGCTGTTGCAGGCTGGTCATGCAGTCACGTACGTCACTGATACGCCCTTCGATAAAGCGGTCGGCCGCTTGGCGTTCGTACTTGCCCGGGAACAGCTCGGCATTTTTTGCCAGCACCGTTTCCAGTACCGTATCCAGCGCATCACCCCAGGCATCTTCGTTGGTGGCGTCGGCAAAGCGCTCGTAAACGCCGGGCTCACCGGTCTTCTTGTGCTCAAGGAGGGCATTGGTCATGCCAGAGTAAGCGGAGACAACGAAGACACGCTGATACAGTTCGCTACCCTGACGTTGGCCAATGAAAATGTTGTTCAGTACTTCGTCAAAGCGGCTCATTGAAGTGCCGCCGATTTTCTCTACTGTATGCATAGTCCTGGTTACCGTCATGGTGGGTGTGTGGGTATTTTTTATGTATGGCTGCCGGCATTGCGCGGAAGCTGTTTCAATAGCTCCCGCGCTGAACAATCGCGTGTCTTCCAGACAGCGGATTGGCCTGATCAGTCGACCGGATAAACCCCATCTTTATCATGTACTTCCTTGCCCGACAGCGGCGGATTGAAGACGCATGCCATTTTCATGTCTTCGCTACCGCCGTACAGCATGTGTTCGTCATGCTTGTCGAGAATGTAAAGCGTGCCTGGCTGGATCTGGTAGACCTTGCCGTCGGAGAGGGTCTTGATTTCGCCATTACCGCTCATGCAGTAGACCGACTCCAAGTGGTTCTTGTAGTGGATATGAGTCTCGGTGCCGGCAAAAATAGTGGTGATGTGGAACGAAAAACCCATGTTGTCGTCTTTCAACAGCATGCGCACACTTTCCCAGTTACCGTTTTCGGCTTTGACCCGGCGATCGGAGTTGATGCATTCATCCAGAGTACGAACAATCATAAATAGTCCTTGTTTCAGTGGGTGGGGTGGGGCGGCACTGCAGGTTCAGCCGCAGCGCGGGCAGGCTCAGGAAGCCTGGCTGCCCACCTCTTCTTTCATGACCTTGGCGAAGGCCGTATCCAGAATGGTCATCGCCGTATCAATTTGTTCTTCGCTAATAACCAGTGGGCACAGACATTTGACCACCTGGCTGTGATTGCCGCTGGTCTCGATGACCAAGCCGTGCTGGAACGCCTCGGCACAAATCGCTGAAGCAATCTCGCCGTTCGGACAGTTGATGCCGATCATCATGCCGCGCCCTTTGACATACAGAGAGTCAGGGCCGTGCTTGCTGACGATCTTTTGCATGCGCTCCTTGATCCGCTTGCCTTTGGCTTGAACGCTTTTGGCAAACTCATCGGTCGTCCAGAAATGCTCCATGGCAGCTGCCGCGGTAACAAAAGCCAGGTTATTGCCACGGAACGTGCCGTTGTGCTCGCCCGGCGTCCACTGGTCCAGCTCGCGGCGCATGACCACTACAGCAAAGGGTAGACCATAGCCACTGAGAGACTTGGACAGTGTGATGATGTCTGGCTGTATACCCATGTCTTCAAAGCTAAAGAAGGTACCGGTACGGCCACAGCCGGCCTGGATGTCATCGGCAATCAGCAGCATCTCGTGTTTGCGACAGAGTTTCTGCAGTTTGCGCATCCATTCGGCAGAGGCGGTGTTCAGGCCACCTTCACCTTGAACGACTTCAACGATGACCGCAGCAGGTTTGTCGATACCGCTGCTCGGATCACTGAGCAGCTTGTCCATCATGGCGATGGTGTTGACGTCCTTGCCGAAGTAGTTGGCATAGGGCATACGGCTGACATCAGTCAGGGCAACACCGGCAGCGCCACGGTGATGCTGGTTACCGGTTACTGCCAGGGCGCCAATGGAGCAGCCGTGGAAACCGTTGGTAAAGCTGATGACGTTCTTGCGGCCAGTGACCTTGCGCGCAAGCTTTAGCGCTGCTTCAACCGAGTTGGTGCCGGTTGGGCCGCTGAACTGGGTGACGTAATCACCATAGCCGCGGGGCTCAAGAATGACCCGGTGGAAGACTTCAAGGAAGTTTTCCTTGGCTTCTGAATACATGTCCAGGCCATGGGTCAAGCCATCATTGGCCAGATAGTCGATCAGTGCTTTCTTCAGAACCGGGTGGTTGTGACCGTAGTTCAGGGTGCCGGCACCGGCGAGGAAGTCGATATAAGACTTACCATCCTGGGTGATCAGTTCTGCGCCGCGCGCCTGCTTGAAAATAACCGGGAACGAACGGCAATAGCTGCGAATGCCGGATTCATGTTGTTCGAACTGTTCGAAGATGCTCATGGGTGCTCCTGATTTCAAGCGGTGGCAGTGTGTTTGAAAGGACCGGCGCGATAGACCACTTCGTCATCATGCAAGCCATTGAAATGGGCGTCGCGGGCAAATTTGACCTCGGTGCTGTACTCCGCATCGAGCAGGCGGAAAGCCTTCTTGAACAGTGCCTGCGAGGCTTCGTTATCTGGTGTGATAGTCGTTTCCATATGGGTTACCCCATGGCTACGCAAGCGTTCTACCAGTGCCAGCAGCATTTTCAGTGCCAAGCCTTGGCCGCGCATACGGCTATCGACGGCAACCTGCCACACGAAGAGTGTTTCCGGGCGTGATGGCGGGCGATAACCAGAAATGAAACCCACCAAGTCGCCATCGTCGGCAACGGCTGCAATGGCAGTGTCAGCAAAGTCGCTACATTGCAGCAAATTGCAATAAACCGAGTTGGTGTCCAGGGGTTTGCAGCGCTCGACCAGCTGGCTTAAGGCATAGCCATCGGTGGCTTGCGGGGTGCGCAGTGTATAGGTAGTAGCGTCTGTCAAAATCAGTCCTCAATGTTTATGCGTAAATGCATTTATCTATAATAAACATATCCTGAAAATTATCTCAACCCTGTATTAATGCGCCTTACAGAGCATATTCATTGCTTATGTAATATTTTTAGCTGTTAAATAGATTTGTCATGATTCTGTGCCAGGCCAGAGTTGGCGGGGGCTGGAAGCCGATGCAAGTTGGCGCGAAAACGCGACGGCATCAGACCTGCTGTACAAGAATTCTGCATAGTTCAGGCGTGCTCAATCCGCCAGCGGATTTGCCGGATAACGGACTAACGGCCAGAAAGTAACCAGGCATGCCTGATAGATAAGAGGGAATCAAAGCCGGTCACGTGGACCAAAAGAGGGCTGTTGATTGGTAGGCGCTGATCAGCAAGATAGCATTGCAAGCGCAGTTGCCAGCCACTCATGGCTGGCAATGCCGTCTGCACAAATAGGTCTCAAGCCATCAATCATTCAGATGAGCCGGTCAGCATCAAAGAAAGTCCGCAACACGCGGATCAGATAGCCCGGATCGCGGCTACCGGCCAGCTCGCGAATCGAATGCATGGCAAAGGTTGGCGCGCCGATATCCACGGTTCGGATTCCGGTTCGACTGGAGGTGATCGGGCCTATGGTGCTGCCACAACCCATATCCGTGCGCACCACAAAGCTTTGCACCGGTACGCCGGCCTGTTCGCACAAGTGGCGGAACAGGGCGGTGGTTTCGCTGTTGCTGGCGTAACGCTGGTTGTTGTTGATCTTGATCACCGGACCGCCGTTCAACTGCGGGCCGTGATTGCCATCATGCCGGTCGGCAAAGTTCGGGTGCAGGGCATGGGCATTGTCGGCGGAGACCAGAATGGAGCGCTGGAGGGCTTGGATGCGCTGGGTGCTGTCGGGCAGCAAGCGGCTGAGGACATTTTCCAGGAAAGGGCCGTCAGCGCCACAGGCCGAGGCTGAGCCGACTTCTTCGTGATCGGTACAGATCAGCAGGCAGGCTTGTTCGCCGTCACTGTCGAGTAGGGCGCGCAGGCCGGCATGGCATGACAGCAAGTTATCTAGCCGCGCGGCGGCAAAAAAATCATCGTCCAGGCCAATGGTGGCGGGCGGCTGGGTATCGTAGAAACTGAGTTCATAGTCGAGAATCTGCGCCACAGCCAGGTCGGGGTGTTGGCGCTGAGTTTCGTCGCGCAGTAATTGCCGCAGATCACGCTTGGGTTCCAGCACATGCGCCAAGATCGGTGGTAAGTCGGTCTGCGGGTTGATGGCCAGGCCGTCATTGACGCCGCGATTGAGGTGAATGGCCAAGCTGGGAATTACCGCGATCGGGCGCTCAAAATCAATCAGTCGGCTAACCAGGTCGCCATCGTCGGTACGCAGGGTGACGCGCCCGGCCAACGAGAGGTCGCGGTCAAACCAGGGCGCGAAGAGGGCGCCGCCGTAGACTTCGACGCCGAGTTGCCAAAGTTTGGCTTTTTCCAGCTCAGGTTGCGGTTTGACCCGCAGGCAAGGGCTGTCAGTATGCGCGCCGACCAGGCGCAGGCCGCGTTGCAAGGCGCCTTCCTGGCCGAGGCTGAAGGCAATCAGGGAGGAGTCATTGCGGGTTACAAAGTAGCGGCCGGTGGGCACCAGCTCCCAGTCGTCACGCTCGTCCAGTGGGACGTAGCCGGCTTCGAGCAGGCGTGCGGCGAGGCTGCGGGTAGCGTGAAAGGGTGTCGGTGAGGCCTGGATAAAGGCGGCCAGGTCGGTATTGATGGCGCTGTGGGGCATGGACTGCTCCTGCTCAAATCTTTCAGGCTGCAGGGTTTGAAGGCTGCAGCGGGGTATGAAGGCGTAGTTGCTTGCCACCGGTTGCAGACCGTCGATAGACATGGATGTCTATCGTCGAGCGCCCAGGGATGGGACAGCGTGTCTGCAACCGGTGGCAAGCAACTGCGCATGCGCGAAACTAAATGATCTCGCGTGCTTGTTGGGTAGTTTATCTACTTCTACTCAAAAAGGCGTGGGGCAGAGGTAACTAAGCCGTTCACCGCTATGCGGATGGCTGATCACCAGGCGCTGGGCGTGCAGCGCCAGGCGCGGGCAGGCGTCGAGGGCGGCGCCGCTGGCGTACAGCCGATCGCCGAGCAGCGGGTGCCCGATGGCGAGCATATGCACGCGTAGCTGGTGCGAGCGGCCGGTAATGGGTGTCAGCTCGATGCGGCAATG
>REBY01000138.1 GCA_007692485.1 Pseudomonadaceae bacterium | reverse complement strand
CTCTGATTCTACCCAAAAGCGATGATGCTGCAGGTTAGGCAGAAAACGACGCTTGGTTCTGTTGTTTGCATGGGAAACATTGTTCCCGACGACCGGACGCTTGCCGGTGACCTGACATACTCGAGACATGGTTAACCCTCTCCAACCACTTGCCCAACCCGAACTGGTTGGAAGCCATAAAAGAATTCTGTTGTCAGCCGGGGCGAACGGATCATGTGAGCCTGAAAAATACCGCAAAACAGGCGCAGCCCCGAGAAGAGCGGAGCTTTATACCAAAATGAGCCACAGCAAGCAATGTTTTTCGCCTACAAGAGACCGCGTTCCGCAAAGGAAACCGGCTCACCATCGCCGATGACCAGGTGGTCCAACACGCGTATATCCACCAGTGCCAGCGACTCTCGCAAACGTCGGGTCAGGTGCAGATCAGCCTGACTGGGTTCGGCAACACCCGACGGATGGTTGTGCGTCAAAATCAACGCGGCAGCATTATGTGCCAGCGCCCGCTTGAGCACTTCACGCGGATACACACTGGCACTATCGAGTGTGCCACGGAACATTTCCTCAAAGGCAATGACCCGATGCTGGTTATCCAAAAACAGACAGGCAAACACCTCGTGCGGCAGACTGGCCAGCTGACTGCGCAAGTAACGCCGAACCGCGCCCGGCGACGTCAGCGCATCACCGCGCTGCAGCTCTTCGTACAAGTGCCGGCGGGCCATTTCCATAACGGCCTGCAATTGTACAAACTTGGCCGGCCCCAGACCCGCGTGCCGACAAAAAGTCTGCAGGTCCGCTTGCAGGAGGGCGCGCAAGCTGCCAAAGGCCGCCAACAGGTCCCGCGCCAGATCCACTGCGCTACGCCCTGGCAGCCCGGTGCGCAAAAAAATAGCCAAGAGTTCCGCGTCAGACAGTGCCTGGGCACCCTGGCGCAACAGTTTTTCCCGCGGGCGCTCAGCCAGCGGCCAATCGGTAATTGGCATGATCAATTCCTTTTGTCGGGGCAGGACCATCCTGTTCCTGCAAGCAAAAGCAGAGTATAAAAGCAGGCCCGACAGGCGTCGAGCGCCCATATGCCGCGCGTGTGGCGGCGATATGCTATCTTAAGGCTTTGGTGCCTGCCGGACGCATTCTCAGATGGCAGCAGGGGATAATGATGCAGCGGTTGTTCAACAAGCGGGTAATACTTGGGGTCAGTGGCGGTATTGCCGCCTATAAAAGTGCCGAACTGGTGCGCCGTTTGCGCGACGCCGGCGCAGAAGTGCGCGTGGTCATGACCCAGTCGGCACGGGAGTTCATTACCCCCCTGACGCTGCAAGCCTTGTCCGGTCACCCGGTACACGGTGACTTGCTCGATCCGGCCGCCGAAGCGGCCATGGGACATATCGAGCTGGCCCGCTGGGCTGACTTGATCCTGATTGCGCCAGCTACCGCCGAACTGATGGCGCGCTTGGCCCAGGGCCGTGGTGATAATCTGTTGACGACCCTGGTGCTGGCCTCTGATGCACCTCTGGCCATTGCCCCGGCCATGAACCAGGCGATGTGGCGTGATGCAGCGACCCAAGCCAACCTGAACACATTGCTCGATCGTGGCGTACACGTCTTCGGCCCGGCGGCTGGCGAGCAGGCCTGCGGCGATATTGGTCCCGGCCGTATGCTGGAACCTGCCGATATTGCCGCCAAGGCGGCCGATTGCTTTGAACTCGGCTGGCTGTCCGGGCGCCATGTGCTGATCAATGCCGGGCCAACCCGTGAAGCCATTGACCCAGTACGCTATATCTCCAATCACAGCTCCGGCAAGATGGGTTTTGCGCTGGCTGAAGCCGCCGCCGAAGCAGGTGCCCGCGTGACCCTGGTGGCTGGGCCGGTGAATTTGCCGACCCCGCCACGCGTCGAGCGTATCGACGTGATCAGTGCGCGTGACATGCTAACTGCCTGCGAAATGGCGCTGCCAGCGGATGTGTTTATTGCCTCGGCTGCCGTTGCGGACTACCGCCCGGTCGAAGCAGCCGACAGCAAACTGAAAAAAGATCCGGCAAGCGATAGCGGGATGCAACTAAGCCTAGTGCGTAACCCGGACATCCTCGCCACGCTTGCCGCCCATGCCCAGCGCCCCTGGTGCGTCGGTTTTGCTGCCGAAACCCACGACGTGCTGAGCTATGCGCGCGATAAACTGCAGCGCAAGAATCTCGACCTGATTATCGCCAATGATGTCAGCCAACCCGGCATCGGCTTTAATAGTGATGACAACAGCGTGACTCTGATTGACCGCTCCCTGCACCAGCAGCACTTGCCGCAGGCGAGCAAAAGCAAACTGGCGCGCGATATTATTCGACTGATCGCCGGGCAGCTGCCCGCTCGACCTGAAGGACGCTGAGCCCTATGCCCGCCCTGCAAGCACGCATTCTTGATCCCCGCCTGGGTAATACCTGGCCATTGCCCCAGTACGCAACCCAGGGCTCTGCCGGTATGGACCTGCGCGCCATGCTGGAGCAGCCACTGCTGCTGGAGCCGGGACAAACCGAACTGTTACCGACCGGGCTGGCCATTCATATCGCCGATCCGGGGCTGGCAGCCATGATTCTGCCGCGCTCCGGGCTGGGTCATAAACACGGTATTGTGCTGGGCAACCTGGTGGGTCTGATCGATTCGGATTATCAAGGCCAACTCATGGTGTCTTGCTGGAATCGCAGCCAGCAGAGCTTCAGCATCGAGCCCGGTGAGCGCATTGCCCAACTGGTGCTGGTCCCGGTTGTGCAAGCCGAGCTGAGTATTGTTGACCAATTTGACGATAGCGAACGCGGTAGCGGTGGCTTCGGCCATACCGGCAGCCACTGACCTAAACAGGTACTCATGCAAGGAGGCTCATGATGATTAAACGCACGCAGTCTGCAGACAAGGGCAAGGCCGGGCAGGCATTACCTTCGACCCTGATCCCGCTACTGATCACGATCGCCGGCCTGGCCATCGCCGGGGTACTGCTCTGGCTGACTCTGCTCGGTAGCGGTAATACACGCTATCAGGCCGACCTGATTGCCGCCTACGGCAGCCAGCAACAAGGCAGCCTGGATCGTCTTTTAAAGCAGATTGATACCGAGGTGGAACGCCTGGCTGCCAACCCACAATTACAAGTGGCGGTACAGCAGGGTGGCAGCAACCCGATTATTGAGCGCAGCTTGCGCTATACCTTTGCCCACGCCCGCGCTATCCATACCCACGCACCCGGACGTGCAGCGGTTGTTGACGACGCGGAAGCACCCATCAACTTTGCCGCACTGGATATGATCCGCCGCGCTGAACGTGGGCTGACGGTTCCAGTGGAAGCCTATCGCAGTGGCAATAACTGGTTGCTGTACGCGGTCAAACCCTTGCGTGCCTCACCCAGCGCCCCCATTGGCGGCACGCTGCTGGTTATCTATGACCTGGAACGCGTTACCAGCGCCCTGCCACCACTGCCCGAAGGTGCCGGCCAGATCAGCCTGGTTCAGGCTTTCCCTGACTCAACCGCACAAACCTTGTTCCAAAGCGGCCAAGGCAGCGGTGACGCGCAGCAATTTTCCACCAGCCACGCCGCCTGGCAGCTAGAGTTCCGCCCCGGCCCACGGCTCGCCGGTGGCTTGCTCAACCCGCTGCTATTGCTAGCTGCTGCAGTGATTGCTTTGCTCGCCAGCACGCTGGCTTTACTGGTTTCGCACAATAACTGGGCACGCCAACTGAATACTGATGCCGAGACCCTGGGCCAACTGGCCGATGGGCACAAAGCTGCCGGGCTGTCCCTCGGGCCGCTGGAACCCGTTGCCCAACGCATCATGGCGCTGGCACGCAATACCGGCAAGACCCTTGGGCCGAGCCCGAAACGGGAAACGCCGCCCCCCGCCGAAGCGCTACAAGATCCAATTTTCCAATCAGACGATGTGCTGGATATTGATATTATCGAGGACGATAACGACCCTTTCGCTGACAGCGGGGATGCCATGGACGCCAACGCACCCTCGCTGCCCGCCAGCATTTTCCGCGCCTATGATATTCGCGGCACGGTACCCGAACAGCTAAATGCCGACAGCCTGTACTGGATTGGCCGCGCCATCGGCAGCGCCACCCTGGATGCCGATGAGCCGAATATCGTCGTGGGTCGTGATGGTCGCCTGTCTGGCCCCGAACTGGGCGAAGCCCTGATCCAGGGCCTGGTCGACAGTGGCTGCCAGGTGACTGACCTTGATATGGTACCGACCCCGGTGGTCTATTTTGCCACCCACACCACTGACAGCAGCTCTGGCGTGATGCTCACCGGTAGCCATAACCCGCCCAATTACAACGGGGTTAAAATCGTCATAGCCGGGCAAACCTTGCATGGTGCCCAGATTACGGACCTGCTCGAGCGCCTGGAACAAGGTCGCTTGAGTCAGGGCCGCGGCAGCCGCAAAACGCTGCAACTGCTCAATACCTACCGTGACCATATTGTCGATGACATCGTGCTTGCCCGCCCGCTCAAGGTGGTGATTGATTGTGGTAACGGGGTGACCGGCGTCATCGCCCAGCAATTGCTGGAAGACATCGGCTGCGAGGTCATTCCCCTGTTTACCGAGGTCGATGGTCACTTTCCCAACCATCATCCGGACCCCGGGCACATCGAGAACCTGCAAGAACTGATCGCCACGGTGAAAACCGAGCAGGCCGATATCGGTCTTGCCTTTGATGGTGATGGCGACCGTGTGGGTGTAGTGAGTGACAAGGGTGAACTGATTTATCCGGATCGTTTGCTGATGCTGCTGGCCGAAGATATTCTGACGCGCAACCCGGGTGCCGATATCATTTTCGACGTAAAATGCACGCGCCAGCTGTCAGCACTGATCAGCAAACAGGGCGGCCGCCCACTGATGTGGAAATCCGGCCATTCGCTGATCAAAGCCAAGATGCGTGAAACCGGTGCCTTGTTGGCTGGCGAAATGAGCGGGCACATCTTCTTCAAAGAACGCTGGTTCGGCTTTGACGATGGCCTCTACGTTGCCTGTCGCCTGCTTGAGCTGCTGGCCTTGCAGGAGGCCAGTAGTGCCGAACTCTTTGCCCGCTACCGTAGCGGCGTAACCACGCCGGAATTGACGCTGGACGTCGGTGATGAGCGCAAGTTCGCACTGATCGAACAGCTACACAAGCACGCCGATTGGGGTGATGGCCGTGTCACTGATGTGGATGGCCTGCGCATCGACTACCCCAATGGCTGGGGGTTGATTCGCGCCTCCAACACCACACCCATGCTGGTGCTACGCTTTGAAGCCAGTAATGCCGAGGAACTGGAACGGCTGAAACAGGTGTTCCGTGACCAAGTAGCCAAAGTAGCACCGGATGTACCTTTTATTTTCTGAACCGAGGAGCTAGACCCTTACCATGCTGAGTCGTGAAGACGCCGCCCAGGTATCCCGGGTACTCACCGAAGCGCTGCCCTATATCCAGCGCTTTACCGGCAAAACCATCGTGATCAAATATGGCGGTAATGCCATGGAGAGCGAAGAGCTACAAAATAACTTCGCCCGCGATATCGTGCTGATGAAAACTGTCGGCATCAATCCGGTGGTGGTGCATGGCGGCGGCCCGCAAATTGGTGACCTGCTCAAACGCCTGAATATCCAGAGCGAATTTATTGAAGGCATGCGGGTGACCGACAGCCAGACCATGGATGTGGTCGAGATGGTATTGGGTGGCCAGGTCAACAAAGGAATCGTCAACCTGATCAACCAACACGGTGGCAGCGCCATCGGCTTGACCGGTAAGGATGCCAACCTGATCAAGGCGCGCAAACTGACGGTTACTCGGCGCACGCCTGGCATGGACAAGCCGGAGATCATCGATATCGGTCACGTTGGCGAAGTCGCCAGTGTGAATACCGGACTGATCAACCGTTTGGTCTCGGACGATTACATCCCGGTCATTGCGCCCATCGGGGTTGGCACAGACGGCGCCTCCTACAACATCAATGCCGACCTGGTTGCCGGCAAGGTTGCCGAAGCCCTGAAAGCAGAAAAGCTGATGCTGCTGACCAATATCGCTGGGCTGATGGACAAGGACGGCAAGGTGCTGACCGGCTTGAGCACAGAGCAAGTCGACGAGCTGATTGCCGATGGCACCATCTACGGCGGTATGCTGCCAAAGATTCGCTGCGCCCTGGATGCGGTGCAGGGTGGTGTCAGTAGCGCACACATCATCGACGGCCGAGTACCCAACGCGGTATTGCTGGAAATCTTTACCAATACCGGGGTGGGCACCCTGATCACCAACCAGCTGGCGGAGTTGGCCAATGCAACGCAGTGAGTTTCAGTTTTCTACCCCGCTGCGGGTACGCTGGTCGGATGCCGACATGCAAGGCATCGTTTTCAACGGTCACTACCTGACCTATGCCGACGTGGGTATCACCGAGTATTTTCGCGCCCTGAGTGAGGCTAATGCCGGCCAGAGCAGCGTCAATGGCAGCGATTTCTTTGCGGTGCGTACCCTGCTCGAATATCGTTCCCCGGCAGTGTATGACGACATGCTCGACATCCACGTGCGCATTGCCAAGCTGGGCAACAGCAGCATGCAGTTTCTGATCGGGATCTATCGCGATGAAGAGCTACTGGTAACCGGTGAGATCGTCTACGTTCATGCCGACCAAAAAAGTCGGCAACCGATGCGCATTCCTGACAGTTTCCGCGCGGCTATTGAGCGATTCGAGAAAACCGCTCCGCACGCATAGGCAGAACCAAGCTTGCTGGCAGCAGACCTCAGTCGTCTGCCAGCAACTGCTCAAGCCGCTCGCGCTGGCGTGCATAATCGGCATCTACCTGCAGTTTTTCCTCTTCCTTGTTCAGAATCAGACGTTGCAGGCGCAGGGATTCATTATCCACTTCCACCAATTCGTTGAGGATACGCGCATCCACGTCTCGGCCCGCGCGCTCGGCCGACGCAGCGCGCCGCTGCAGGGCTTCACGCTGGGATTGCAGATCGATGATATTGGTTTCCGAGCTGGCGATCAGGCTGTCAATCTGCTCAATTTGCCGCGCATGTGCCCGGTCAATATCATCCAGGCTGCTGTACAGGCGTAGCAGC
>REBY01000162.1 GCA_007692485.1 Pseudomonadaceae bacterium | reverse complement strand
GACGGTCAACCGGGTGGCATCTTTGGTGATCTCTTGCAGGCGATTGCCAGGGAAGAAGGTTGGAGCCTGGTCGCTGTACCCTGTGAATGGTTGTATTGCCTGGATTTGTTGGACAGTGGTGAGATTGACCTGATGCCAGACATGGCCTGGAGTGAGCGGCGCAGCGCCTACTACGCCTTTCACCAGACTCCGGCCCTGCGCAGCTGGTCACAACTCTACCAGCGCCCCGAACAAAACATCCTCAGTCTGCTGGACCTGGACGGCAAGCGCATTGCCGTTCTGTCTGGTTCAATCCAGCAACAGTACCTGGAAGAGCTGGCCGCCAGCTTTGCCTTAAATATCGAATGGGTTCCCGTTGACAGCTTTGTTGCCGGCTTTACTGCTGTCAGTGCCGATGAGGCTGACGCAGTTGTCGCCAACCAGTTGTTTGGCGATCAGGAGTCCTTACAGCGCAATATCCATGCGACCCCACTGGTATTTCAGCCGGCACGGCTGTTCTATGTCAGCCACAGCGATAGCGTTATCAATCAGCAACGCTTGCAGCGCATAGACCACTATCTGGATCTATGGAAGGCAGATAAAAGCTCACCTTATCACGCTATTCTCCAGCGCTGGTCCGGGGGCGCCCAACCCGAACAGGTCATACCGCGCTGGCTGCTGCTCACCGTCGCGGCGCTCATATTGCTGCTGGCTGCCTGCTTGCTGGTCAGCCTCTGGTTGCGGCGCACCGTTGCCCTGCGTACCCGCAATTTACAAGCCAGTGAAGAACGCTTGAATACCATTCTGGATAGCGTAGAAGCCTTTATATTTATCAAGGATAAAAACCTGTGCTATCGCTACGCCAACAAAAAAGTCTGTGACCTCTTCAACCTTGAGCTTGAAGAGCTGATAGGACGCACCGATGCAGACTTTTTTGACACTGCGACCTGCGCCAAGCTGGAACACAGCGACTTGCGCGTGCTGGAGCTCGGTGAGCGGGTAGTCGATGAGGAAGTCAATCGTCTCGCCGACAACCGTCTCTTGCATACCTTTCTATCGGTCAAAATCCCGCTACACAACCCGGATGGTTCCATTTATGCGCTGTGCGGTATTTCGACCGACATTACCGAACACCGGCAGATCCAGGAACAGCTGCACCACCTGGCATTTTACGACCCGCTGACTGAACTGCCCAATCGCCGTTTGCTACTGGATCGCATGGTTCGCGCCCTGGCTAACCAGGCCCGGACCGGCTATGCCGGCGCCTTGCTAATGATCGACCTGGATAACTTCAAGGACCTGAATGATACCCGCGGACACGAAGCTGGTGATGTCTTGCTGCAACACGTTGCTGCACGGCTAGGCGATCACTTGCGCGCCACTGACACCCTGGCCAGGGTCGGCGGTGATGAGTTTGTCTTAATGTTGGAAGATTTGAGCAGCGATCATGAAGAAGCCTTCCAGCAGGTGGGCAATCTGGCTAATAACGTACTGGAGCGCCTGGGCAAAGCCTTCCCTATTCACGGCACAGACCATACCTGTAGTGCCAGCATTGGCATTGCGATGTTTGCTGATGCCGGCAATCACGAAGACCTACTCAAAGCCGCAGATATGGCCCTGTTTGCTGCCAAATCAGCGGGACGCAATACCGCGCGTTTCTTTAATGCTGAGATGCAGGCTGCTGTGAATCAGCGCAGTGAAATGGAAGCGGCATTACGTGAAGCCCTGGAAGGCGGCCGCAGACAACTGCAGCTGCATGTGCAACCCCAGGTCGACAGCAACGGCAAGGTATTTGGCAAAGAGGCTCTGCTACGCTGGCAACACCCGGATAAAGGTCCAATATCGCCCGCTGACTTTATACCTGTGGCGGAAAGCACCGGATTGATCATTCCCCTCGGCCAATGGGTGATCAACGAGGCGTGCCGGATTCTTGCCAGTTGGCAGGCGTTGCCGGACCATCGTGAATTGACCCTGGCGGTAAATATCAGCCCGCGCCAGTTCCGTCATGCTGGCTTTGTCGAGCATCTGCTCGGCTGCCTTGAAGCCTGGCAGGTTGATCCGTCCCTGATGGAGCTGGAAGTCACCGAAAGCCTGTTAATTGATGACCTGGAAAACACCATCGAGCGTATGCGCCTGCTCTGCGACAAGGGCATGCGCCTGTCACTGGATGATTTTGGTACCGGCTATGCCTCGCTCGCCTATTTGAAACTGCTACCGCTGTTTCAGCTGAAGATCGACCAGAGCTTTGTCTGCGATTTGCTAACTGACCCCAACGATGCAGCCATCGTCCAGGCCATCATTGCGCTGGGCAACAGCCTGGACTTACAGGTGATCGCTGAAGGAGTGGAAACCGAAGAACAGCGTGAACGCTTGCTGCAACTGGGGTGTCGCTACTTTCAAGGCTATCTGTTTGGCCGCCCGGCTCCGGTTGAACACTGAACCGGACCGGCGGCCACGACTCGGGCTGGTATGCTTGACGGGGCATCGCTAGAATAGCGCGTTTTGCATCCGGCGCCAGGTGCGCCCTTCCATGAGGTACAGCATGTCAGCCACCCCCAAAGTCGGTTTCGTCAGTCTGGGTTGCCCCAAAGCCTTGGTTGATTCCGAGCGTATTCTCACTCAGCTGCGTACCGAAGGCTACGACGTGGTATCCAGCTATGAAGATGCCGATGTCGTGGTGGTCAATACCTGTGGCTTTATCGACAGCGCTAAGGCCGAGTCACTGGATGCCATCGGTGAAGCCATTGCCGAGAACGGCAGGGTCATAGTTACCGGCTGCATGGGTGTGGAAGAAAGCGCCATTCGCGACGTACATCCCAGTGTGCTGGCCGTTACCGGACCGCAGCAATACGAACAAGTAGTCAATGCCGTACATGAAGTGGTACCCCCCAAGGCGGATCACAATCCGCTGATTGATCTGGTGCCGCCGCAAGGCATCAAACTGACACCGCGCCATTATGCCTACCTGAAAATTTCCGAAGGATGCAATCACAGCTGCAGCTTCTGCATTATTCCTTCCATGCGTGGCAAGCTGGTCAGCCGTCCGGTTGGTGACGTCTTGGGTGAAGCCGAGCGCCTGGCCAAGGCCGGTGTGCGCGAACTGCTGGTCATCTCCCAGGACACCAGCGCGTACGGTGTAGATATCAAATACCGCACCGGCTTCTGGAATGGCCGCCCGGTCAAGTCACGCCTGACTGAACTGTGTGAAGCCTTGAGTGAACTGGGTATTTGGGTGCGCCTGCACTATGTGTACCCTTACCCGCACGTTGACGAGCTGATCCCACTGATGGCTGAGGGCAAGATCCTGCCCTACCTGGATATCCCTTTCCAGCACGCCAGCCCCAAGGTGCTCAAGGCAATGAAACGCCCGGCTTTTGAAGACAAGACCCTGGCACGGATCAAAAAATGGCGCGAGATCTGTCCGCAACTGACCATTCGCTCGACCTTTATTGTTGGCTTCCCGGGTGAAACCGAAGAAGACTTCCAATACCTGCTCGATTGGTTGACTGAAGCCCAGCTCGACCGGGTTGGCTGCTTCCAGTACTCACCGGTTGAAGGTGCACCGGCGAATGACCTGGACCTGGAGCCGGTGCCGGACGCGATCAAGCAGGAGCGCTGGGAGCGCTTTATGGCCCACCAGCAAGCAATCAGCGTGCAGCGCCTGGCACAAAAAGTCGGTCGCACCTTGCAGGTAATCATTGATGAGGTCGACGAAGAAGGCCCAATTGGCCGCAGTATGGCTGATGCCCCGGAAATCGATGGCAATGTCTACATCAACACAGAGATGGCGCTACAGCCAGGCGATATGGTCAATGTCGTCGTTACCGATGCCGATGAATACGATCTTTGGGCTGAGCTGGCCTGAGCATGGATCTGCACATCCGCGCAGCGCGGGAAGCTGACTTCCCGGCGATATGGCCCATTTTCCAGCAGGTAGCGGCGGCTGGTGATACCTACGCCTATGCGCAGGATATTGGTTACGCCAGTGCCGAGCGCCTATGGATGCAGCAACCCCGGTGCACCTGGGTAGCCGAGTGTGATGGCCAGATCCTCGGCACTTACTATCTCAAAACCAACCAGCAGGGTCCGGGCGCGCACGTCTGCAACTGCGGCTATATGGTCGCTGCGGCAGCCCGCGGTCAGGGGCTGGCGCGAGCCATGTGCGAGCATTCACAACAGGTCGCGCGTGAACTGGGGTATCTGGCCATGCAGTTCAACTTTGTCGCGGCCAGCAACACGGTCGCTGTGGCCTTGTGGCAAAAGCTGGGATTCGGTGTGGTGGGCCAATTGCCCAAGGCATTCAAGCATCCGCAACTGGGCTATGTCGATGCATTGGTCATGTATAAGTGGCTGGCCGGGGACTGAGCCCCGGCCAGGTCAATCATTGCTTCAGTCGGCCGGCTCAATACGAAAAAGCGCAGCGTCTGACTGGTCGTTGAGCACGTAAATATGCCCGTCCGGACCTTGGCGTACGTCACGGATTCGGCCGACGCGCTGCAACAGCAGCTCCTCCAGGTGAATCACTTCACCCTCCTCCATCAGCACTCGCAAGATGCGCTCGGCACTCAGACCACCGGCCAACAGATTGCCTTGCCAATTAGGGAAGTGTTCGCTATCAACATAGGCCAAACCAGAAGGCGCCAGGGTCGGCAGGAATTCATAGACGGGGCCTTGCATATCATCCAGCTCGCGTGCCTCTGCATCCGGGAAGGGACCCTCTGAGCCGTAATCACGCCCCAGCGTTGCCAGCGGCCATCCATAGTTCTTTCCTGGCTCAACCAGGTTCAGCTCATCACCGCCTCGTGGACCGTGCTCAGTTACCCAGACTTGGCCTGCTGAATTGAGCACTATGCCCTGGATGTTCCGGTGGCCGTAGGAATAGATTTCCTCGGCGTAACCCTCTTTACCACGCAGCGGGTTGTCTTCCGGCACACTACCGTCAGCATTCAAACGTACGACAGTGCCAGAGTGATCCATCGTGTCTTGCGCCCGCATGGGCTCGCTGCCACGATCACCAATGGTCAGCAACAGGGTGCCGTCATCCAGAAACAGGATGCGGCCACCGTAATGCCGACCTGGATCGGTTGGGGTATTGGAGGTGAATAGCTCTTCAACGTCGATGAGCTCACTGCCTTCCAGGCGGGCACGTGCCAATGCCGGTACAGTGCTGCTTTCGTCACCTTTGGAATAAGTGAAATAGATCCAACCATTGTCAGCGTAATCTGGATGGGTCACCACATCGAGCATACCGCCCTGATTGGTGGAATAAAATTCCGGTACGCCACTGACCTGCGTTTTCTCGCCGCCATCAATCAGTTGCATCCCGTCACTGCGCTCAGTAACCAGGTAGCGACCATCGGACAGGAAGGTTACGGCCCAAGGGTAGCTCAGCCCCTCGGTCAGCTTAACCAGGCGCATATCCTGATACTGGGTGCTGATATTGCTCTCCACAGTTTCCTGGGCGAAAACTGAGGCGCTGGCCAGGCTAACAGCCAGCAATGCCGGCGCGAACAGAACTGGTTTCGACCTAAACATGCCATCTCTCTTTGTGCGTTAAGCTTGCCTTTTCGTGTCTAAAGACTAGCAGCTTGAGCCATGCTGCTGCGGCTCTGGTAACCTTTTGCAAAGACTCAATAGCAACCAGGCCTATGCCAACCACTCATCTGCCCGCCCCTGAACACTTTTGTCACCCTGCCCTGCGGCATTTGGTATGGATGCTGGGTGCACCTCAATTATTATCTGACGCTCACAGCTTTTCACTTGTAGAAAGCCTTACGCCGGCGGTGCTGGCTCGCTTGCAAGCGCTTGCCGAACAACCACAGCAACTGCCCAGCCGCCTGACTGAAGCAGTAAAGCCTCGGCTGGGCTTATATTTCGAAGACCTGTATGAGCACCTGCTATGCGATCTGCTGGGCTGGGAGCTGTTAGGGAGAAACCTGCCGGTACGTGAAGGGGGGCGCACTCTGGGTGAGCTGGATTTTTTATTGCGCAACCCGCACAACGGCGCGATTGAGCACCATGAAATTGCAATCAAGTTTTATCTCGGCTATCCCGATCATGGCTATAACCTCTGGTACGGCCCCAATGCCAACGATCGTCTGGATCTGAAAAGTGAACGATTGCTGGGACATCAACGGAGCTTGTCCAGCCTGGAGGCGACCAGAGATATGCTGATGGGGGTGGGTTTGCCAGTGCCCGAGACAACCCGGGTGTTCATGCCGGGTTACCTGTTCTACCCTGCCGAGGTGAGCCTGAAGGCTCCGCAACAGGTAGCGGATAATCATCTGCGCGGATATTGGCATCGCGACGCCCAACTGCAGCCCGCGGCCACCCAAACCTGGGTGCCACTGAAGAAGCCGCACTGGCTGGGCCCCTGGCAGCAAACGATCGAACCAGATCCAAAGGCTGTAGCCGCTGAGCTCAAGGCAGTTGCCGAGCATCATAGCCCGCGCTTATTTGCCAGAATGACGCTCGAGGCGAGCACCGGTATCTGGCATGAAACCAGTCGGCACTTTGTTGTACCTTCAACGTGGCCGCTGACGACTATCGCAGGCTGAACCTCTGACCAGGAGTTAACTATGCTGATTCAAAGAATGATTGCTGGCTGCACCTTGGGCATGCTGGTCGCATGTACTGAAACGGACAGTAACGAACCGATCACTGTCGACCTGCCGCACCTGGTAGCAGAGCATGAAGCCTATGATGGGCGTGTCGTGAATGTCAGTGGCCGCGTAGCCAGTTTCGACGAGCCCCGGCATTACTGGCTGGAAGACGATGAGTTTCATCGAGTGGCCCTGCTGCCGGACGATAGCGTAAGTGACAAGGTTGGAGAGCAGGTTCACATCATAGGGACATTCAGCACCAGCCCGGATCAGGGGCGCAGAATCGAGGTAACTGGAGTAACACAACAGGAGTGACGCGTGGCTCGATTGAGCCGGGAGGGAAATGCAGCCGGCTGAACAGCCGGCTGCAATCAGTGCTAACTATGCTTAGTAGTCGCGCATAGTGTCGTTGTGGTCGGAATCACCGTGACCGGGATCATAGGATTGACCGTCAGTGCGGTCTTGATCCGTTTGATGCTCGTCGCGCCGTTGTTCAGTAGCGGCGCCTGGCTGAGCTTGCCCCGGCGTAGCTGCACCACCGGTTTCAGCACCACGCTGCTCCGGAGCACCTTGTTGGTCAGTCGGCGGTGCTTGGGTGGTACCACCATCACCGGCATGTTGCCCACCAAATGCAACAGGGGCAGCCAGCAACAGACTCAATGCACAATATTTTCCGTACTTCCCGAGAAAAGTCATCTAAGACTCCTTTTTTCATGGATGTACCGC
>REBY01000044.1 GCA_007692485.1 Pseudomonadaceae bacterium | reverse complement strand
GACGTTATCCATGCCGATAATGAAGAACATAACCAGTAGGCTGGCAATCAGCAGCGGTACCATCATCGGGAAACCGAGCAGCAGAAGCACCACCATGACGAGAATGATCCAGCTAAGCATTCGGGGTCAGTGCTCCTTGCGTTCAGATGGCCGGGTTGTGCTCATTGGGAACCTCGTCATAGGCCTCCAGCTCGGTAAAGGAGCGGTAGATCTCTTTCGAGGTGAGATTACGCAAGGCGGTCAGCCAGTACTGGATGCCGGCCAAAGCAAAGCCGATGGGGGCTACCAGGTAGGGAATCCATAGAGGTATCGACAAAGCTGAGGAGGTGCGGCCACGCCGCTGCAACGTGCTGACGTAATCCCAGGCATGCCAGGAAAAATAGAACAGCAGAGCACCGGTTAGTAGGCAGATGGTGACCAGGAGGATCTTGCGCGGTAACCCTTTGAGCTGATCGTAAAAGGCAGACATACTGATGTGGCGCGCGCGACGGACCGCATAGCTGAGGCCGGCGAAGGTCATGATCACCATGCTCATTTGGGTCAGTTCGACCTGACCGGTGACGCCTGAGCCGAACACTTGGCGTCCAATTACATGCACGATCAACAGACCGGCAAGGAAGAGTACGCTGCAGCCAAGGATCAGCTTTTCGATCTGCTCGGTAATCCGGTCGAGCAAGACTGCTGCGCCGATCACTATGCGTTTTGTCTGCAGAATGGCTGCAGGCATGGCCACTCCTTGTGAAATGAATCCCTGATTCAACATACCCCATAGCGCCGAGCTTTGCACGGAATGGACAGCTGGGTTTCATGTGTTAAGGTTAAAAAGTTATTACGAACAATTGAAAAGGAGCGTTCCATGAAATGGCGTAATGGCTGTATCGGTCTGGCAGCTGCGGTAATGTTGGCGGCTTGTGGTTCGGATGAACCTGAAGTCACTTCCACGGCAGGACCTGCAGAACCCGAGGCGATGGAGACAGTGACTTGGGGTTTTGCCATCGAAGAGATCGAAGGCAGTGTGCAATATGAGTACGCGGCGCACTTTGCCGAACTGGTCAACCAGAAAACCGATGGGGCAGTGGATGTGCGCATCTACACCTACGGCCAACTGGGCGGCCTGACCGACATCTACGATCAAGTACAGTCCGGCGCAGTGGACCTGGCCTTTGGTTCCGGTTTCCTTGGCGGTACTGTTCCGGAATCGCAGCTGTTCAGCCTGAATTTTGTGCTGACAGACGATGAGTGGACCAATGCGCAGGTACTCAATGATCCCGATTTCCGCAAGCATCCCGACTTGCTGGAGTCCTTCCGCGAACGTGATTTGCACCCACTGGCGATCGTTCCTGAAGGCTGGCAGGTATGGAGTGCAAACAAGGAAATCCGCACGCCAGAGGATTTTTCCGGAGTCGCGATCCGCACCATGGATAACCGTCTGCTGCGCGAAACCTATAGTGCCTATGGCGCCGATCCAACCACTATGGAGTACGGTGAGTTGTTCAGCGGCATGCAGTTGGGGCAAATTGATGCCAACATCCAACCGGTATTTGCTCACCAGGAAATGGACTTCTACCAAGTGCAGGACTACCTGATTTTTGCCAATCAGGCGCAGTTCATCGCCACCTTTATGGCCAACAGCGATTGGTATGATGCCTTGAGTGAAGAGCATCAAGCCGTGATCGAAGAGACTGTTGAGGCGTTGGTGCCATACATTCATGCAGTGCAAACTGAGCTGAATACCGAGCGCCTCGATATCATTACTGAGAACAGTGACATCGAGCTGGTTTATCTGACTACTGAAGAGCGTGAAGCCTTCCGTGAGTTGAGTCTACCGGTACGTGATACCTTCGCTGAGATGGTTGGTGAGCGCGGTGAGCGCTTGATGCAGGTGTTGCTGGAAATGGTTGAAGACGCTGACGAGTCTGATGAAGACAGCAACGCAGACGATACAGACGAAGACGAGGCGGACGCTTAATCCCGCTCTGTACTCTATCTGCACGCTAGTAAGGCATTATCGCAACACACCGCAATCGCGGTGTGTTGTCGTTTTCGCAGCCATAAAAGCGGCTGCGCCTTGCGTTGCGTGGTGCAGGCAGTAGGATAGCCTGCTGATTATCCCGCCAGTCCGATGCCGGAGTATGCCCAATGAGTACTATCGACCGACAAGCCGTGGAAGCGGCGTTGAGAAACTATCGCGACCCTTACCTGAATACCGATCTGATCAGCGCTGGTTGCCTGCGTGAGCTGGCTATCAACGAGGGCAGCGTATCGGTTGAGCTTGAGCTGGGTTATGCCGCCAGCAGTCTGTGTGCGGGCATTAGTCAGATGTTGGAGGTTGCGCTAGAGGCCGTTCCCGGAGTTACTAAGGTGTCAGTAAGTGTCCGTTGTGCCGTGGTACGGGCCCCGGTGCAAGGTGCGCTGGCTGGAATGGACAAGGTGCGCAATATCATTGCGGTGGCCTCTGGCAAGGGCGGGGTGGGTAAATCTACCACGGCAGTCAACTTGGCTCTGGCGTTGAGCCGTGAGGGTGCGCGGGTTGGCGTGCTGGATGCGGATATCTATGGTCCCAGTATGGGGCTGATGCTCGGTTTGCCAGAGGGTACTCGGCCCGAGGTGCGCGACGGCAAGTGGTTTATGCCGCCTACAGCGCACGGTGTGCAGGTGATGTCGATGGCCTTCTTGTTGGATGAAAACACCCCGGCGGTCTGGCGTGGGCCTATGGTGTCGGGTGCGCTGTTGCAGCTGCTGACGCAGACGCAATGGGATGAACTGGATTATCTGGTGGTGGATATGCCGCCCGGCACTGGCGATATCCAGCTGACGCTTGCACAAAAGGTTCCGGTCAGTGGCGCGGTCATTGTGACTACACCGCAGGATCTGGCGCTGCTGGATGCGAAGAAAGGTATCGAGATGTTCCACAAGGTGCATATCCCGGTGTTGGGTGTAGTGGAAAACATGGCTGTGCACATTTGCTCTAACTGTGGTCATGCCGAGCACTTGTTTGGTGCGGGTGGTGGTGAAAAGTTGGCTGAGCAGTACGGGGTGGATCTGTTGGCGTCGATGCCACTTTCCATGATGATTCGCGAGCAATCCGACGGGGGTACGCCGACGGTGATTGCTGAGCCAGAATGTCAGATCAGCATGCTCTATCAAGATATCGCTCGTCATGTTGGAGCGCGCCTGGCTGAACGTGCGCAGGCAGATTCCGGCGGACCGCAGATCAGTATCAGTGATGATTAAGGTTGGTTAGGTTTTCTGAGTAGAGCTACGCTGGCAGCCACCGCTCGCAGACACGCTACAAGCACATCCCTGTGAGCTCGTCGATAGCCGTGCCTGGCTATCGACGGTCTGCAACCGGTGACTGCCAGCATAGCTCGCCAGTGCCGTGCACTTGCTTGGCGAGAAATGCGTTCATTGCCAGGGCTTTTGCCGCTGCACATTACCCGTTAACATGCACACACTTTTTTACGCGAGCAGGACAGCCCATGAGCATCAAATCAGATCGTTGGATACGTCGCATGTCCCAGGAACAGGGCATGATCGAGCCTTATGTCGAGCGCCAGGTACGCGGCGCTGAGGGTGATCGGGTGATCTCTTATGGGGTGTCCAGTTATGGCTATGACGTCCGCTGCGCCGATGAATTCAAGGTGTTCACCAATATTCATTCGGCTACGGTTGATCCCAAGCATTTTGACGAGAAGAGCTTTGTCGACATTAAAAGCGATGTCTGCATCATCCCGCCGAACTCCTTTGCCTTGGCGCGCACGGTAGAATATTTTCGCATCCCGCGTAATGTGCTGACAATTTGCCTGGGCAAGAGCACTTACGCGCGCTGCGGCATTATCGTCAATGTCACGCCGTTGGAGCCTGAGTGGGAAGGGCATGTGACGCTGGAGTTTTCCAATACTACGACCTTGCCGGCAAAAATCTATGCCAACGAAGGTGTGGCACAGATGCTGTTCTTTGAGTCCGACGAGCCCTGTGAGGTGTCTTACCGCGATCGCGGCGGCAAGTATCAGGGGCAGCGCGGTGTGACCCTGCCGCGCGCCTGAGGATGCTGTGCCCTGTCAGGGTAAGCCTGGCAGCAAGGCATAAAAAAACCCGGCCAAGGCCGGGTTTTTTGTCGACTAAAGCTTACTTGGTCGGGTAGTCGCGCTGGGTCGGGCCAGTGTACAGCTGGCGTGGACGGCCAATCTTGTACGGACCGCTGATCATTTCATTCCAGTGAGCAATCCAACCCGGCGTACGACCGGTAGCGAAGATCACTGTGAACATGGAGGTCGGGATACCGATCGCCTTAAGGATGATGCCCGAATAGAAATCAACGTTCGGGTACAGGTTGCGTTCCTTGAAGTAGGGATCGTTGCGCGCAATTTCTTCCAGCTTCATCGCCAGTTCCAGTTGCGGGTCATTGATGCCCAGTTCGGCCAGTACTTCGTCACAGGTCTGCTTCATGACTTTGGCGCGTGGATCAAAGTTCTTGTACACGCGATGACCGAAGCCCATCAGCTTGAACGGGTCGTTCTTGTCTTTCGCCTTGGCAATGAATTTCTCGATGTTGGAGACATCGCCGATTTCATCCAGCATGTTCAGCACGGCTTCATTGGCACCGCCGTGAGCAGGACCCCACAGGGCGGCGATGCCAGCGGCGATACAGGCGAAGGGGTTGGCGCCGGAAGAGCCGGTCAGGCGTACGGTCGAGGTCGAGGCATTCTGCTCGTGGTCAGCATGCAAGATAAAGATGCGGTCCATGGCTTTGGCCAGTACCGGATTAACCTTTTTCTCTTCGCAGGGGCTGTTGAACATCATGTGCAGGAAGTTTTCCGAGTAGGAAAGCTCGTTGCGTGGGTACATCAGTGGCTGGCCAAGGGAATACTTGTAGACCATGGCGGCCAGAGTCGGCATCTTGGCGATCAGGCGGATAGCGGAAATCTGCCGATGCTTGTGATCATTGATATCCAGTGAGTCGTGGTAGAAAGCTGACAGGGCACCAACAACGCCGCACATGATAGCCATGGGGTGGGCGTCGCGGCGGAAGCCGTTGAAGAAGTTCTTCAGCTGTTCATGCACCATGGTGTGGTTGTTGATGGTGGTTACGAAGTCGGCTTTTTCGGCGTCGGTGGGGAGTTCACCGTTGAGCAGCAGGTAGCAGGTTTCCAGGAAGTCAGCTTTTTCTGCCAGCTGCTCGATGGGGTAACCGCGGTGCAGCAAAATGCCCTTGTCGCCATCAATGTAGGTGATCTTGGACTCGCAGGACGAGGTGGCCATGAAGCCTGGGTCGAAGGTGAAATAACCTTCTCCGGTCAGTCCGCGTACGTCGACGACGTCAGGACCGAGTGATCCGGAATAAACAGGCAGGTCAATGGGGGCAGCGCCCTCGATGATCAACTGCGCCTTCTTGTCAGCCATTGATGGCCTCCTTAAATTGCTGGTATCGAAAGTGTGACCCCCCACGCAGGGCCCGCATCACTATAAGGTGATAAATCGGTTTGTCAATTATACCGATTGTGAATGGATATCACGTCAATAAAAAGCTTTTATTACGCTGTCAGTGTTAAGTGCTCAGTAGCCATTCAGACGCATTCTGCAAAGCTGCCGCCGGTCTGGCGCATTGTAATCAGGGGGGCAAGTCTCTATACTCCATCACCGGCAAAATGACCTTGTAAGCATGATTTTTTAAGTGCGTAAACAGGGCATTGGGGTACCCAAAAGCGTGCACCTTCCTATAATCCAGCCCTGACCTAAGGGCCATGAGTGTGAATATAGCCGTGAATAGCAAAAGACCTGTCAACCTAGACCTCAGGACGATCAAGCTTCCCGTTACTGCTTATACGTCGATCGCTCACCGTATTTCGGGCGTCATCCTGTTCCTCGCCATCGCTGGTTTGCTTTGGATGCTGGATACATCGTTGAGTTCCGAAGACGGCTTTGCGAAAGTTCAAGCCTTTTTGCAAAATCCCTTGGCCAAATTGGTCGTATGGGGTGTGCTGTCTGCGCTTGTGTATCACCTGATTGCAGGTGTTCGTCACTTGGTGATGGATGCTGGCGTCGGTGAAGAGCTTGAAAGCGGTAAGCTGGGCTCGAAGATCGTTATTGTGATCTCCGTTATCTGCATTGTTCTCCTGGGGGTTTGGGTATGGTAACCAACGTCACCAATCTGTCGCGCAGCGGTCTTTATGACTGGATGGCGCAGCGTGTTTCTGCGGTTGTTCTGGCAGCCTATGTGCTCTTCCTGCTTGGCTTTCTGATATTCAACCCGGGTCTGACCTACGCCGAATGGCAAGCGCTGTTCAGCCAGAACTGGGTGCGTATTTTCAGCTTGCTCACATTAGTGGCCCTCAGCGTTCATGCCTGGGTCGGACTGTGGACTATTTCCACCGACTACCTGACAACCATGGGCATTGGTAAATCAGCGACTGTTATCCGCTTTCTGTTTCAAGCGCTATGCGGTCTTGCCATGTTCGTGTTCTTTGTTTGGGGCGTGCAGATTCTTTGGGGTATCTAAATGACTAATATTCGGACGTTGACTTTTGACGCCATCATTGTTGGTGGCGGTGGGGCCGGTATGCGAGCTGCGTTGCAGCTGGCGCAAGGCGGTCACAAGACGGCAGTGGTCACTAAGGTGTTCCCGACCCGTTCGCACACAGTATCAGCGCAGGGTGGGATTACCTGTGCAATTGCTTCCGCTGATCCGAATGATGATTGGCGCTGGCACATGTATGACACGGTCAAGGGCTCTGATTACATCGGTGACCAGGACGCTATCGAATATATGTGTTCGGTGGGTCCGGAAGCGATTTTTGAGTTGGAACACATGGGCTTGCCTTTCTCGCGCACCGAACAGGGCCGTATCTATCAGCGCCCCTTCGGTGGTCAGTCCAAGGGTCCTGATGATCCGACTCAGGCAGCGCGTACTTGCGCTGCCGCAGACCGGACCGGTCATGCTCTACTGCACACCCTTTACCAGAACAACGTAAAGCATGACACGACCTTCCTGAATGAATGGTATGCGGTTGATCTGGTCAAGAACCAGGATGGTGTCGTGGTCGGGGTAATTGCCATCTGCATCGAAACCGGTGAAACGGTTTACATTCGCTCAAAAGCTACCGTGCTGGCGACTGGCGGTGCTGGGCGTATCTACGCTTCGACGACCAATGCCCTGATCAATACCGGCGACGGTATGGGTATGGCCTTGCGTGCCGGCATTCCAGCGCAGGATATGGAAATGTGGCAGTTCCACCCGACCGGTATTGCCGGTGCGGGTACCCTGGTTACCGAGGGTTGCCGTGGAGAAGGTGGTTATCTGATCAATAAGCATGGCGAGCGTTTCATGGAGCGCTATGCGCCCAACGCGAAAGACCTGGCCGGCCGTGATGTCGTTGCCCGTTCCATGGTCAAAGAGATCCTGGCTGGGAACGGCTGTGGCCCGGAAGGTGATCACGTCATGCTCAAGCTGGATCACCTGGGCGAGGAAGTACTGCACAGCCGTTTGCCTGGCATTTGTGAACTGTCGAAGACTTTCGCCCATGTTGATCCGGTCACTGCACCGATTCCTGTTGTGCCGACCTGCCACTACATGATGGGTGGTATTCCCACCAATATTCATGGTCAGGCAATTACTCAGGATGCCAATGGCAATGACAAGATTGTTGACGGCTTGTTTGCTGTTGGCGAAGTGGCTTGTGTGTCTGTTCACGGTGCCAACCGCCTGGGCGGTAACTCTCTGCTCGACTTGGTAGTCTTTGGTCGTGCCGCTGGTCTGCACCTTGAAAGCGCGCTCAAAGATGGTATTGAGCATCGTACCGCTTCCGAGTCTGATATCGAGTCGTCTCTGGGCCGCCTGAACGCGCTCAATCAGCGCGATAAAGGTGAGGAAGTTGCGCCGCTTCGCAAAGAGTTGCAAAGCTGTATGCAAAACTATTTCGGTGTATTCCGTACCGGCGAATACATGGAAAAAGGTATCAAACAACTGGCCGATTTGCGTGAGCGCATCTCGACGCTCAAGATCGACGACAAGAGCCAGGCGTTCAATACTGCGCGTATCGAAGCACTGGAACTGCAAAATCTGCTTGAAGTGGCTGAAGCTACTGCCATTGCGGCTAACCTGCGGACTGAAAGTCGAGGCGCGCATGCGCGTGAAGACTACGAAGACCGTGATGATGCCAACTGGTTGTGCCACAGCCTTTACATGCCAGAGACGAAAACGCTGAACAAGCGGGGTGTTAACTTTACGCCCAAGACGGTTCCGGTATTTGAACCTAAAATTCGGACTTATTAAGGGTGACCGATATGCTGCAAGTAAGCGTCTACCGTTATAACCCCGAGAGCGACAGCGCTCCTCACATGCAGGATTTCCAGGTGGATACCGGTGGCAAGGACCTGATGGTGCTTGATGTGCTGGCCCTGGTAAAAGAGCAAGATGTAGGCATGTCCTATCGTCGCTCCTGCCGTGAGGGTGTCTGTGGTTCTGACGGGATGAACATCAACGGCAAGAATGGCCTGGCCTGTATCACGCCGTTGTCTGATGTGGTGAAAAACAACAAGTTGGTGTTGCGTCCATTGCCCGGTTTGCCAGTTATTCGTGACTTGGTCGTGGATATGAGCATCTTCTATAAGCAATACGAGAAGGTTCAGCCGTATTTGCAGAACGACACGCCGGCGCCCGCTATCGAGCGCCTGCAGTCGCCGGAAGAGCGTGAGAAATTGGATGGCTTGTACGAGTGCATTCTCTGTGCCTGCTGTTCAACCTCTTGCCCTTCGTTCTGGTGGAACCCAGACAAATTCATTGGTCCTGCGGGTTTGTTGCAGGCTTACCGCTTTCTCGCGGACAGCCGTGACACCAAGACTGATGAGCGCCTGGCTGCACTGGACGACCCGTTCAGCGTTTTCCGCTGCCGTGGCATCATGAATTGCGTCAATGTGTGTCCCAAAGGTCTTAACCCGACCCGCGCGATCGGTCACATCCGCAACATGTTGCTTCAGAGCGGTACCTGATCTGCATTGACTGAACCTGTGCCGGTGCCTGCTATAGGGTGCCGGTTAAACAGATCGGGCTGCAGCCCAAAAAGCCGCAGCCTGTTTTAGTAGCACAACCAACAGGGACAATCGGGTAACACCCGAACTATCTGTCGGGGCCGGCAAATTCCGGTTTGGCAGAATATGGTTGGCAGGTCATCGGCAGGGACAATGCGGTGCCCTTATACATGTTCTGCGCGGAAGGCAGGTAACTGCCAATTAATGGTCTTAGCGCCAGGTGGTGTCCCCTTGAAGAGGGTGACCAAGCATGCCAGACAGCGATATGCAGCAGCTGTGGAGTTCTTCCCATCTATCCGGCGGGAATGCCTCCTATGTTGAAGAGCTTTACGAGCTCTACCTGCAAGATCCGAACAGCGTTGCCGATGAGTGGCGCAGCTATTTCCAGAAGCTGCCTCAGGTCAACGGTCATGCTGCTACGGACATTTCCCATTCCGCAATTCGCCAGCAATTCCAGCTTCTGACCCAAAACAATCGTCGCCCGGCGGCTGCCAGTAGCAGTGCGTCTGCAGGTAGCGTGAGCGTTGATCATGAGAAGAAGCAGGTTGATGTGCTGCGTCTTATCCAGGCTTACCGAATGCGTGGCCATCAGGCTGCTCGTCTGGACCCGCTTGAGCTCTGGCAGCGGGAAGAGATCGTTGATCTGCAAATGTCCGACTACGGACTAACCGATGCTGACCTGGAAACCGTGTTTCGCACCGGTGAACTGCAGGACGGCAAGGACGAAGCCACCCTCGCTGATGTCATGGAAACATTGAAGTCGACGTATTGTTCGACCTTCGGTGCTGAGTACATGCACATCGTTGATTCCAACCAGCGCCGCTGGTTCCAGCAACGACTGGAAAGCGTGCGCGGTAAACCCACCTTTTCCGTTGACGCACGCCGCCACCTGCTGGAGCGTCTGACAGCCGCTGAAGGGCTGGAAAAGTACCTGGGCACCAAGTACCCCGGTACCAAGCGCTTTGGTGTTGAAGGGGGCGAAAGCCTGATTCCGATGCTGGATGAAATCATCCAGCGTACGGGTTCTTACGGCACCAGTGAAATTGTTATCGGCATGGCTCACCGTGGCCGTCTCAACGTTCTGGTGAATATTCTGGGCAAAAACCCGCGTGAGTTGTTTGACGAGTTCGAAGGCAAGAAGAAAGTTGATCTCGGCTCCGGGGACGTCAAATACCATCAGGGCTTCTCGTCCAACGTAATGACCTCGGGCGGCGAGGTCCATCTGGCCATGGCCTTCAACCCTTCACACCTGGAGATCGTCTCTCCGGTAGTGGAAGGCTCCGTTCGCGCGCGGCAGGATCGACGCAAGGATGGCAATGGTGACAAGGTGGTGCCGATCAGCATCCATGGTGATGCCGCCTTTGCGGGTCAGGGTGTGGTCATGGAAACTTTCCAGATGTCACAGACTCGGGCCTACAAGACGGGTGGCACTATCCACATCATCGTCAATAACCAGGTCGGCTTTACTACCAGCCGCCAGGATGATGCGCGCTCGACCGAATATTGCACCGATGTCGCCAAAATGATTCAGGCGCCAATCTTCCACGTCAATGCGGATGATCCGGAAGCTGTGCTCTTTGTGACTCAACTGGCGGTCGATTACCGCATGCAATTCAAGCGCGATGTGGTGATTGATCTGGTATGTTACCGCCGTCGTGGGCATAACGAGGCTGACGAGCCTTCCGGTACCCAGCCACACATGTACGCCAAGATTGCCAAGCACCCGACCACGCGAGAAATCTACGCTGAGCGTCTAATCGCTGAAGAAGCCTTGAGCGAAGAGGGTGTGCAGGCGATGTTCGAGGAGTACCGTACGGCGCTGGATAACGGCGACCATGTGGTGAAAAGCCTGGTCAAAGAACCGGATACCGGCTCCTTTGTTAACTGGTCACCTTATCTCGGACACGAGTGGACCGCGCGGCACGATACTCGTATCGAGCTGAAAACCTTGCAGGAACTGGCGAATCGCCTGAATACCCTGCCGGACGGTCTGGTGCTGCAGCGTCAGGTCAGTAAGATTGTTGAGGACCGCCGCAAAATGGCTGCCGGTGCACTGGCAATTAACTGGGGTTTTGCCGAGACCATGGCCTATGCGACCTTGCTGCACGAAGGCCATCCGGTACGTATTACCGGTCAGGACGTCGGCCGGGGTACCTTCTCTCACCGCCACGCGGTGCTGCATAACCAGAAGGGTGAACTAGGTGATGCCTACATTCCGCTGGCGAACCTGAGCGAGGGTCAGCCGCGTTTCGATATCTATGACTCGCTGTTGTCAGAAGAGGCGGTGCTGGCGTTCGAATACGGCTATGCGACCACCACGCCCAACGCCTTGGTGATCTGGGAAGCCCAGTTCGGCGACTTCTTCAATGGTGCCCAGGTGGTGGTCGATCAGTTCATTACCAGTGGTGAGCACAAGTGGGGCCGCCTCTGTGGCCTGACCATGCTGCTACCGCATGGTTACGAGGGGCAGGGCCCGGAGCATTCGTCGGCGCGTCTCGAGCGTTTTCTGCAAATGAGTGCCGAACATAATATCCAGGTGTGCGTGCCGTCGACACCGGCCCAGGTGTATCACATGCTGCGACGCCAGGTTATCCGCCCACTGCGCAAGCCGCTGATCGCGCTGACGCCGAAATCATTGCTGCGGCACAAACTGGCTATTTCCAGCCTGGAAGACCTGGCTGACGGCTCCTTCCAGCCGGTGATGCCGGAATATGACGAGCTCGACGCGAAGAAGGTGGATCGCGTAGTGATGTGCAGCGGCAAGGTTTATTACGATCTGCTGGAGAAGCGCCGTAACGAAGAGCTGAACAATGTCGCCATTGTGCGCATCGAGCAACTCTATCCCTTCCCGGAAGAGGATCTGGCTGAGGTGCTGGCACCTTACAAGAACCTGAAGAAGGTGGTCTGGTGTCAGGAAGAACCGATGAACCAAGGTGCCTGGTACTGCAGTCAGCACCATATGCGCCGGGTACTGGCTGAGCACAAGGTAAAAGAATTGTATCTGGACTACGCTGGACGGGAAGCCTCGGCGGCTCCGGCCTGCGGCCATCCCTCGATGCATGCGGAACAGCAAGAAAAACTGCTCGAAGACGCGCTGAAAGCGTAAATACCGGCAGACGACAAGACGAATCGATAAGGATCAACAATGGCTATTGAACTAAAAGCCCCGACATTCCCTGAGTCCATTGCTGACGGTACTGTGGCAACCTGGCACAAGCAGCCGGGTGACGCGGTCAAGCGCGACGAACTCATCGTAGACATCGAAACCGACAAGGTAGTGATGGAAGTTCTCGCCGAAGCCGATGGCGTTATGGGCGATATCATCAAGAATGAAGGCGACACTGTGCTCAGCGGTGAAGTCCTCGGCACCCTGAAAGACGGTGAAAAAGCTGCCGCTGGTGGTGACAAGCCGGCCAAGGAGTCAGCCAAGGAAGAGGCGGCCCCGGCTGCCAAAACCGAACAGGACGCCGCCGGTGACGACGCCGAAGAACCTTTGCTCTCTCCTGCCGCGCGTAAGCTCGCGGAAGAGAACAGCATTGCACCGACCAGTATCACCGGTACGGGTAAAGATGGTCGGGTGACCAAGGAAGATGTGGTCAACGCTATTGAAGCGAAGAAGAACGCACCCAAGGCCGAAGATAAAGCTGCAGCCAAACCGGCGCAGGCAGAATCCGTGCAGTTGGGTGAGGGCGACCGCCAGGAAAAACGTGTACCCATGACCCGCTTGCGGGCACGGGTTGCCCAGCGTCTGGTCGAAGCACAGTCTTCGATGGCCATGTTGACGACCTATAACGAAGTCAACATGAAACCGATCATGGATCTGCGTGGCAAATACAAAGAGTTGTTCGAGAAGAAGCATGACGGCGTGCGTCTGGGCTTCATGTCCTTCTTCGTCAAGGCGGTGACCGAAGCGCTCAAACGATTCCCCGGCGTCAATGCCTCGATTGATGGCAGCGACATCGTCTACCACGGCTATATGGATATTGGCGTTGCCGTGTCCAGCCCTCGCGGCCTGGTGGTCCCGGTACTGCGCAATGCCGAGTTCATGAGCTTGGCGCAGATCGAGGGTGGTGTTGCCGATTACGGTCGCAAGGCGCGTGATGGCAAGCTGTCGATAGAAGAAATGACCGGTGGCACCTTTACCATTTCCAATGGTGGTGTTTTTGGTTCGCTGCTCTCTTCACCCATCGTCAATCCGCCGCAAACGGCCATTCTGGGCATGCATAAGATCCAGGAGCGCCCGATGGCGGTCAACGGCGAAGTGGTTATCCTGCCGATGATGTATCTGGCGCTGTCCTATGATCACCGTTTGATAGACGGCAAGGAGGCGGTCAGCTTCCTGGTGGTGATCAAAGACCTGCTGGAAGATCCTGCACGTCTGCTGCTCGAAGTCTGATCAGCAACATTTATGCGCGCGTCGGGTCACTTGCGGGTGGCCCTGAGCGCCTGCTGCATATAGAGGAATTGGGTTATGAGCAATACATTTGATTTGATTGTCATTGGCGCGGGCCCCGGAGGCTACGTCGGTGCTATTCGTGCAGCGCAGTTGGGTATGAAAGTCGCTTGCGTAGAAAAGTATACCGGTAAGGATGACAAGCTGGCTCTAGGCGGTACCTGCCTCAATGTCGGTTGTATTCCTTCCAAGGCGCTGCTGGATTCTTCCTGGAAGTTCTATGAAGCGCAGGAAGGGTTCAAGGTACACGGCATCGAAGCCAAGGGCGTCAGCATCGACGTCAAGGCGATGATTGAGCGCAAGGATAAGATCGTCAAGCAGCTCACCGGTGGCGTATCCGCCTTGTTCAAGGCCAGCGGCGTCACCAGTATCGAAGGCCATGGCAAGCTGCTTGCGGGCAAAAAAGTTGAAGTGACCAAGCCGGATGGCGAAATCGAAGTCTATGAGGCAGAGAACGTCATGCTGGCTTCAGGATCGCGGCCCATCGAAATTCCGCCGACGCCTCTGACGGATGACATTATTGTCGACTCCACCGGTGCGCTGGATTTTACCAGTGTGCCGAAAAAGCTGGGCGTGATTGGCGCCGGTGTCATCGGTCTAGAGCTTGGCTCTGTGTGGCGTCGCCTGGGTTCTGAAGTGGTTGTCTTCGAAGCTCAGGATAGTTTCCTGGGGCTGGCTGATGAACAGATCGCCAAGGAAGCCCACAAGACCTTTACCAAGCAGGGTCTGCAGATTCGCCTGGGTGCTCGGGTTACCGGTAGCGAGATCAAGCGCAAGCAGGTCACTGTATTCTTTACCGATGCCGAAGGTGAGCAGCAACTGACCTTCGACAAGCTGATTGTGGCTGTAGGGCGTCGTCCTTACACCGAAAACCTGTTGGCGGCTGACTGTGGTGTCGACAAGGATGAGCGCGATATCATCTTCGTGGATGATTATTGCGCTACCAGCGTACCGGGTGTGTATGCCGTGGGTGACGTGGTGCGTGGCGCCATGCTCGCGCACAAGGCGTCGGAAGAGGGCGTCATGGTCGCTGAGCGCATTGCTGGTCAGAAAACCGCGATGAACTATGATCTCGTACCCTCGGTCATCTACACACATCCGGAAATTGCCTGGGTGGGCAAAAACGAACAACAACTGAAGTCGGAAGGCGTCGAGTACAAGGTTGGGGTTTTCCCCTTCGCCGCCAGTGGGCGCGCTATGGCTGCCAATGATACGGGCGGTATGGTGAAGATGCTGGCTGATGCCAAAACCGACCGCGTCCTGGGTGTACATGTCATTGGTCCGGCTGCCGCCGAGCTGGTGCAGCAGGGTGCCATTGGCATGGAATTCGGCACCAGTGCCGAAGACCTGGGCATGATGGTCTACTCACACCCGACCATGTCGGAGGCGCTGAAAGAAGCGGCCCTGGCAGTTAATGGTCACGCCATCCATGTCGCCAACCGCAAGAAGCGTTAAACTAGCGCCCGTTTGACCGGCGAGTCGCAGTCTGATTCGCCGGTTTCGGTTGGCCTCATGATGGTACGCCGGCTCCGGTCGGCAGGTTCCTCAACAGGATCCAGGCCGGTTGCAGGGTGGTTTGCTGTAGCCGATAACGCAATTCCTACACGATCAAAACGGTAGACAAGCATGAATCTTCACGAATATCAGGGGAAACAACTCTTCGCCGAGTATGGCCTTCCCGTCTCCAAGGGCTTCGCTGTTGATACTCCCGAAGCAGCAGCAGAAGCATGCGACAAGATTGGCGGTGACATGTGGGTGGTCAAGGCCCAGGTTCACGCCGGTGGTCGCGGTAAAGCCGGTGGTGTCAAGCTGATCAAGAGCAAAGACGACGCCAAAGCCTTCGCCGAGAAGTGGCTGGGTGAGCGTTTGGTGACCTACCAAACAGACGCCAATGGCCAGCCAGTGAGCAAGATCCTGGTGGAATCATGCACTGACATCGCCCAGGAGCTGTACCTGGGTGCAGTGGTTGATCGCTCGACCCGCCGTATCGTGTTCATGGCGTCCACCGAAGGTGGCGTGGAAATCGAGAAGGTTGCCGAAGAAACACCGGAAAAGATCCTCAAGGCTACCGTTGATCCACTGGTTGGCCCCATGCCTTACCAGGGCCGCGAGTTGGCGTTCCAGCTCGGCCTGAAGGGTAACCAGATCAAGCAGTTCACCAACATCTTTGTTGGCCTCGGCAAGCTGTTTGCCGACTATGATCTGGCCCTGCTGGAAATCAATCCACTGGTGGTCAAGGATGACGGCGATCTGCACTGCCTGGATGCCAAGATCAATATCGACAGTAACGCTATGTACCGCCAGCCCAAGCTGCGCGCCATGCACGATCCGTCACAGGATGATCCGCGTGAAGCCCATGCGGCCCAGTTCGAGCTGAACTACGTGGCACTGGAAGGCAACATTGGCTGCATGGTTAACGGTGCCGGTCTGGCCATGGGGACCATGGATATTGTTAACCTGCACGGTGGCAAGCCCGCCAACTTCCTCGATGTGGGCGGTGGCGCGACCAAGGAGCGTGTGACCGAGGCGTTCAAGATCATCTTGTCCGACAGCAATGTCAAAGCGGTACTGGTCAACATCTTCGGCGGCATCGTGCGCTGCGACATGATTGCCGAAGGCATCATTGGCGCGGTCAAGGAAGTCGGCGTGAAAGTGCCTGTTGTGGTTCGCCTCGAAGGTAACAACGCCGATGTTGGCGCCCAGGTTCTGGCCGATAGTGGCCTCAACATCATTGCTGCAACCAGTCTGACCGACGCTGCCCAGCAAGTCGTCAAGGCCGCGGAGGGTAAATAATGAGCATCCTGATCAATAAAGACACCAAAGTCATCTGCCAGGGCTTTACCGGTTCCCAGGGCACTTTTCACTCCGAGCAAGCGATTGCCTACGGTACCAAAATGGTTGGTGGTGTAACGCCAGGCAAGGGTGGTACTACTCACCTTGGTTTGCCAGTGTTCAACACGGTTGCTGAAGCCGTTGCTGAAACCGGCGCAGAAGCCAGCGTGATCTATGTGCCGGCACCTTTCTGCAAGGATTCGATCCTGGAAGCAGCCAACAGCGGCATCAAGCTGATCGTGTGCATCACCGAAGGTATCCCGACGCTGGATATGCTGGATGCCAAGGTCAAGTGTGACGAATTGGGCGTGCGCCTGATCGGGCCTAACTGTCCGGGTGTTATTACCCCTGGCGAATGCAAGATCGGCATCATGCCCGGTCACATTCACCTGCCTGGCAAGGTCGGTATTGTGTCGCGCTCAGGTACTCTGACCTATGAAGCGGTGAAGCAGACTACGGATTCTGGCTTCGGTCAGTCTACCTGTGTGGGTATTGGCGGTGATCCGATTCCGGGTTCCAACTTTATCGACATTCTGGAGCTGTTCGAGAAAGATCCGGCTACCGAAGCTATCGTTATGATCGGTGAAATCGGCGGCAGTGCTGAAGAAGAAGCCGCAGCCTATATCAAGGCTAACGTGACCAAGCCGGTGGTGTCCTACATTGCGGGCGTCACTGCACCTCCAGGCAAGCGTATGGGCCATGCCGGCGCCATCATTTCCGGTGGTAAAGGTACGGCTGATGAGAAGTTTGCTGCCTTGGAAGACGCGGGTGTGAAAACCGTGCGTTCGCTGGCTGAAATTGGCAACGCTCTGGCTGAGCTGACCGGTTGGGAAATCAAGCAGTAACACTTCCCGGCAGTTAAAAAACCGCGGCTCAAGCCGCGGTTTTTTTATGCTTGTTGTCAGTTGGCAAGCTTGGTTTTATGGCTATTAGCCCGCACCGAAGAATAACTTTTGATGCTAAAGTAAGGACAGTCTGCAGGTTTGATCGTAACCTGCTGAGTGAGCGAGAAAAGGAGCTGAAAGACTTTGTACCTACCTGCGATACCTGCTGCGGACGATATCTGGTTGAACCTGCTGGCCTTTGTCTGGCTGGTGGTTTGTTGGGTAGGCTACACCCACTACGCCGACCGCAAAGCAAAAAATACCGCTTGCCTGGCTAGCATACTGCACTTGTACCGGTTGGACTGGATGAACCGACTGCTGCTGCGTGATCAGCGTATTGCCGATGCTAGCGTAGTGGGTAACCTGGAACGCAATACTGCTTTTTTTGCCTCTAGCACCCTGCTGATTCTGGCGGGGTTGCTGGCTGTGCTGGGTGCCGGCGAGCGCGCCCAGAGTTTGCTGCAGGGCTTGCCCTTTGTGGCCAGTGTCAGCCGCGAAGTGTCCGAGCTCAAGCTATTGGTTCTTGTGGGTATTTTCGTGTATGCCTTTTTCACTTTTTCCTGGGGCATGCGCCAGTACAACTTTGCCTCGGTGCTGGTGGGTTCGGCCCCTATTGTCGGGGAGAAGAGTGTCAGCGAGGCTGAACGCAGGGCATACGCTGAGCGCGGTGCGCGCGTGCTGTCGATGGCGGCGCATGAGTTCAATTTGGGCTTGCGTGCCTTCTACTTTGCGCTGGCAACGTTAAGCTGGTTTATCAACCCATGGATATTCATACTGGTTACCACCGGGGTGGTGGGTGTACTCTACCGGCGTGAATTTCATTCTGATGTGCTGCGGGCAATGCTCTATACGCCGACCCCGCAGGCTGATAACAATAACAAGGAGTCTGTCTGATGAGCTTGCCTCTGTGGTGTCTGTTTATTGCTGCTTTATTACTGGTGGCAACCAAAGCTCCAGTGGCCGTTGCCATGGCCCGCGAGGGCAAAAAGGGCTATGACAATCGCCATCCGCGCGCGCAACAAGCGGCGCTGTCGGGATGGGGCGCGCGTGCCATGGCTGCGCATGCCAATCACTTCGAGGCCTTCCCTGTCTTTGCTGCAGGCGTCCTGGTTGCCCAAGTAACGGGCAGTACGGGTGCGTTGATTAACCTTCTGGCGGTGTTGTTCATTCTCGCCAGAATCGGCTACACGGTGCTCTATATCAAGGATGTACACCTGATGCGCAGTGTCGTTTGGGGGGTAGGTTTTATCAGTTCGGTGTTGCTGCTATTGAGTCCGCTATTGAGTTAACAGTTGCCTGGCCGAGGATTAGCCTCGGCCAGGCGATACTGTTTTACTCGTCGTCAGACATGGCATCGCGGGCGCGTTCGGCCTGCTCATCCATATAGTCGGTGGTGCTGTCATAGGCGTCGCCCATGCTTTCACCGGCCGATTCGGCACCTTCTTCTATGCGGTCACCGGTAGTGCGCTCGTTGCCGGTTGCCTCGCGGGCGCTCTGTTCAGCTGCATCAGCCGTATCGGATGCGGCATCACCAACACTTTCAGCCGCATCAGACATGGAGTCGGCAGCAGATTCCATATGGTCTTCCGGTTCCGGATCACTGGAGCACGCAGCCAGTAAACCAAGACTCGCCAGTAGTGCAGTAGTAGCAACAAACTTTTTCATTAAGGACTCCTTGGTTGTGCGTAAAGAAGGGCTCTGTCAGTCCTGGAGCCCGAGACAAGAATAGAGCCCGAGCGCCCACAAAAGCAAACCCGAATGCTCGCAGACAAGGTAACATATGCGGCTTATCGGTTCATTTTTGGGTGTTGTACATGAGCGCTATCGTTGAACGAGCGAACAATTTTTTATCCATTCTGCGCCATTGCCAGGAGTTGGGCATGTCGGTTGAGCAGGCGGATGAGCAGGGATTGATCCTCAAGCTACCCTATTCGGATGCCATCGTAGGTAACCCTTTTACTGGCGTGGTGCACGGTGGGGCTATTACTACCTTGATGGATACCTGTTGCGGTATTTCAACCGTATGCTATCTACCGGATTTTGAGATTTGCCCAACGCTCGATTTACGCATTGATTACATGCACCCGGCTGAACCCCACAAGCCGATTTATGGTTTTGCCGAGTGTTATCGCTTGACTGCGGCGGTCATTTTTACTCGTGGTGTGGCTTATCAGGACAGTCGTGACGAGCCGATTGCCCATGTGGTTGGTGCCTTCATGCGTTTGGGCAAGTCCGGGGGCATTCCCGTCAGTACCAAGCCGGCCGGAGGTGCCGCATGAGTACTGAGCAGATCGAGCAGTTGCTGCGTGAAGCGCATGCCAGTGGTAACTATGCGCCAGTGATCGAGCTGATTCCCTATGCACGCACCATTGGTATCAAGGTGATGCGCCTGGGTGAAGAGGTCGTATTCCACCTGCCCACGGCGCCCGAGAATATCGGTAATCCGGTACTGCCGGCGATTCATGGTGGCGTGATTGCCGGTTTTATGGAGCAGGCCGCCTGGCTACACCTGATGGTCTTTATGGGCAGTCAGAATTTCCCCAAAATTATTGATTTTTCTATCGATTATCTGCGTGCCGGCCTTGATCGGGATACCTATGCGACCTGTCAGGTCTGGCGTCAGGGTCGGCGAGTGGGTAATGTGGCAGTAACGGCCTGGCAAACGCGTTCGGAAGAACCGATCGCGACTGCACGGGCTCACTTCAAGCTCGACTGAACAGGAGTCGCGGCCGAGATGGATGCTCTGCTGATTGTCTTCGGTATGCTGTTGCTGGTGTGCGGCTGGCTCTGCTTGGCAGTGACTGCCTGGCGTCAGTCACTGGGGCATTTCTTTGCTGCATTGTTAGCCGCGCCGCTACTCTTATTGGTGCGTGGCCGGGGCTTCGCCCTCTGGCCCAGGGTGCTGTTGCTGGCGGGTATCATGCTGCTGGTGGGTGGCCTGTGGTGGTTGCAAGAACAGCAGCCGGAGCGATTTGATGCGCTGATCAGTGGCCATTGGCACACGGCTGATGATGGTAGTGATACAGCCCTGCACGGGCATCTGATGGGGCAGGCTTTTCGGCCGACCCAAGTGTTCTGGGCCGGCCAGGACTTGGTGCTGGAGGAGCGTGATGCGCATCGCCTGCGGCGCTCGTTACGGCTGCGTTTCAGCACGCTTGAACAGCTGCCAGAGGCCGGGCTGCAATGGTTGCCCGGTGATGACGGCCCCTGGCCCGAAATCGTCATGCAGTGGCATGACGGGGCCTTGTCAGCGCCGGGCTGGCGCCAGGTTAGTGATCCTTTTACCCTGATTATCACGCCGGAAGGCCGCAATCACCAGCGCTTGAACCTGGACTTACGCTTGCCGGCCACTTATCAGACCTCGGTGCGTGGCAGCGTGACACTTGAACAGTCGCCGGAATGGTTGCAAGCCACCTCAGCGCCTTCGGTTGCTGCGCCTGAGAGCCTGGATGTTGCTCCGCTTGAGCCAGCGGCCCCCGCCGCCCCGGCAAATGACTGGCAGTTGCTCAGTGTGATGGCGTTGGTCGAGCGGCCAGCAGACTACCTGGGCCAGGAAGTTCGCTTGGATACCTGGTCTGGGCGTACTCACCAGGGGCGCTTGCAGCGCATCAGTGATAGTCAGCGTCTGGTCTTGTTGCAGTATCACGGTGCCAACCAGGTCGAGCTGCACTTTAATCCACTGGAAGTACGCAGCATTGAAGCACGCCCCTTGAAATAACGCCGACTGTCCCCATTTATCACCCAAGCATGCAGCCTTGCTCACCAAGGCTTGCCGGATAGCAACGCCGCAAAGGCGGCCCTTGGGACTGATGGAGACACTGACGCCATGACCGTGGAAACGCAAAAGGAAACGCTGGGTTTTCAGACAGAAGTTAAGCAGCTTCTGCACCTGATGATTCACTCGATGTATTCAAACAAGGAAATCTTTCTACGCGAATTGATTTCCAACGCTTCCGATGCCTCTGACAAACTCCGTTTTGAAGCCATAGCCCAGCCCGAATTGCTCGAAAGCGACCCGGAGTTGCGCATCCGTTTGAGTGCGGATGAAACGGCCAAAACGCTGACCATCGAAGATAACGGTATTGGTATGACCCGTGCTGAGGTGATCGAAAATCTTGGCACCATTGCCAAGTCTGGCACTGCCGCGTTCATGCAGCAGCTCACGGGTGATCAGAAGAAGGATGCCAGTCTGATCGGTCAGTTTGGCGTCGGTTTCTACAGCGCCTTTATTGTCGCCGACAAGGTGGAAGTCTTTACCCGCCGTGCCGGTGTGGATGCCGCTGAAGGCGTGCACTGGGAGTCTGCGGGTGAGGGTGAGTTCAATATCGCCACTATCAGCAAGCCGGAGCGTGGTACGCGTATTGTGTTGCATCTGAAAGCTGCCGAAAGTGAATTTGCTGACGGCTGGCGTTTGCGCAATATCATCAAGAAGTATTCGGACCATATCTCGCTACCGATCGAACTGCCCAAGCAGCATATGGGTGAGGACAAGGATCAGCCCGCCGAGCTGGAATGGGAGAGTGTTAACCGCGCCAGTGCCTTGTGGACGCGCCCGCGCACCGAAGTTAAAGACGAGGAGTATCAAGAGTTTTACAAGCACGTCGCGCATGACTTCGAGAACCCGTTGAGCTGGAGCCACAACAAGGTTGAAGGCAAGCTGGAATACACCAGCCTGCTCTATGTGCCCGGCCGCGCTCCTTTTGACCTGTATCAGCGTGAAGCACCGCGTGGCTTGAAGCTTTATGTACAGCGGGTCTTCATCATGGATGATGCCGAGCAGTTCCTGCCGCTGTATCTGCGTTTTGTCAAAGGTGTGGTCGACTCCAATGACCTGTCACTCAACGTCTCGCGGGAAATCCTGCAGAAAGATCCGGCGATTGACAGCATGAAATCGGCATTGACCAAGCGCGTGCTGGACATGCTGGAAAAACTGGCGAAAAAAGAGCCTGAGCAATACGCCACCTTCTGGAAGCAATTTGGCAGTGTACTGAAAGAGGGGCCGGCGGAGGATTTCGGCAACCGCGAGAAGATTGCGGCACTGTTGCGCTTTGCTTCAACCGCACAGACCGATGACAGCGAAGTGGTGGGTCTGGATGCCTATCTGGAACGCATGGTAGAAGGGCAGGACAAGATTTATTACCTGACCGGTGAACGTTACAGCCAGGTCAAGAACAGCCCGCACCTGGAAATCTTCCGCAAGAAAGGTATTGAGGTCTTGCTGCTGACTGACCGGATTGATGAATGGCTGATGAGCCATCTCAACGAGTACAAGGACAAGCAATTCGTCGATATCGCCCGTGGCGATCTGGATCTTGGCAAGCTGGAAGGCGATGAAGACAAACAGGCCCAGGAAGAAGCGGCCAAAGCTAAACAAGATCTGGTCAAGCGCATTCAGGACGTACTTAAGGATGGCGTCGATGAGGTCAAGGTCTCTCACCGTTTGACTGACTCGCCGGCGGTGCTGGTAATCAATGAGGACGGCATGGGCATGCAGATGCGCAAGATCCTGGAGGCTACCGGGCAAAAGGCGCCGGATAGTAAGCCGATTCTGGAGGTCAATCCGAGCCACCCCTTGGTGGAAAAGCTCGATGCGGAGCAGGATGAGGCACGTTTTGCCGACTTGACCCATATCTTGTTTGACCAAGCTGCGTTGGCTGCGGGCGAAGCCCTGCCGGACCCCGGCAGTTATGTGCGACGTTTGAACACACTCTTGGTTGAACTCAGTCGCTGATCTGACCCGATCAGTAGCCACTGCAACGGGTGGGTGTTGTCTGCGGACAACCCCGCCCGTTTTTATTTGCACACGTTTTTCTGCCTCGCTTTGGTTGACAGCTGTCGGGGCAGGCACTTGAATGCCCGTTCAACCTGTCCCAACTGCAAGGACCATGACATGAAGAAATCACTGACAACATTGCTGCTGGCGGGCATTGCTACAGCCGCCCAGGCTGATATGGTCACTGAGCCGGTAGCCTATGATATCGATGGTGAAGCCTACGAAGGCATGCTGGTCTATGACGGTAGCGTCAGTGACAGTCGCCCCGGGTTGTTGATGGTGCCCAACTGGATGGGCGTGACCGAGGCCGCCGCCGAAAAGGCCTATCGGGCTGCAGGCAGTGACTATGTGGTGTTTATTGCTGATATGTATGGCAAGGATATTCGCCCTCAGGACTCGGATGAGGCCGGCAAAGCGGCGGGCCTGGTGCGGGGTGACCGTGCCTTGCAGCGCCAGCGGGTGAATGCCGCGCTGGACGTGTTCAAGGCACAGACCGACCGGGTGGCTCTGGATACCAGTAAAATGGCCGCCATCGGGTTCTGCTTTGGCGGTGGCAGTGTGCTGGAGTTGGCGCGCTCCGGTACCGAGATTGCTGGTGTAGTGTCTTTCCACGGCAACTTGGACACGCCTGACGCAGAGGACGCCAAAGCGATAAAAACTTCGGTGCTGGTCCTGCATGGCGCCGATGACCCCTATGTACCGGTTGAGCAGGTTCAGGCTTTTGAAACAGAAATGCGTGATGCCGGGGTGGATTGGCAATTGACCAGTTACGGTGGTGCGGTCCACTCCTTTACTGACCCAGCCGCTGCCATGCCGGGCCAGGCCGAGTACCATCCGCTGGTTGCCGAGCGTGCCTTTGCTGCAATGCACCTGTTCTTGCGTGAGCGGCTGGCGGAGTAGTGTAAGCAACCCACGGCGAATATGGGCTTCAGGTCATGGGCGCAACATGGTTGTGTCCGTGATGAGATCCGATATCGCAGTCATTTTCCCTGCCGGGCAACGACAGCCATGAGCGGGCGTACATTCCGTCACACAGTGTTCGATAATCTCCACCAATCAGGGCTGTGCAGCCCGCTGTGATCAGGTCATCATAGCGGGTTTGTATATCAATGCGTTTCCGCCTTACGGACACGCTGCCAGTATGGGTGATCAGGATGACTGCTGTGAAAAAACTGTTCAGGGGCATGTTGCCGCTGGTGTTGTTGGGAGGCGTATCTATCGCTCAGGCCCAGCCGCCTATGCCAGTGATAGTCGCTGTCGCCGAACAACGTGCCTTGGCCACCGAAATCGAGGCGCTGGGAACCTTGATGGCTAATGAGACCGCGGTAGTCACAGCCAATCTGACCGAGACCATCAGTCGTATCCATTTCACCGATGGCCAGCGGGTTCAGGCCGGTGATTTGCTGGTTGAACTCAACAGTCGCGAGCAGCAGGCGCAACTGGAAGAGGCGCGGGTGGCCCTGGCCAATGCCGAAGGCCAATTGCAGCGCGCACGTCAGCTGGTCGAGAGCCGCTTTTTGTCGAATCAAGAACTGGAAGACCGGCAGCGCGAGTTTGACATTGCCCGCGCAAGGATTCAGGCCGTTGAAGCCCGCTTGGCCGATCGCCAGATCCGTGCCCCCTTTGACAGTGTGGTGGGTCTGCGTCAGGTCAGCGTCGGCAGCCTGCTGACCCCCGGCACACCGGTGGCCACCCTGCACGATGACAGTGTGATGAAGCTGGATTTTCGTGTGCCAGAAACACGTATGGCCGAATTGCGTCCAGGGCTGAAAGTTCGCGCCAGCAGTCGAGCCTGGCCGGACGAGCTCTTCGAGGGTGAAATCAGCGTGCTGGATAATGAAGTTGATCCGGTGACCCGTACTGTTCGTGTGCGCGCGCTGATCCCCAACCCTGAGGGGCAACTGCGCCCAGGTATGCTGATGAGTATTCGTATTGCCAGCCTGCCCCGTGAATCCCTGGTTATTCCGGAAGAGGCACTACTGCCGCAGGGCTTGCGCCAGTTCGTCATGCGCCTGGAAGCCGGTGATGACAGTGACTGGTCGGTCGCCCGCCAGCAGGTCGAGCTGGGGCAACGCTTTGCCGGTTATGTAGAAATCCGCTCCGGCCTCAGTGTTGATGATCGGGTTGTCAGCCATGGTGGCTTCAAGTTACGACCCGGACAGGCGGTGAGTATCAAGTCCGAGCTGGATATTGGTCAGTCAGTGGCCGATGCATTGCGTAGCGATGATGCCGTCAACTAGGGGTAGTCGATGATTCTGTCTGATACCGCGGTTACCCGCCCGGTCTTTGCAAGTGTTCTGGCTTTGCTGTTGGTGATCTTCGGCATTGTATCCTTCAATATGCTGCCTTTGCGCGAATACCCGGATATCGATCCGCCGGTAGTCACCATCGAGACCAATTACCGTGGTGCCGCGGCCAGCGTTATTGACTCGCAGGTTACCCAAGTGATCGAAGAGCGGATCGCCGGTATTGAAGGTATTGAGTTTATTGATTCGCGTAGTCAAGACGGCCGCTCGCAGATTACCCTGCGCTTTTCTATCAACCGTGACGTCAATGAAGCCGCTAACGATGTGCGTGATCGCGTGTCTGCGGTATTGCGTTTGCTGCCCGATGAGGCCGACCCACCAGCAGTGCGCAAGGTGGATGCGAATCAGGATGTAGTGATCTGGTGGAATCTGACCAGTGACCGGCTGGACATGACCGAATTGACCGATTATGCCGAACGTTTTCTGGTTGATCGGTTTTCCACGCTGGATGGGGTAGGGGCCGTCCGCGTGGGTGGCCAGCAGCGGTATGCCATGCGGATCTGGCTTGATCGTGAGGCCCTGGCGGCCCGCAACCTGACGGTCAGCGATGTTGAAGACGCTCTACGCTCGGAAAATGTCGAACTGCCTGCGGGCAACATTGAATCCTATAACCGTTTGTTTACCGTCCGGGTGGCACGCAGTTTCAATACCGCCGAAGATTTTGCCCGGCTGGTGGTCGATCGTGGCGACAATTACTTGGTTCGGCTGGCTGACGTGGCAAGGGTCGAACGGGGTACTGAAGAGGCTCGTAACCTATTCCGTGGCAACACGGTGCCCATGGTTGGTATTGGTCTGGAGCGGCAGTCGACCGCCAATACTCTGGAATTATCGCGTGACTCAAGGGCACTGGTTGCCGAACTGAATGCCACGCTGCCCGAGGGTATGAGTATTGAGCCGAGCTTTGATGGCTCGGTGTTTATTGAAGGCGCTATCAAGGAAGTTTACAGCACGCTGGCGATTGCACTGGTGCTGGTGGTGCTGGCTATTTTCGTCTTCCTCGGTAGTCCGCGCGCTATTTTGGTTCCGGCCGTTACCCTGCCGGTTTCAATTATCGCGACCTTTATCGGTCTGTTGCTGTTTGGTTTTACCATCAACCTGCTAACCCTGCTCGCTCTGGTGCTGGCCATCGGCCTGGTGGTCGATGATGCCATCATCGTTTTGGAGAATATTCGCCGCCGTATCGACGAGGAGGGCGAAACTCCGCTGGTCGCCGCCTATTACGGGACCCGTCAGGTGGCTTTTGCAGTGGTCTCGACCACTATGGTGCTGATCGCTGTCTTTGTGCCTATTGCCTTCCTGCAGGGGGATGTCGGGCGGCTGTTTTCCGAGTTCGCACTGACTATGGCGGCAGCGGTAGCCTTCTCCAGTTTTGTTGCCCTGACCTTGTCGGCTATGTTGGCTTCCAAGGTGCTTAAGCCCCGTGATGGTGAGAACTGGTTGACACGGCGGGTTGAAAGCACCCTGTTCAAGACGCGCGGTCTGTATGCCAAAGTCCTGATCAAGGTCTTGCGTTGGCGCTGGGTTGCCTTGCTGGTTTTCCTGGCCATGTTTGTCGGTACCGGCTGGTTGTTCAATCAATTACCCAGCGAATATACCCCGCGTGAAGATCGTGGCTCGATGTTCCTGATTGTGGATGGGCCTGAGGGTGCGACCTACGATTACATGCTCGACTACATGAATGAGATTGAAGAGCGGCTGATGCACTTGGTTGATGATGGCGACATCATGCGGCTGTTGGTACGTGCGCCGCGCGCCTTTGGCGGTGTAGAAACCTTCAATACCGGTATTGTGATCATTGTGCTTGAGGACTGGGGGCAAAGGCGATCGGGCTGGGAGATCATGTCTGATATCCAGCAGAGACTGGCTGATTTACCTGGTGTGCGGGCTTTTCCCGTGATGCGCCAGGGCTTTGGGGGTGGCCAGCAACAGCCGTTCCAGATGGTTATTGGTGGCGCGGGTACCTATGCCGAACTGGCCGAGTGGCGCGACACATTGATGGAAAAGATTGAAGCCGACAACCCGGGCCTGACCAATCTGGATTCGGATTACAAGGAGACCCAGCCGCAGCTGGAAGTGCACGTAGATTACGACCGTGCCGCTGATCTGGGGGTCAATGTGGGTACTCTGGGTCGTACACTGGAAACCATGCTTGGCTCGCGGCGGGTCACCACCTATATCGATGAGGGTGAAGAGTATGATGTGATTTTGGAAGGGGAGCCCGAGAGTCAGCGCCAACCGACCAGTATGGAAAACATCTATGTGCGCTCGGCTACCAGTGGCGAGTTGATCCCGCTGTCCAATATGGTCAGCCTGGAAGAGTATGCAGGCTCGACCACATTGAACCGCTATAACCGTAACCGGGCTATCACCCTTCAGGCGGGCCTGGCTGACGGTGTTGCTCTGGGCGATGCGCTGGATCATGTCGAGGCGCTGGCCCGGGAGCATTTGCCGGACAGTCTGGTCATTGATTACAAGGGCCAGTCCCTTGACTTGCGCAATGCCGGTGGTTCACTGCTGTTTGTGTTTGCGCTGGGACTGGTGGTGGTGTTTCTGGTGCTGGCTGCCCAATTCGAGAGTTTTGTACACCCGCTGGTGATCATGTTTGGGGTGCCCATGGCCATTGGCGGGGCGCTTCTTGGCCTGTGGCTGACGGGTAATTCGCTTAACTTGTATAGCCAGATCGGTTTGGTCATGTTGATTGGGTTGGCAGCCAAGAACGGTATTTTGATTGTCGAATTTGCCAACCAGTTGCGCGATGCTGGCAAGCCTTTTGATGAAGCGTTGGTTGAAGCCAGCACTTTGCGCCTGCGCCCCATTCTGATGACCGGTGTCACCACGGTAGCGGGCGCCATTCCTTTGGTGCTGGCTTTTGGTCCAGGAGCTGAGACCCGCTCTGTGATCGGTATTGTTGTCATGTCCGGGGTCAGCGTCTCCATGTTCCTGACGCTGTTCGTCATTCCTGTGCTCTATAGTCTGTTGGCGCGAGGCACAGGCTCGCCCTCGGCAACCCGGCAACGGCTGCTGCGTGAAGAGCAGGCCAAGGTCTCCAGCTAGCGCTATTCATGTTTGTGATAATGCGAGTGTGGCGTGGTTGAGCGTGGTTCGCATCTGTTGCCTGTCGCTCTTTATGGTCAGAGGCCTTGCTGCCTCTGGTCTGCAGGTTTTAGCGCGGTGCAACGCTGCAGGTAAACGATAATTCATAGCGATGCAGTCAGTCGTGTGCATAGGTGGCCAACACACGGCATAATGACTCACAATTCCGATCTGGTTCGGAAATTACTAAAACAAGTCCAATAGTCACGGAGTGTGCCATGTCTAAACCCGAGCTTCCCGGCTGGCGCTGGGGCCCCTTTACTTTTCGCGTGCCGTTTTATCACACGCGATTTTATTGGCAGGAAGCCATGCAGGGCTTTTTTGTTGCTGCGGCCACCGGTCTGGCACTGGTACCTATCATGACAACGGCCTTTGGCTTGACCTTTGAGGAAGCCATTGCCATTTCAATGATCCATTCCATACTGATCGGCTCGGCCGTGATTTTCTTTGGCGAACCCTATGCCCCTGGTTGGGTGACGCCAGCTCTGCCGTTGGTCTTGAGCTTTGTGATTGGTGGTTACGATGACCCGGTTGCCCGTTTCCAGGCGATGACCGCATTGTCCTTGAACTTCGCCGTACTACTGATGTTTCTCGGATTGACCGGGTTGGGCAAAAAGTTTGTGATATGGCTGCCGGACACGCTCAAGGCGGGGATTATTCTCGGTGCAGCCATTGCTGCGGTTTATCGAGTGTTTGTTGGCGACGGCAACAGTGATTCGATCCTTTCCGAACAGCCTGTCAGCATTATCCTGGCATGCGCCGTATGTCTGATTTTCTCTTTTTCTCTGCCTATGCAAAAGCTCAAGGAACGCTATCGCATTGTTGCGCTGATTGCAGCATTGGGCCTGTTGCCGGGCTTCATTATTGCGGCTCTGGTCGGTCCTCTGGTCGGTGAGATCAGCTACAACATCCAGTGGGGTATCTTGATCCCGCCCGTGGGTGATGCCTTCGCCAAGGTATCTCCCTTCGTGATTGGTTGGCCAAGCTGGGAAATGTTTGTCAGTGCCATGCCCTTGGCGATCATCACCTATGTGATCTTGTTTGGTGATATGGTCACCGGGAATGAAGTGATCCGCGATGGCCTGCGTCATCGTCAGGATGAGCACATCGATATCAACCCGACCCGTACCCACCTCTCGGTTGGTATCCGTAACGGTCTCATGGGCGTATTTGCACCCTTTTTCCCGACTCAAGGCGCCATGTGGACCGGGGTACAGGTGATTATCGTGCAGCGCTGGGCTCAGGGTAAGCAGTCCATGAACAGCTTGCACAGTGGCTTGGCTTCGTATTACTTGATGGGGATACCGCTGTTGTTTTTCCTCTGGCCGCTGCTGACAGGTTTACAGCCGCTGCTCTATGTTGCTCTGGCTCTGACCTTGATGCTGACAGCCTTTGCCTGTGCATACGTGGCTTTGTCGATTCCTCGCAACAATACCTCGCGGGGCACGGTACTGCTTATTGGGGCTGGCTTGGCTTTTTTCGATCCCTGGACCGGTTTGGGCCTTGGCGTACTGGCAACTATTCTAATGGTGGGCTGGGATCGTAACCCGGATCCGATTCCGCACGAAGACTGACTGTTTTGTTATGATCGGTAATACCATCAGCCACACCCTTGGGTGTGGCTGTTTTGTTTGTGGAGGTGAAAGATGGCTAAAGTGGCATTCCTTGGCCTGGGAGTAATGGGCTATCCCATGGCTGGGCATCTGACAAAAGCCGGGCATCAGGTGACGGTTTATAACCGAAGTCCGGGCAGGGCTGAGCAGTGGCTGAACGAGTACTCTGGGCGCTGCTGTGCGACGCCAGCCGAAGCTGCGGCCGGCCAGGAACTGGTGTTGATCTGTGTTGGCAATGATGACGATCTGCGGGCTGTGGTCAGTGGTCCTGAGGGTGTGCTATCAGGTATTGCGGCCGGCTGTCTTATCGTAGATCACACAACCGCTTCAGCTAACGTGGCGCGTGAACTCGCTGTCAAGGCGGCAGAGCAGGGGGTAGGTTTCCTGGATGCGCCGGTCTCAGGCGGTCAGGCCGGCGCTGAAAATGCTCAGTTGACCATAATGTTGGGTGGCAGTGATGCACACTACCATCAGGTCCAGCCCGTTATTGCTGCCTATGCTCGTATGCAGCGGCTGATGGGGCCGGTGGGTAGTGGCCAATTGACCAAGATGGTCAACCAGATCTGTATTGGTGGACTGCTGCAGGGGCTCTCGGAGGCACTGCATTTCGCTGAACAGGCGGGGCTGGATGGCGAGGCAGCCATGGCTGTGATCAGTAAAGGTGCGGCTCAATCCTGGCAACTGGATAATCGTTATAAGACTATGCTGGCCGGTGACTTTGATTTCGGTTTTGCGGTGGACTGGATGCGCAAGGACCTGGCTATAGTGTTGGATGAAGCCCGCCGCAATGGTGCCCAGCTGCCGGTTACGGCACTGGTCGATCAGTTCTATGCTGAGGTGCAGGCCAGTGGGGGGGGCCGCTGGGATACCTCCAGTCTGATTACCCGCCTCAAGCCGACTGAATGATGGAGTGCCGTCGCGGGTGTGCCGCTTGCTGTATTGCCCCCTCCATCTCCAGCCCGATACCGGGATTGCCACACGGCAAACCGGCGGGTGTGCCCTGTCCGCAGTTGGATGCCGAGCTGGGTTGCCGGCTGTTTGGCTCGCCCCTGCGTCCGCGCGTCTGCGGCGAGTTTCAGGCGGAGTTGGCGATCTGTGGCGGCAGCCGGGAAGAAGCCTTGCAGGTGATCACTTTGTTGGAGCAGGCCAGCCTGCCGGCATAAAAAAACCCGGCAAGCGGAGCTGCCGGGTTAAAACTGAAGAAGCACGTTACTGACAAAAGCCCTTAAACGGCACGCAGCAGTTTAAGGGCTGAACATCATTTAGAAGCTTTTGGACGCTGAGAAGGTCCAGTTGGAGCTGCAGGAGCCGCTTCTTCCGTAAGCTTCACGGCAGTCAGAGCTGCTGATGTTGGTGTCGGAATACATCAACGCCAGGTCAAGGCCGAGGAACTCTTTGGACACGGTGGCGGCCCAGTCGCGGTAGGTGTCATCACTGTTATCGCCATAACCGATGTGCAGGCCCAGGGCAAAGCCCTCTGGCAGGTCAAAGCCATAACCCGCTGTATAGTAGCGCGAGCTTTCCGGATCGTAGGTGTAGTGGAAGCCCAGATCCAGACCAAACACGCCTACGCCCAGAATCCATTCCTCAGCGTTGTTACCGCTCTCGCCAGGGAAGGTATAGGAGTTCCAGCTAATGTCGTAGCTGACGTCCGGCGTGATATCGGCACCAAAGCCGAGGTAGTAATCCAGCTCAATGGTGGAGTCATCGCCGTCACCGAAGTCAACGTTGGAGCCCCAGGCACCAATGTAGAAGCCGCTTTCATGGGCGATATCCAGGCTGGACTGAACTGCACCCTTGCCGGCAGTTTGCGACTGACCGCGCCAGATGTAATCGGTAGCCAGCGTAGCAGTCATGCTGACATCCAGTTCGCCGATCGCAGTATCAAAGGTTTCGGCTTGCGCCATGCTGGCAGCACCCAGAGTGCTGGCTGTGGCGATGGCAATGGCAAGTTTCTTCATCATGTGGTGTATCCCCGTTATGTAAAAAATTCAATCATGTTGAATTGGTTGGCGATATCACTTGAGCAGAAACTGTGCCAGTTTTGGTTTTTTTATTAAAAACAGTGAGTTGTCGTAATATTGCAGCATTATGTCAGGCTGGTTGCAGTGATGTGGTGCACCATGATGGCGCTTTGGGTCATAAGCTGGTGCACTGCATGGCCAGCAGGCGCTTATGCCGCTGGTAACGCTGCAGGCGCTGGCCCAAGGCGTGAGGTAGCTGCTCTGTAAATTTAAAGCCGCAGGCTTGGTACAAGGGCGCTACTTCTGGGCTGCAGAACAGCCAGACAGGGCGGTTGCCGGCAGTCAGACAGGCTTGCAGCAATTGCCGGGCCAAGCCCTGCTGGCGGCGCTCCAGCGCGGTGCACAGGCTGGTTAGCCAGAATCCTTCGGCAACCGGTTCCAGGCACAAGGCGCAGCAGATGTCCGGGTCGCGTAGCACCCAGACCTGGTGCTGGCCTCGAGCACGCATCTTGCTGCCTTGCGCTTTATAGAAACGATTGACCAGCGGGTGTTCTATTGATGGCAGTTTTTCTATATGCATGCTTGACCTGCGTCAGTCGCTGGTCGAATCAATTTGCGACACTGGATATTGGTTATACTCACGTCAGTCATGCTGTTTGTTGAAATGAAAAGGAAGCACTATGCAAAACGTATTGGTACCCTTCGATGGATCATCCAGCGCCAAGCGCGCGATTCAGTATCTGGTCGACTTTTCCGCCAAGTACCCAGCGATCAAAGTGCATGTGATTAATGTACAGACCGAGCCCAAGCTATATGGCAACTATGTCTCAGCCAGCATGCTCGAGCAACTGCGTGAAGGGGCCATCCAACACGGTCAGGAAATTAATGTCGATGCGGCTAGCATGTTGGAAGCGGCAAAGATTGATTTTGAGACCCACGCGGTGATCGGCGAAGTGATTGGCGAAGTGGTCAAGGCCGTCAAGTCCTTCGGTTGCAATACCGTCGTCATGGGCACGCGTGGCATGAGCAACCTGGGCAACCTGGTTATGGGGTCTGTAGCTACGCGTATTGTGCATGAAGTGCCGGTGCCGGTACTGCTGGTCAAGTAACCTGTCTGGGGTCGGCCGATTGAGGCGGCCCCGGCATACTGCGTTCAGCGATTGAAGCGTTCTACCAGTTCAGCCTGTTCGCTGGCGGTATCGGCCAGTTCAATGCTCAGATCTGCGCTACGCTGGGCCTTGCCCGCGGTTGACTCCGAGAGGTCGGCAATGGTCGTTATGTTACGGTTGATCTCTTCAGCCACCGCGCTTTGCTCTTCAGCGGCGCTGGCAATCTGATTGGCCATATCCTTGATTTGCTCAATGGCTTCGCTGATGCCATCCAGAGCCTGATCTGTTGCGACTACCCGTTCCAGCCCCTTGTCTGCCTGGCTATGACCTTGCTGCATAGCGTTGACGGCTTTTTCCGCTGCTTGTTGCAGGTTGGCAATCAGTCCATGAATCTGCTCGGTGGAGTCAGCCGTTCGGCTTGCCAGAGCGCGTACCTCATCAGCCACCACGGCAAAACCGCGGCCCTGTTCTCCTGCCCTGGCCGCTTCAATGGCAGCATTGAGGGCGAGCAAATTGGTTTGTTCGGCTATGCCCTTGATGACATCCACAACGGTACCGATCTGCTTGGCGTCGCTGGCTAGCTGGCTGGAGACGTCAGCCGCAGCATTGACGGCAGCGGCCAACTGCTCGATAGCTCGCCGAGTGGCCAAGGCGACTTCTTTACCCTGACTGGCCAGTGCACTGGCATGCCGGGTGGATTCAGCAGTGCGCTGTACGTTACCGGAGACTTCCTGGGTGGCAGCAGCCATTTCGTTGACCGCGGTGGCCACCTGTTCGGTTTCCTGACGCTGTTGGCTGAGCCCATGAGCGCTATCCAGGGCCAGTTGGCTAGCCTCGGTCGCTTGGCTGCGTAGGTGGCCGGCGCTGTCAAGTAGGCGGGTCAGGCTGGTGCGCAGGCGGGCCTGCTGGCTCAGTAGTGCCATTTCCAGTTGAGCTAGAGTCCCTCGATAGGGTGTATACATCTGAGCCAGTAGCGGGTCGCTGATACTTTGTGAGGCCTGACGGATCAGACGCTGCAGGCGCGCCTCCTGCCAGGCCCGCCAGCCCAATGCCGCGGGCAGACTGATGATCAGGCTGGCAGCAACGCCCCAGGCACCCAGCGTGCTACCTAGCGCAGCCGTCAGGCCGCCAACCACCAGCATCGGTGCCAGGTCACCCAGCCAGCCTTGCCAGTCGAAGGGGACTGCTTTGCCGCCGCGGTTAAGACGCTGATACAGCTCCTCCGCGCGCTTGATTTGCTGCGCAGTGGGTTTGACCCGCACTGATTCAAAGCCGGTGATCTGACCATTCTCCAGAACTGGCGTTACATAGGCATTGACCCAGTAATGGTCGCCATTTTTACAGCGGTTTTTGACGATGCCCATCCAGCTGCGGCCGGCTTTGAGATCAGTCCACATATGGGCGAAAACCGCCGAGGGTACATCCGGGTGACGCACCAGGTTGTGCGGGCTGCCGATCAACTCGTCGGCGCTGAATCCGCTAATGTCGATAAAGTGGTCATTCGCATAGCGAATCATGCCTTTGAGGTCGGTGGTCGAGATCAGCCGCTGCGCTTCGGGAAAGCTTTGTTCGCGCTGGGTGACGGGCTGGTTATTTCGCATTGGGCATCCTGATGACGGCAAAACTGAGGTTTTATTGGTCTATGCTATAGGTATCGTCAGAACAAAAAAAATCTTTACCTGCATTGTAGTTCGCGCATGGGACCTTGTAGTGTGGGGAGTATAACCATTCTGTCGCTGGCCTGCTGCCAGCGCTTTGCCAAGAGGATGCAGCATGAGCGTCAAGAATAGCCTGGACAGCCAGCAAAGCCTCGCCGTCGGGGCAACCACTTACCAATATCATTCATTGCCAAAAGCTGCTGAAAAACTGGGCGATATCAGCCGCTTGCCGATGTCACTAAAAGTCTTATTGGAAAACTTGCTGCGTAATGAAGATGGCAGCACAGTGACGCTGGAAGATTGCCAGGCAGTCGTCGATTGGCTCAAACAGCAACGCTCAACGCGGGAAATCCAGTACCGGCCGGCACGCGTATTAATGCAGGATTTTACCGGCGTACCAGCCGTCGTTGACTTGGCCGCCATGCGTGATGCCGTGGCCAAGGCGGGCGGTGACCCGCAGCAAATCAACCCACTCTCACCCGTAGATCTGGTGATTGATCACTCAGTCATGGTTGATCGTTTTGCCGATGCCAGCGCCTTCAAGGACAACGTAGCAATTGAAATGGAGCGCAATGGCGAGCGCTATGCCTTTTTGCGTTGGGGGCAGCAGGCGTTCAACAATTTCCGTGTAGTCCCTCCCGGCACCGGTATTTGTCATCAGGTCAACCTGGAGTATCTGGCGGAAAGCGTTTGGGCCGAAGAGCGCGATGGCGAACACTGGGCTTACCCGGATACCCTGGTTGGCACTGACTCGCATACCACCATGATTAACGGCTTGGGTGTGCTTGGCTGGGGTGTTGGCGGGATTGAGGCGGAAGCCGCGATGCTGGGCCAGCCCGTTTCCATGCTGATTCCCGAAGTGGTCGGTTTCAAGCTGACCGGTAAGATGAAGGAGGGCATGACCGCCACAGACCTGGTGCTGACGGTCACACAGATGCTGCGTGCCCAAGGTGTGGTCGGCAAATTTGTCGAGTTCTATGGTGATGGCTTGGCTGACTTGCCGCTGGCTGACCGCGCCACCATTGCCAATATGGCCCCTGAATACGGGGCAACCTGTGGTTTCTTCCCAGTGGACGACGTCACGCTGGAGTATCTGCGCCAGACCGGCCGGCCGGATGCGGTTGTTGAACGGGTTGAAGCCTACTGCAAGGCACAGGGGTTGTGGCGTGAACCGGGCCACGAACCCGTATTTACCGCTACCCTGCATTTGGATATGAATGAAGTGGAAGCCAGTCTGGCTGGGCCGAAACGGCCACAAGACCGGGTTGCTCTGGGTGATGTCCCGCGAGCTTTTGATGATTTGCTTGCCTTGCAGGTTGTGCCGGGCGATCAGGATGAAGCCCGGCTGGAAAGTGAAGGTGGCGGTGGCACCGCAGTGGGCTCGCACCGGGGCGATGCTGTGGTGATGATTGATGGCGAAGAGCAAGTGCTCAATCATGGCGCAGTGGTCATTGCTGCGATCACTTCATGCACCAATACGTCCAACCCCAGCGTGATGATGGCAGCTGGGCTGGTAGCGAAGAAAGCGCTGGAAAAAGGTCTGCAGCGCAAGCCTTGGGTGAAGTCGTCGCTGGCACCGGGTTCCAAGGTGGTGACCGACTATCTGGCCAAAGCCGGTCTGGACGAGTATCTGGATAAGCTGGGCTTCAATCTGGTGGGCTATGGTTGCACCACCTGTATCGGCAACTCCGGGCCACTCCCCGAGCAGATCAGCAATGCCATTGGTGAGCATGATCTGGTGGTGTCCTCGGTATTGTCCGGCAATCGTAATTTTGAAGGCCGCGTACACCAGCAAGTCAAAGCCAACTGGCTGGCTTCGCCGCCGCTGGTGGTCGCCTATGCGCTGGCCGGCAATACACGGATGAACCTGGCCAAGGAGCCCTTGGGGCTGGATGCGAACAATCAGCCGGTATTCTTACAGGATATCTGGCCCAGTAATGCGGAAATTGCCGAGGCGGTGGCGCTGGTTGAGCAAAGTATGTTCCGTGAGCGCTACGCCGATGTTTTCAGTGGCGACGAGCACTGGCAGAGCATCAAAGTGCCGGACAGCAGCACCTATGCTTGGGATAGTGCATCCAGTTACGTACAGAACCCCCCTTATTTCGAGCAGATTGATCAGCCATTGAAATCGGTTGAGCCGGTCGAGCAGGCATACGTACTGGCAGTGTTCGGTGACTCCATCACTACTGATCACATTTCTCCGGCCGGATCGATCAAGTCCAGCTCGCCAGCCGGTGAGTACTTGCAAAGCCTGGGTATCAAGCCGGATGACTTCAATTCCTACGGTTCACGCCGCGGTAATCATGAGGTGATGATGCGCGGTACCTTTGCCAACATCCGTATCCGTAACCTGATGTTGGCGGGCGAGGAGGGTGGTGAAACCATCCATGTGCCCAGTGGTGAGCGTATGGCTATTTACGATGCCGCTATGCGTTACCAGAAAGATGCTGCTGCGCTGGTGATCCTTGCGGGCAAGGAATACGGGACTGGTTCGAGCCGTGACTGGGCGGCCAAAGGCACCAACCTGCTCGGCGTCAAAGCGGTCTTGGCGGAAAGTTTTGAGCGTATTCACCGCTCCAACCTGGTCGGTATGGGTGTGCTTCCGCTGCAGTTCATGGAAGGCCAGAGTGTCTCTGCCCTCGGTCTGGATGGGCATGAACGCATTGACATCCATGGCCTTGATGACGGCCTCAAGCCCGGTCAAACCCTGCCTGTGGTAGCGACCCGCACCAATGGTGATCAGGTCAAGTTCGAGGTGTTGTGCCGTATTGATACCGGCAACGAGATTGACTACTTCAAGGCAGGTGGCATCTTGCACTATGTCTTGCGGGGGTTGTTGGCGGGGTAAGTGCGGTTTTATAAAGTTGGCGGGCTGTCTTTGATTAGTTTTTCTGTGACAGCGACGCTGCGGCTGAAAGCGGTGTTGCCAGGCGTCGACCCCAGACCGTCGATGCACAAGGAGGTGCATCGACGACCCCCAGGGATGGCTAGTAGCGTGTCTGGGGTCGACGTCTGGCAATGCCGCCGAGCGCCAGTGCTGAAAAGTCTGATACGGTCTTAAGTCGCTGTTTTGGAAAAAATTCTATTGACAGTCAGGCCCCCTGACCCTAATATTCGCCCCGTCCTCGAGACGGGGCTATAGCTCAGCTGGGAGAGCGCCTGCATGGCATGCAGGAGGTCAGCGGTTCGATCCCGCTTAGCTCCACCACGTTTTTAGGTCAGTGACTCGTTCATTGGCCTGTTTTAATCTAGGGTTTGTCCTTACCAGCCAAGGATAAATCAGAAGGGTTTGCGTCCCCTTCGTCTAGTGGCCTAGGACACCGCCCTTTCACGGCGGTAACAGGGGTTCGAGTCCCCTAGGGGACGCCATTTATTACTGCCATGCAGATTGTGGCAGGGTCGCAAGACCACGGGGCTATAGCTCAGCTGGGAGAGCGCCTGCATGGCATGCAGGAGGTCAGCGGTTCGATCCCGCTTAGCTCCACCAATACACAAAAAAGCCGGCTTGAAAGCCGGCTTTTTTGTGTTCGTAATTCGCCTACTCAACGCGGCTGACGCGCTCGATAACCACCGGGTTGCGCGGCACATCGCCATGACCGCCTTGAGTGCCGGTTGGCACCTTGGCAATGGTTTCCACCACATGCTGACCGTCTACCACTTCAGCAAAAACGGCATAGCCGAAGTTGCGCGGGCTGTGGTTAAGAAAATCATTGTGACTAACGTTGATAAAGAACTGGCTGGTCGCGCTATCCACCACATTGGTGCGCGCCATGGCAACCGTATAGCGACGGTTGTTCAGGCCATTGTCCGCTTCATTCTTGATCGGCTCTGCGGTTTCCCGCTGGCGCATATCCGGAGTAAAGCCACCGCCCTGAATCATAAAGCCCGGAATCACCCGGTGGAAGATCAATCCTTCATAGTGGCCGGCATCCACATAGCGTAAAAAATTGGCGACGCTGATCGGTGCTTTCTCGGCATTCAGCGCCAGTGTGATGTCGCCCAGGCTGGTGTGAACGATCACCTTGGGCTGGGTGTCATCGGCAGCGGCAAAGGGGCTGCCGAGCAGTATCAGGGTAGTCAGGCAGGCAAACAGAATCTTCAGCATAGTGCAGTCTCTTTCGATTACGGGGATGGTTGATCGGATGTGGCCTGGCGGGCTAGAAAGTCCAGCAGCAGTTGGTTGAATACCTCGGGCTGGTCCACGGGTGTGGCGTGCCGTGAATTGGTAATCACTTCGAGTTGCGCATTGGCCAGCTCGTTGACATAAACCTCCTTTTGCTCGACCGGCGTGTAATCCTGGTCGGCACACACGACCAGTACCGGGCATTGAATCAAAGCCAGACGATCGCGCACACTCCAGCCGACAATGGCCCGCAGGGATGCCAGGTAAGCCGGGCGGAAATTGGTTTGCCAGCGTTGCTCGAACTTGCTGCGCAGCTCAGCCTGATCCGCTTGCGGAAAGAGCAGGCGGGCGAGCCCGCGAGATACGGTTTTCAGCGGCAGTATGTGGGCAAAGAACAGTCGCTTAGCGGCCATACGGTAATCGGCAAAACCGCGCGGCACCACTTCGGGCCCGCTGTTGATAATAGTCAGGCTAGCCGGTATGTCGGGGTGATCGACTGCCAGTTGAAAGGCAATCATGCCGCCCATGGAAATACCGACAATATGCGGCTGGTGCAGCGCCATGTGCTGGATAAAGGCCAGGGTGTCATCGGCAAACGCCTGGATGCTGTAGCCGTGAATGGGTTTGTCGCTTTGCCCGTGGCCCAGCATATCGAGAGTGAGTACGCGGTAGTCTTGGGTAAGAGCAGGTAGCTGGTATTCCCAGTCGAGGCTGCTGGAGCCAAGGCCGTGAATCAGTAATACCGCAGGCCCCTGACCTTGGTCGGTGTAATGCAGGCGGTGGCCGTTAAGCTGAATGTCTGGCATGGCTGAGGTGTTCCGCTTGGCAGTGAAGCCCAGAGCATAACCCATTCATGTGTGGCTGTGGGGTGCTGCGGGCACCAGACGCAAACAGGGGCGCTATTGCGCCCCTGTTTGTTTGACCTGCTATCAGCCTCAGCTGCGTTTGTCATCCGGGTCAGGCAAGGCGGGTGAATCAGCTTTGTGCTCGTCCGCGTCAATGGGCAATGCACTTTGACGCGGTTCCTGCGCTGGCTTGGCCTTTGGCTCGGTAGTGTCTTCCGCTGCCGGTTCTGACGCGGGTATGACAGTGCTGGGCTCTTGGCTGGGCGCTTGTTCAAGCGCTTCGTGCAGCTGCTTGGCCTTTTCTGCGGCTTCTGCTTCGGCGGCTTGTTGCTTGGCGGCTTCAGCTTCAGCGTTGGCAGTTTCAATAGCTTCGCGCTTGGCCTGCTCAGCGGCTTCAGCTTCTGCTTGTGCTGATACGCTTGCCGCTTCGGCAGCCTTGCGTTTTTCCTCTTCCCTGCGGCGACGGATTTCGCGCGGGTCGTTGAACGCACGGCCAGATGCGGTAACGGCGGGTGCTTCTGTAGCAGGCTCAGCTTGCTCTGCTGGAGCTGAAATTACCGGCTCTTCCGCTACCGGTTCGGCCTGAACCTTGACTTCCGTTTCAGTCTCCACAGGCTTGCTCGCGGTGACCTCAGCGTCAACCACCGGCTCTTTGTCGCCAGGCACTGGCGCACTGACCGTCTCGGGCTTGGCCTGGGCTACTTCAGCACTAGCTGGCGCGCTGGCATCAGCTGTTGCGCCGGCGTCAGCGACGTCCGCATTTATTTCAGTGGCCGCAGTGGCAGTTTCTGCTTCGCTGGCTGTTGTTTTAGCTGCCGGACGCTCACGGCGTGGGCCGCGTTCACGGCGTGGCTTGGCAGCGGCTGGGGCGGTTTCGGCTTCGGCTGGTGCTGCATCACTGGTAGGTGCCTGCTCGCTGGCGGCTGGCTCAACCGGTTTGGTTGCGGCAGGTGCTTCTGGCGCTTGCTTGGCTTCCAGATCCTGTGGCTGCGACTGGGCAAAAGCATCAACCGCTTTTTCAATGCTGGCTTCAGCTTGATCGGCGGCCTGGTTCAGGCTGTCTTCCACTGGTTTTTTCAGGTCAGCCACTGACGCTGAGTCGTTGCTCTCGCCGCTGCTCGCCTGAGTGGGCTGCTCGCTTTGGTTGGCGCTGGCTTCAGCGGTTTGGTTTTCATCCTGATTGGCGCGACGGCGGTTATTGCGACGACGCTGGCTATTGCGCGAGCGACGACGTGGGCGTTCGCCGTCTGTCGTCTCATCAGCGGCTGCTTCGGCTGGCTTGGTCGTTTCCTTATCGGCTTCTTCTGTATTGGCTTCTTTGCGCGGCCGGCGTTCCTGTGCAGGCGCTGGTGCCGCCTGACGGGCTTCGTTTTGCTCGCCCTCAGGGGTTGCCGTCACTGCCGAGGCATTGCTCGCGCCGCTGGGCGCGCGGCGGCGGCGGCGGCCTTGCGGGCGCTCTTCGCTACCTTCTCGCTTCTCGCTGGGTGCTTCACTGCGCGCAGGGCTGCTAGCGGCTGGTTTAGCGTTATCGCTGTCATTGCGCTCGGTCCGCTCGTTGCGTGGCCGACGGTTACGGTTGTTGCGTCGCTCGTTGCCGCCACGGTTGTTGCGGCTTTTGCGTGCTTCTTCGTCAGCCTTGGGCTTGGCTTCCTTGCTGCTGTCTGCTTTGCTGTCTTTGTCATCAGTCTCTTCGGCAGCAAACAGGCCTACCAGCGACTTGATCAGCCCCTTGAACAAACCAGGCTGCGACTCTTGGACTGCTTGAGTTGCAGCAATGGGTGCAGCTGGAGTGGCAGGAGTGGGGGCCGGTCGGGTTGGCTCAATACGTTTTACTGCAGCTTCCGGACGCACGATGGCTTTTGTCTGGCTGACCGGAACGGGCTCTTCAGCTTCAACTTCAGTGCTCATGCTGTAGCTGCTTTCGCCGTTCATAACCGCTTCACTGTCGTCGCGCAGGCGTTGGACATCAAAGTGGGGAGTAACCATGTGCTCGCTGGGCAACACCAGAATGCGCACGCGAGTGCGGTTTTCGGTGGCGGCGAGCGCTTCGCGCTTTTCATTCAGCAGGAAGGTGGCAACGGCGACGGGTACGTGGGCGCGTACTTCGGCGGTGCGGTCCTTCAGCGCTTCTTCTTCAATAAGGCGCAAGACTGACAGCGACAGTGATTCGACGTCACGGATAGTGCCGCGACCATTACAACGCGGGCAGACGATACCGCTGGTCTCGCCCAGAGATGGACGTAGACGCTGGCGGGACATTTCCAGCAGGCCAAAGCGTGAAATGCGACCGACCTGGACGCGGGCGCGGTCAGCTTCCAGGCTCTGGCGCATCCGGTCTTCGACGGCGCGCTGGTTGCGCGCTGGGGTCATGTCGATAAAGTCGATAACGATCAGACCGCCAATATCGCGAAGACGCAATTGACGGGCGATTTCTTCGGCGGCCTCGAGGTTGGTATTCAGTGCCGTCTCTTCGATGTCGCCGCCTTTGGTAGCGCGCGCCGAGTTGATATCGATGGAAACCAGAGCTTCGGTGTGATCAATAACGATCGAACCGCCAGAGGGCAGTTTGACTTCGCGCTCGAAGGCGGTTTCGATCTGGCTTTCAATCTGAAAGCGGTTGAACAGCGGTACGCTGTCTTCGTAGAGTTTGATCTTGCTGGCGAACTGCGGCATCACCTGGTCAATAAAGGCCAGGGCGTCATCGCGTACTGAGGGATTGTCGATCAGCACTTCGCCGATATCCTGGCGCAAATAGTCACGAATTGCGCGGATGATGACGTTACTTTCCTGATAAATCAGGAAGGGGGCTTGCTTCTCTGAAGCGCTCTTGATTGCATCCCACAGCTGCAGCAGGTAATCCAGATCCCATTGCAGTTCTTCGGCGCTGCGGCCAAGGCCGGCAGTGCGCACAATCATGCCCATGTCGGCGGGCACTTCCAGGCTGTTCAGGGCTTCGCGCAGCTCGTTGCGTTCCTCGCCTTCGATACGGCGGGAGATGCCGCCGGCGCGCGGATTGTTCGGCATCAGAACCAGATAACGGCCAGCCAGGCTGACGTAGGTCGTCAGGGCGGCACCTTTGTTGCCACGCTCTTCCTTGTCGACCTGGACAATGACTTCCTGGCCTTCCTTGATCACTTCCTTGATGTTGGCGCGGCCTTCCGGCTGCTTGGAGAAGTATTCGCGGGCAATTTCTTTGAGCGGCAAAAAGCCGTGACGCTCAGAGCCAAAGTCGACAAAAGCGGCTTCCAGGCTGGGTTCGACGCGGGTGATGCGGCCTTTGTAGATATTGGCCTTTTTCTGTTCGCGGGCGCCAGACTCGATATCGAGATCATACAGACGCTGGCCGTCGACCAGAGCAACACGCAACTCTTCGGGTTGAGTTGCGTTAATCAGCATTCTTTTCATGAAGTACCGTTGTGTTTCCGATGCTGTCCGGAGCACACGAGTACGGCACCTGCGACTCTTCCGTTAGGTGTCAGGTGTGTTTCTGTTTGGGCCAACCTTGCCCTTGTTCAGTGTTCGCGCATTGCCGGGGCAGTGCGCTGACTAGCTGTGTCTGGCGAGTACAGAAAAACGTCTTAATGGAGGAATCAGCCGGATTGGGACGGGGACATAATGAGCATGTCGGCACGCGTCACATCATCCTGAAGCTGTACATCTCCACCTATACACTTACCCATCTGAATCGGGTGCCGCTCGTCGACTGTCCGGAGAGCGGGTTAAAATGACCCGCCATTGAGGGCGGGGCTTCTGTGGTCAGCGGGCGGGGCACTTCCTGATCGGCGCCAGCAGCGCCCGTCTGACAGTATTTCTGGGGACGCAACCCGTGTCTGCACGTGGTCGGTTTTCCCCGGCTGCGGTTATAGCAGCTTTACGGAATATAGCAGTATTTTTTAAGTGCTTCAATTAGATGAAAAAATGTATCATGCGCAAATGAAAGAAACAGCCAGTAATTCTCCTGCCCAGGTGCAGTTCGAAACCATCTCGGCAGAGCAGGCCGGGCAGCGTATCGACAATTTTTTGATCACCCGACTCAAAGGTGCACCGAAAACGCTGATCTACCGGATTTTGCGCAAGGGCGAGGTGCGCATCAACAAAGGCCGAATCAAGCCTGATTACAAGTTACAGGCAGGTGATCTGTTGCGCATTCCGCCAGTACGCTTACCCGAGGCGGATGAGCCCGTGCTGGTCGGGCAGGGCATTCTGACCGCGCTGGAAAATGCAATTATCCATGAAGACAAAGCGTTGATCGTGGTCAATAAGCCTGCCGGGCTGGCGGTACATGGTGGCAGTGGACTGCATTTCGGTGTGATTGAAGCCATGCGACAACTGCGCCCGGACTGTCAGCAGCTGGAGTTGGTGCACCGGTTGGATCGTGACACCTCGGGCTGTTTGATGATTGCCAAGCGGCGCAGCATGTTGCGTCACCTGCATGCTGCCCTGCGTGCAGAAGGTGGCGTCGACAAGCGTTACCTGGCTCTGGTGCGCGGCCGTTGGCCGGCCGGTACCAAGCGAGTGCAAGCGCCGCTGCAAAAAAATAATCTGCGCTCGGGTGAGCGCATGGTCGAAGTCAATACGGAAGGCAAGGCCTCCTTGACCGAGTTTTCCGTATTGCAGCGTTTTGGTGACCTGGCGACGCTGGTCGAGGCACGGCCGATTACTGGCCGTACTCACCAGATTCGTGTGCATGCCAAGCATGCCGGGCATCCGATTGCCGGTGACCCCAAGTACGGTGACGATGAGTTTTCCCAGCGTATTCGCGAGTTGGGCGGCAAGCGGCTGTTTTTGCACGCAGCCTCGCTGGCGGTCGAGCTGCCCGATGGTCAGCGGCTAGAGCTGAGCGCTGAGCCGGGTCGTCAGTGGGATGCGACACTGCGGAGGCTGGCGGATGGCTGAGCTACAAACCTTGATTTTCGATTGGGACGGTACGCTAGCCAATTCAATAGAAAAAATTGTCCTGTCCATGCAGCGGGCAGCGGATGACCTCGGTTTGCAGGTCGTTTCCGACGAAGCCGTACGCGGCATTATCGGGCTAGGCTTGCCTGAGGCAATTGAGGTGCTGTATCCGGGTTTGGATGATCCCCGCTTGGCCGACCAGTTGGGTGATACGTATGGCCAGCATTATCTTAAGTTGGAAGAAGTGCCGTCGCCCTTGTTTGACGGTGTACGTGATGCGCTGGATACCTATCGCCAGGCTGGCTTCAAGCTGGCGGTAGCTACCGGTAAAAAGCGCAGGGGTTTGGCGCGAGTGCTGGACAAGCACGGCCTGGCAGGCTTTTTTGATGCTACCCGCTGCGCCGATGAGACCGCGAGCAAGCCGGATCCGTTGATGCTTGCTCAAATCCTGTATCAATTGGATACCCTGGCAGAGCGCGCCATCATGCTGGGTGACAGTGTGTTTGATGTGCAAATGGCCCATAATGCGGGCGTACGCCCGGTTGCTGTCAGTTACGGGGCGATGAGTCGAGAGCAGCTGCTGGCCTGTCGGCCGGAGCGGTGCCTGGATGCCTTCAGTGATTTCCACCATTGGGTTATGCGTGAGCAGGCTCAGGGTGCCAGTGTTTAAGGAGCACGCATGTCATCAGATCGGTGGACACAAGGTGAAATGGTCAGCGCGCAGCAAGCGCAGGCCAGCAAGGAAGATGCGAAAGCCTGGAAGTTGCTGGAAAATACCTTGCAAGCCTCTTTGCAAGAACAGCGCCGTGCCCGGCGCTGGGGGATATTTTTCAAAAGCCTGACCTTTCTCTATCTGTTTATTGCCGTGATGCTGTTTTCACCTTTGGGTGGAATGGATTCATCCAAGCGAACAACTGGATCGCATACGGCAGTGATTGAAGTGCGTGGCCTTATTGCTGATCAGCAGCAAGCCAGTGCCGACAACTTGGTGACCAGCCTGCGTCGGGCCTTCGAGGATGAAAACACCCGTGGCATCGTCATGCGTATCAATAGCCCGGGCGGTAGCCCGGTGCAGTCGGGTTATATCTATGATGAGATTCGGCGTTTGCGTGCCAAACATCCCGGTACCCCCTTGTATGCCGTGATCACTGATCTGGGTGCGTCAGGCGCCTATTATATTGCGGCTGCGGCTGACGAAATTTATGCTGATCGCTCCAGTCTGGTGGGATCTATCGGGGTTACGGCGGCCGGCTTTGGTTTTGTCGGCACGCTGGACAAACTGGGTATCGAGCGCCGGACGTATACCGCCGGCGAACATAAAGCCTTTCTTGACCCCTTCCAGCCCGAACGGGAGGATGAGCGCCAGTTCTGGAAAAGCGTGTTGGATACGACTCACCAGCAATTTATTGACCGGGTAAAAGAAGGGCGTGGTGACCGGCTAGCGGATAACGATGACCTGTTTACCGGGCTGATCTGGAATGGCGAGCAGGCGCTGGAGTTGGGTTTGATTGATGGCCTTGGCAGCACCTCGATGGTCGCGCGTGATGTGATCGGCGTGGAAGAAACCAGGGACTTCACTTACCGCGAATCACCCTTTGAGCGCTTTACCCGCCAGCTGGGGACCACAGTGGGCAATACACTGGCAACGCATCTGGGTTTGAGTGGTCCAGTTATCCGCTGATCGCTTCAGTCGTCAGGGTACCTGAATGCCTTCAGCGCGCAGCATGTTGCACAGCCTGATCAGCGGTAAGCCGATCAGGCTGTTTGGGTCATCTCCTTGCAGGGCTGCAAAGAGGCTAATACCAAGCCCTTCGGACTTGAAGCTGCCAGCACAATCATAGGGTTGTTCGGCACGTAGATAACGCTCGATGGCGGCATCATCAAGTTGGCGAAAAATCACCTCAAAAGGCTCGATGGCAGTTTGCAGCCGCTTGGTCTTGCTGTTAAACAGGCATATGGCAGTGGAAAAACGGATGCGTTGCCCGCTGCAGCGCCTGAGCTGGGCCGCAGCGGCGCTGTGCGCGCCAGGTTTGCTAACGGGTTCGCCATCCAGTAAGAGTACCTGGTCGGAGCCGATGATCAGATGGTCTGGATAGTCGTCAGCCAATGCCCTGGCCTTGCTCTCGGCGAGTCGCTGGCACAGCGCTTCGGCACTTTCACCGGGTAGCGGGCTTTCGTCAATCTGCGGGCTGGCACAGTCAAAGGGCAGCCCCAGGCGGGCCAGCAGTTCGCGGCGATAGGGTGAGCTTGAAGCCAGAAGCAGGGCGGGCATGCAGGTAACTCCGTTTTTTGCTGGGCAGAGCGCCAGTTTAACGTGAAAAATCTGACCTTTGGCAGCAAATAGCTTTGACAGCAGGCGCGCTGCTCCCTAGAATTGCGCGCTTATGTCTGGACCCATACCTGAATTCATTGATCCGCGCCGGCTGGCGGATCGCGGCGTCGCCCTGCAGGGGTCAATCAGCGCCGATCGTTTGCCGCGTCTACTGGCTGCTGTTAATGCAGTGACTGACGAGGTGATCGTCGAGTTGAACTTTGCGCGTGATGAACAGGGCCTGACCACTTTGCATGGGCATTATCAAGCAATAGTGGAAATGACCTGTCAGCGTTGTCTGGAAGGGGTTACCCTGCCATTGGACAGCCGTTGTGAAGTCGGATTTGTGGTCAGTGACGAGGCAGCCAAACAGCTGCCACGGCATTATGAACCGGTCATTGTGGATGATGAAAAGCTCAATCTTCTGTCACTTATTGAAGAAGAGCTGCTGTTGGCTTTGCCAGCAGTACCCATGCATCCGTTGGATAAATGTCAGCACCCCGACGGCTTCGAGCCGGATGAGGAGCCTGAAGAGGAGGCGGCAGAACGCCCCAATCCCTTCAGTGTGCTGGCCAAGTTGAAACGCGATACCTAAAGCTCAGGAGCTTAACGTCATGGCTGTACAGCAGAACAAAAAGTCCCGTTCCGCACGTGGCATGCGTCGTTCGCACGATGCATTGACTTCACCGGCCCTGTCGGTGGACGCCACCACCGGTGAAACCCACCTGCGTCACCACGTGTCTCCGGACGGTTTCTATCGTGGTCGCCAGGTAGTTAACAAGGACAACGACGAATAAGTCTTGTCCCCGTCAATCCGCCTCGCGATTGATGTGATGGGCGGGGACTTCGGTCCCCGCTGCATCGTCCCCGCTGTTGCCCGCAGTTTGGTCAAGTTGCCCCAGTTGAATGTGATACTGGTGGGTGATCAGGCCGCCCTGAAAGACGCTTTGGCTGAATGCCCACTAGCCAGCGATCGTGTCAGTTTTCGTTATACCTCTGAAGTTATTCTCGCTGATGATTCGCCTGCCAGTGTCTTGCGTCGAAAGACCGATGCGTCCATGCGCGTGGCTATCGAACTGGTGTGTGATGGCAGCGCAGCTGGCTGTTTGAGCGCTGGTAATACCGGTGCCTTAATGGTTTTGGCGCGTTCCATACTGGGTACCTTGCCGGGTGTTGATCGGCCGGCTTTTATGGCAGCCTTGCCGGTGGCTGGCAAGGCCTGCTACTTGCTTGATCTGGGTGCTAATGTCGACTGTACGGCGGACCAGTTATTCTCCTTTGCGGTCATGGGTTCGGTGGCGGTCAGTGAGTTGACCGGTATCGTCGCGCCCCGTGTTGGTCTGCTGAATATAGGTACCGAGCTGCACAAGGGTAGTCAGCGGGTGCGTGAAGTCGCTGAGCGGCTGCAGCATTGTCCGCAACTCAATTATGTCGGTTCGGTAGAAGGTGGCGGATTGTTCCGCGATCAGGCGGATGTCGTGGTCTGCGACGGTTTCGTCGGCAATGTGGTGCTCAAGGCCAGCGAAGGTTTAGCGGATTACCTGCAAAATGAAATGCGCCAGGCATTGGATCAGCAGCCACTGAGTCGTTGGCTGGCGCCCCTTATGCGTCGGATGTTGGCCCCGGTTCGTGAGCGTCATGATCCGGCCTTGCATAATGGCGCCAGCCTGTTGGGCTTGCAGGGGGTGGTGGTCAAAAGCCATGGCGCAGCCAATGAGCGGGCTTTCGCCGCAGCGATCGAGCGGGCCTGGCTGGCGAGTCAAGGCGGCCTGCCGCAGCGCATCGCAGAGCGTCTGGCCAGTTCTGGGCTGTGACCCCGGCAGGTTTCAGGGCTTCCAACAACGCAAAGGGTACACAGGTTGCCCAGGATAAAATCTAATAAAGAGGACAGTGGCATGACACAATCCCTTGCTTTCGTTTTCCCCGGTCAGGGCTCCCAGGCGGTAGGTATGCTGGCGGCTCAGGCGGAGGAGCATGCAGTGGTCAAGCAGACCTTTGCGGAAGCCTCTGAGGTGCTGGGCTATGATCTGTGGCAGTTATGCCAGCAGGGTCCGGATACCGACCTCAATCGTACCGACAGAACCCAGCCGGCCATTCTCACTGCCTCAGTGGCGTTGTGGCGGCTGTGGTGCACACGGACTGAGGTGCGCCCAGCCTTCGTTGCTGGTCACAGCCTGGGCGAGTACTCGGCGTTGGTGGCTGCCGAGGTGATCAGCTTTGCCGATGCCGTGCGGCTGGTAGAGCGCCGCGGTCAGTTGATGCAGCAATCCGTGCCGGAAGGTCAGGGCGGAATGGCTGCTATTCTGGGGCTGGAAGATCAGCAGATTATTGATATCTGCGCCCAGGTTGCCAATGGTGAGGTCGTCAGTGCGGTCAACTTCAACGCCCCCGGGCAAGTCGTGATTGCTGGTCAGGCGGCTGCGGTTCAACGCGCCGTGGATGCGTGCAAGGCTGCCGGAGCCAAGCGCGCCATGCCTCTTCCAGTTAGTGTGCCGTCGCACTGTGCGCTGATGCGCCCGGCAGCAGAGGAACTGGCCAAGGATTTGGCGGCGTTGCAATGGCAACAGCCGAGCATGACCTTGGTTCAGAATGTCAGTGCCGCTTCGCCAGCAAACCTTGAGAGCTTGCGTCAGCAGTTGGTTGAGCAGCTGTACAGTCCGGTGCGCTGGGTAGAGTCCATTGCCTGGATTGCTTCTCAGGGTGTCACTGATCTGGTTGAGTGTGGACCGGGCAAGGTGCTCAGTGGTTTGAACAAGCGCTGCGCCAAGGGCGTTGCTACGCATAATATCGACAGCGTAGACGGTCTGGCCGCTGCGTTGGCGGCAGTTGAACAAGGAGCTTGATATGAGTTTGCAAGGAAAAGTTGCATTGGTTACCGGTGCCAGTCGAGGCATTGGCCAGGCTATCGCGCACGCGTTGGCCGCGCAGGGTGCCATTGTCATTGGCACGGCGACCAGCGACCAGGGTGCAGCAGCCATTGGTGAGAAACTGGCTGATGCCGGCTACAGCGGTACTGGATTGAAGTTGAATGTGTGTGACGCTGATTCAATCGCTGGTGTGCTGGAGACCATCAACAAGGAATACGGTGCGCCGGCTATTCTGGTCAACAATGCTGGCATTACGCGCGACAATCTGTTGATGCGCATGAAAGACGAGGAATGGGAAGATATCATCACTACTAACCTGACCTCGGTTTACCGCTTGTCGAAAGCTGTACTACGCGGTATGAGCAAGGCCCGCTGGGGGCGCATTATCAATATCAGCTCTGTTGTGGGTGGTATGGGTAACGCCGGTCAGGCCAACTATGCTGCTGCCAAAGCCGGTGTGGAAGGCTTTACCCGTGCCCTGGCACGCGAGGTGGGCTCGCGCTCAGTGACTGTGAATGCGGTAGCACCAGGTTTTATCGATACCGATATGACCCGTGAACTGAGTGAAACTCAGCGTTCGGCTATGCTGGAGCAGATTCCGCTTGGCCGTCTGGGCGGGGCTGAAGAGATTGCCGCAACCGTGGCTTTTCTGGCCAATGACAGTGCTGGATACATCACTGGCGCGACAATTCCGGTCAATGGCGGCATGTTTATGAGCTGAATGGCTGGTCACGCAGCCACTGTCGTGGCATCCTTTGCGTCTAGCAAGAATCAACCGGGTTGGAGCGGACTTTCTCCAACCATTTGCAGGTAGAAGTGATTCGCGCTTGAAAAGTCGCAAATTGTTTCTATAAACTACGTGCAGTCCGGCATTTCGGCACTGCAAACAGGAGTGAGAACAAGGTATGAGCACCATTGAAGAACGCGTCAAGAAAATCGTAGCCGAACAACTCGGCGTCAAAGAGGAAGAAGTAACCAACAGTGCTTCTTTTGTTGAAGATCTTGGCGCTGACTCCCTGGACACCGTGGAGCTGGTCATGGCGCTCGAAGAAGAGTTCGAGACCGAAATTCCGGATGAAGATGCCGAGAAGATCACTACCGTTCAGGAAGCTATTGACTACGTGAACGCTCACCAGAAGTAATCACGCAGTCAACTGAAAGGTTGCCAAGGCCGCAGTACCCGTCAGGGTGCTGCGGCTTTTTGCTATTAGACGGCAGCTAAATCAGTTGTCGGCACGTGAAGGTTGCCGTGAGCCCGGTTTATCCGGACAATAAGTCGATTTTCGGCACTTGGTGATTCGCTGTGTGCGTCAGCAGTTCGCTACGCAACGGGTGCAGGTCAAGAACAGATAATAAGGAGTTCGCTGTGTCGCGTAGACGCGTCGTGGTAACCGGTTTGGGCATGTTGACCTCTCTGGGCAACAACGTGGAACAGACCTGGCAGGGTGTGGTGGCAGGTAAAAGCGGCATCGCTACCATCGAGCATATGGATGTCAGCGCCTTTGGTACTCGTTTTGGCGGCTCAGTGCGTAATTTCGATATCACGCCCTATATGGAGCCAAAAGAGGCTCGCAAGCTGGATCTGTTCATTCAATACGGCATTGCGGCTTGTGTTCAGGCGCTGACTGACTCCGGGCTGGAGATTACTGATGCCAACCGGGATCGCATCGGGGTGTCCATGGGCTCCGGGATCGGCGGGCTGACCAATATCGAAAAAAACGTTGAAGTACTGTTGAATAGTGGGCCGCGGAGAATCTCTCCCTTCTTCGTACCGGGCTCGATCATCAATATGGTGGCGGGTTACCTGTCGATCAAATATGGTCTGCAAGGCCCCAATTATGCGATCACCACGGCCTGTACCACGGGCACGCACAGCATCGGTATGGCAGCCCGCAATATTGCCTATGGTGAAGCGGATGTGATGGTCACCGGCGGTTCGGAAATGGCCACCACAGGTCTTGGTCTGGGTGGCTTCAGTGCAGCACGGGCACTGTCCACTCGCAATGATGACCCGCAGGCAGCGAGTCGCCCCTGGGACCGTGGTCGCGACGGCTTTGTGCTTTCCGATGGTTCTGGCGCCATGGTACTGGAAGAGTACGAACAGGCGAAAGCGCGTGGTGCCACTATTTACGCTGAAGTCATCGGTTTTGGTATGAGCGGTGATGCCTATCATATGACGGCACCGCCGGAAGATGGTCGTGGCGGCGCCAAGTGTATGGCCAACGCGCTCAGGGATGCCGGGGTAAATCCGGATGAGGTCGGCTATATCAATGCGCACGGCACATCGACGTCAGCCGGTGATATTGCTGAAACTCAGGCGGTGAAAACGGTGTTTGGTGCCCATGCAGGCGAGTTGGCAATCAGTTCAACCAAATCCATGGTGGGTCATTTGCTCGGTGCGGCTGGCTCGGTAGAGGCGATTTTCAGTGTACTGGCGCTGCGTGACCAGGTGGCGCCACCGACGATCAACCTGGACGATCCAGATGATGGCTGCGATCTCAACTATGTGGCGCATCAGGCTCAAGAGCGCAAGTTGGATGTGGTCGTGTCCAACTCCTTTGGGTTTGGTGGCACCAACGGTAGCCTGGTTTTCCGTCGCCTCTGAGGAGCATCATGGCCGAGCTGAGCCCGGGTTTTACCTTGATCGATGGCCAGCCGCAGACGCAGCTCAGTGTGCGTGATCGCGGCTTGGCCTACGGCGACGGGCTGTTTGAAACCTTGCGTGTGGCTAACGGCTTTATCCCCTTGCTGGAGCAGCATTTGGCGCGCCTGCACCGAGGCGCAGCCCGCCTGGGTATTGAGTACGATGCGGCGCAATTGGCAGAAGAACTGGCGCGGCTTGCTGTGCAACTGGGTAGTGGTATCCTCAAGCTGATCCTTACCCGGGGTGATGGTCAGCGCGGCTATGCCTTACCGCAGCCACAACAGCCCCGGCGGATTGTGCAAGTAGCGGCCTTGCCGGCCTATCCAGCCAGCCACGCCGAGCAGGGAATTCGCTTGTATCCGTGTGCGACGCGGCTGGGGCAGCAACCTTTATTGGCCGGCCTCAAACATCTCAATCGATTGGAGCAGGTGCTGGCGCGGGCCGAGTGGAATGATCCAGCCTTTGCCGAAGGCTTGGTCTGTAATCAGCAGGGCGAGCCGGTGGAGTGCACCGTCAGCAATCTGTTTCTGCGTCTTGAGGGTGAGTGGGTGACTCCGGCTTTGGACCAATGCGGTGTACAAGGCGTAATGCGCGATTATCTGTGTATGCAACTGGCAGCAGCGGGCCAGTCTGTCAGTGTGCGGCCGGTCACCCAGGCTGAACTGCTGGCCAGTCGTGAGGTCTTTTGCTGCAATAGTGTTTTCGGTGTCTGGCCGGTTATCGGTTTGGGCAATCATCAGTGGTCTATTGGCCCCTACACTCGTCAGGCACAAGCCTTGGCGCAACAGGTTATGTTGTGAAAGCTTTCGTTAAATATTCCGCGATATTATTGATATTCCTGCTTGTTCTGGGCGCTGGCCTACTGACGTGGGGGTATATCACGCTACAGCAGACGCTGGCACAGCCGTTGAGTATCAGTGAGCCACAAACCCTGGATGTTGACCCGGGCACCTCCCCTGGGCGCTTGCTGACAAGGCTGGAGCGCGAAGGCTGGTTGGAGCGCGCTGACTGGTTACGCCGTTACTGGCAATTCCAGACGCCGGATGCGGTGCTGCAGGTGGGTGAGTATCAGGTGCCCGAGGGGATCACTGCCGAGCAGCTGCTAGGGATGCTACAGCGCGGTGATGTGGTGCGGCGCCAGGTGACGCTGGTTGAGGGACGGACTTTCCAGCAATTCCGTCAGGTGCTGGCCAATGCCGAGCGTTTGCAGCAAACCCTGCCGCTGGACATGAGTGCGGAGGACGTCATGGCTGAGCTGGGACTGGCGGGAGAGCATCCGGAGGGGCGCTTCTTTCCCGATACCTACCAGTACACGCGTACCACCAGCGACCGTGACATTCTGATGCGTGCCTACAACCGCATGTCTGCCACCCTGGAAGAAGTGTGGGAGCAGCGCGCGGATGATCTGCCGATCGAGTCGCCTTATGAAGCTCTGATTCTCGCCTCGATTATTGAACGCGAAACCGGTGCTCCGCACGAGCGTGGAGAGATTGCCGGGGTATTTACCCGTCGCTTGCGCATCGGTATGCGCCTGCAGACTGACCCAACCGTGATCTACGGGATGGGCGATGCCTATGAAGGACGTATCCTGCGCCGTCATCTGCGCGAGCCAACGCCGTGGAATACGTACACCATTGATGGCTTGCCACCGACACCGATTGCCATGCCAGGCCGTGAGGCACTGGTCGCGGCGGTCAACCCCGAGCCGGGCACCAGCTTGTACTTTGTTGCGCGGGGTGATGGTACTCACCACTTTTCCGATAACTTGCGCGAACACAATCGTGCCGTGCGTAACTACCAGATCGAAAACCGCGCGGAAAATTATCGCTCCAGCCCTGCGCCGATTACGCGGCCTGAGGACAGTGAGCAATGAGTGGCCTGTTCGTCACGCTGGAAGGGCCAGAAGGCGCGGGTAAATCGACCAACCTGCATTACCTGGCCGAGCGTTTGCGTGCAGCCGGGTGTGAACCGCTGCTGACCCGAGAGCCCGGGGGAACGCCGGTGGCGGAGGAAATCCGTTCCGTGCTGCTTAGCCAGCACAGTGAGCGCATGGACGACGACACCGAGCTGTTGTTAGTGTTTGCTGCCCGCGCGCAGCACCTGAACAGCCTGATTCGTCCGCAACTGGCAGCCGGCAAGGTGGTCATCAGTGATCGCTTTACTGACGCTACCTATGCCTATCAGGGTGGTGGCCGAGGTATCGATCCAGCACGCATTGCCGTGTTGGAAGACTGGGTGCAGGGCAGCCTGCGTCCAGATCTGACGCTGATTTTCGATCTGCCGGTTGAAGTGGGTATGGCGCGAGCGCAGGCACGCAGTGCTCTTGACCGCTTTGAACAGGAGCATGTCGACTTCTTCCAGGCGGTACGAAGTACGTATTTGCAACGTGCAGCTGCCAACCCTGAGCGTTATCGAGTGATTGATGCCAGCGTTGAACTGACTGCGGTTCAAAGCCAGCTGGATGCTGTGATCAGCGACATAGTGGAACGCTGGCATGCTTGAGGCTGCGCAACCCTGTCCCTGGCATCTGGCCGACTGGCAGCAACGGATCGGTCATGAACAACAACCGCATGCCTGGCTGTTCTCTGGGCCGGCCGGGATCGGCAAGCGGCGGTACGCCAATGCGTTGGCCGCTAGTCTGCTGTGTAGTCAGCCGGTCCCTGGACCGGCTTGCGGCCAATGTCGTCATTGCCGGCTGGCTTTGGCGGGTACTCACCCGGATTGGTTACTGCTGGAGCCTGAAGAACCCGGCAAGATGATCAAGGTGGATGCGGTTCGTCAGTTGGTTGATTTCATGGCGCAGACCGCACAGCAGGGGGGGCGCAAGGTGATTGTGCTGCACCCAGCGGAAGCCATGAACAATAATGCTGCCAATGCCTTGCTCAAGTCGCTGGAAGAGCCGACCGCAGATACCTATCTTTTATTGGTGAGTGATCAACCCAGCCAGCTGTTGGCAACTATCCGTAGTCGTTGTCAGCAGGTCAATTTGCCGCTGCCAGCTGCAGAGGCGGCGTTGGCCTGGCTACAACAGGCACAGCCTGACCTGGATGAGGCCACTGCGCAGCAGCTGCTGGTGATGGCTGCCGGCGCTCCCTTGCGAGCCCTGGAGCTGCATCAGCAGGGCGCCGCCGACTGGCGCTCTGAGGTGGTTGCCGGCGTCAAGCAACTGCTCAAGGGGGAGCAGGGGCCAACGGCCTTGGCCGAACGTTGGAAAGCAGTGCCTTTGCTGCTGTTGCTTGACTGGTTTTGCGACTGGACGCTGGACCTGCTGAAATACCGTCAAGGCGCGGGTGAGTTGAGTAGCAATGCGGATATGGATAAAGTCCTCGGTTATATGGCCGTCAGACTGGATATGGTTGCCTTGCATGCATGGCAAGACTGGCTACTGGCGCACAGGGGCATGGTACTGGGCAAAGCTAACCTGAACCGGCCGTTGCTACTGGAAAGCCTGTTGTTGCAGTGGAAACAACTGATACAAAGGCGTTAGTCTAGGCAGTACAAGGATTTACTGTATTATCTTAGAGTAATCACTCATCGAAGCGGGAACGATCGACAATGAACAACCCAGCTGCCCCAGGTCCGCGTAATGGCATCCTGTCGCTGACCATCAAGGACAAGTCGGTTCTCTATGCAGCCTACATGCCCTTTGTGAAGCATGGTGGGCTGTTTATTCCGACCAACAAGCAATACCGCCCAGGTGATGAAGTGTTCATGCTGCTCAACCTGATGGATGAGGTGGAAAAAATTCCGGTCGCCGGCAAGGTGATCTGGATAACCCCGCGCGGCGCTCAGGGTAACCGGGCGGCAGGTATTGGCGTCCAGTTCAGTGACCAGGACAATACCGCGCGTAGCAAGATTGAAACCTACCTCGCCGGTGCGCTGAAATCGGATCGCCCCACGCATACCATGTAACTTCGTTACAGCTACAAGCTGAAAACAAGGCGCATTGCGCTTGAGGTTTGAGGCTTCGATTTCCCTGCGAGAGTGTTTTTATGCTGATTGACTCCCATTGTCACCTTGATCGTTTGGATTTGGGCGCCCACCAAGGTTCGCTGGACGCGGCGCTGGATGCGGCACGCGCACGGGGTATCGGTAAGTTTCTCTGTATTGGCGTTGATGCCGCCAATGCCCCAGTGGTCAAAGGGCTTGCCGAGCAATATGCTGATGTCTATTGCAGCGTCGGCATCCACCCGCTGGACCTGGCCAATAACGGGCAAGCCAGTCTTGACTGGTTGTTGCAGGCCATCGATCATCCGCGGGTGGTAGCCATTGGCGAGACCGGGCTGGATTACTATTACCATCCGGAGCATGCTGACCCCCAGCAAGCCTCTTTTGCGACACACTTGCAGGCTGCCGACCAAAGTGGCAAACCGGTGATCATTCATACCCGCAGCGCCAAGGAAGACACGCTGCGTATGCTACGTGAGGCGGACCTGGCCAACGCGGGGGTGCTGCACTGCTTTACCGAAGACTGGGACATGGCCCGGCAGGCGCTGGATCTCGGCTATTACATATCACTTTCAGGTATTGTCACCTTCCGTAATGCCAGCGAACTGCGTGAAGTCGCCAAGCAGGTGCCGGCTGACCGCCTGCTGGTAGAGACTGACTCCCCCTATCTGGCACCGGTACCGCACCGTGGCAAGCCGAATGAGCCGCAGTTTGTGTATGAAGTTGCCAGCTTCCTTGCCGAGCTGCGCGGTGAGTCTCTGGATCATTTACATCAAAGCACCACTGACAACTTCCATCGCCTGTTTCCGCTGGCCGCCAGATAGCCTTTTCAGGCGCGCAAAAAAAACCCGAATTCTGGGGGAGGAATTCGGGTCAAGACCATTAGGAGTGTTACAGAACCCAGCGCAGCACGCCGGATTCGTCAGTCAACACACTTGGGGGAAATGCGTCGGCTGATGTATTCAGTATTGTTGAAATTGGGCTATTTTCCAGTCGATTTACCGCCTTTGATAAACTGATTTGGAATACCCGGCCAGCTTGTTTATCGCCATGCTATAGATTCGCATTCCGTTTTTGTTAACCAGACGCCCATAAAAAACCCGGCACTGTGGCCGGGCTTTTCAGAGGCGTTTGAACTTACATGTTGGGGTAGTTCGGGCCGCCAGTGCCTTCCGGTGCAATCCAGTTGATATTCTGCGACGGATCCTTGATGTCGCAGGTCTTACAATGCACGCAGTTCTGCGCATTGATCTGGAACTTCTTCTCACCGCTTTCTTCACTCGTCACAATTTCGTAGACGCCAGCAGGGCAATAGCGCTGCGCCGGTTCATTGTATTCCGGCAGGTTGATGTTCAGCGGCACGCTGGCATCTTTCAGCGTCAGGTGAACGGGCTGGTCTTCTTCATGGTTGGTGTTGGACATGAAGACAGACGACAGCTTGTCAAAACTGATCACGCCATCGGGCTTCGGATAATCAATTTTCGGCGCCTCAGAGGCTTTCTTCATGCAGGCATAGTCCGGCGTGGTGTCACGCAGGGTAACCGGAATCTTGCCACCGAAGATGTTCTGATCAACAAAGTTGAACGCTCCACCCATGAATGTACCGAACTTGTGAATTGCTGCGCTGAAGTTACGCGCGCGGAACAGTTCGTCATACAGCCAGCTGTTTTTGAACAGTTCCGGATATTCGTTCAGTTCGTCACCGCCTTCACGGCCGTCTTTCAGCGCTTTGAGCACCGCGTCAGCAGCTAGCATGCCAGACTTCATGGCGGTATGACTGCCCTTGATCTTGGCCGCATTCAGTGTGCCCAGATCACAACCAATCAGTGCGCCACCAGGGAAGACCGACTTCGGCAACGAATTGTGCCCGCCTTTACAGATGGCGCGCGCGCCGTAGGCAATGCGCTTGCCGCCCTCAAGGTGCTGTTTGATGACCGGGTGCTGCTTGTAACGCTGGAACTCATCAAAAGGCGACAGGTGCGGGTTGCTGTAGGACAGGTCAACGATCAGGCCGACTACTACCTGGTTGTCTTCAATGTGATACAGAAAAGAACCACCGGTGTTTTCGCCTTTCATCAGATCCAGCGGCCAGCCGGCGGTGTGCACAACCAGACCGGGTTCGTGTTTGGCCGGATCGATTTCCCACAGTTCTTTGATGCCGATACCGTAATGCTGGGCATCTGCATCGCTGTCGAGCTTGTACTTGGCGATCAGCTGCTTGCCGATGTGGCCACGGCAGCCTTCAGCAAACAGGGTGTACTTGGCGCGCAGCTCCATACCTGGGGTGTGCATGCCAGGCTTGGGGTTGCCTTCGCGGTCAATACCCAAGTCGCCAGTGATGATGCCGCGTACTACGCCATTCTCATCAATCAGTGCTTCTTGGGCGGCAAAGCCGGGATAGACCTCAACGCCGAGATTTTCCGCTTGTTCTGCCAGCCAGCGGCAGAGGTTGCCGAGGGAGATAATATAATTGCCCTCGTTGTGCATTGGCTTGGGTACCAGGACACCGGGCAGTTTGCTGGCTTTTTCGGCATCTTTGAACAAATAGATGTCATCCCGGGTAACCGGCGTATTAAGCGGCGCGCCGAGCTCTTTCCAGTCGGGGAACAGCTCTTCCAGGGCGCGTGGTTCGAACACGGCACCAGACAGAATGTGGGCGCCGACTTCCGAGCCTTTTTCGACGACGCAGACGCTAACGTCCTGGCCGGATTCAGCGGCTTCTTTCTTCAAGCGACAGGCAGCGGCAAGACCAGACGGGCCGGCACCTACGATGACAACGTCAAACTCCATGAATTCGCGTTCCACAAGCTATCTCCTAATCTAGGCTGGCAATTTGAATGTTGATCTTCCGTGATCGAATAGCCAATTAGTATAACAGCACGCTGGTTGCGCTCCAATCGGCTTGTTTTTTGCGTAGTGTGTTCAGATCGGGTGCTGTGCTATTAAGGAAATACTGATTAACCGGTTTCTGCGTATCAGCGCCAATCAAGCTTTTAGAGGTTGTGCAATTAATCAGTCTTTCCTTAAGTGCTGTAAGTTTGCACGTACCATCAAGTGGTGTTGGCAGGCCCCAGGGACGGCTTGTAGCGTGTCTGTCACAGGGGGCTGCCAATGCCACCATGCACACTATCAGAGCAAGCTTTCAGACAGTGTTAGTGGCTTATTTGCACCGCTTAGGCAACTGACACAGGCTGTTTTTCTCATCTCTCTGCACACGATTGCCCAATTCAGAATCAACCCCGTTCTCTTCGCATTGCCGCACCAGTTCGGCACTCAAGGGGCAGCCACTGTTTTCCAGCGCTACCGCCAGATTGTTCCAGCCGGCGGCCAGGTCAGGGAAGTCATCGACCAGTTGCCTGAAATGGTCGATGGCATCGGCATTACGTCCTTGGGCCCAGGCAATATTACCCAGGCCAAAGCTGGCGCCGGGCTGATCCGGCCATTGCTGCTGGGCGGTCTCATAGGCTTGGGCCGCAGCCAGCAAACGACCGGTTTGCTCCAGCTCACTGGCCGCCAACAGGTAGCGCAAGGGTTCCGCTGTCGCTGGGATCTGTTCAGCGGGGAGCATCACCCTGGCCCAATGATCAGCCCGACCCCAAGTGCGCATAAATAACGCAAAGGATTCCTGCTGGGCCTGGTTCAGGCCACTGTGCACAATCAGATGCTCGGCATCCAGGTCATAACCGATCACCACTGCATAGTGCCATTGCGGCAGCCAGTTCAGCCCAAGGTTCTGCATCACCAACACCGGATGGCCGGCGGCCAGTTCACTGAGCAGTGATTCCAGGTTGGTAGCCAACGGGTAGGCAACCAGGTCGCGTTCGCGGCTGGCAGCCACCATTTCCAGTTGAATGGTGCCCTGACGCTCTGGCAGATATACCCGATCTTTCAATTGGTCAGGATGGCCCGGCAGGCCGTGATGATTGAACACCATAGCCAGGGCAGCCGGCCCGCACTGGTATTCATCCTGAGCATGAAAAGGTACATCAAGTTGCACCTGGCGTGGCAGGTCGTTGAGGGTGCTGTCATCCGGCAATAGCGGGCCGCGGCCAGCACAGGCAGCGAGCAGTAACAATGTGCCAAGCAGCGCGACCAGGCGCAGCGTGGGCAGTGTGGGAAGCAACATGAGGGGAGTGTCCTGATTGAAAAGCACTCAGGGGCGCATGGCGCCCCTGAGTGTGGTCTTCGCTAGCTGCTTAACGCACGCAGTTAATGAAGTTATAGATATTGGTCGCGCAGAGCATGTCGGTAATGATGAATACCAACAGGAAGAGCACTATCACACCGATGACCCCGGCACCTGCCGGCGCATTCTCCAGTTGCTGATTGAATTCAGCCAGTTCGGCTGCAGTCAGGCTGTTGATCCGCTGCTCAACCTGCTCAGGCGAAACGCCCATGCTGGCCAGCTTGTCCTGAACTTCGCCTTCATCGAGCATGGCGATAAGCGCGTCACGGTCAACGTTCATTTGTTGTTCAGCGACCACTTCGTGGGTACCGATCATGCTTGGCTGGGCATACGCGGTGGTGATGCTGCCGAGCAGGAATACCACAGACAGAATGACTGCCATGTAACGCTTGATCGAATACATATAGGACATCAGGTTCACTCCTTTGCTGTTGGTGTTATGAAGCATAGCTGATTTTTGACGCCAGATACGCTTGAATCACTAAAACCGCTAAAAACCGAATTTGTCCCGCATTTGATAATACCAGGCGCCCATTGCGGTAAAGGGTACGCGAAGCAGGCGGCCCCCCGGAAACGGGTAATGTGGCAGGCTGGCGAACGCATCGAAGCGTTCAGCCTGGCCACGCAGGGCTTCGGCCACTATTTTGCCGGCCAGGTGGGTGTAGGTAACGCCATGCCCACTACAGCCTTGCGAGTAGTAAATATTGTCACCCAGCCTGCCAACCTGAGGCAGTCGCGATAGCGTCAGTAGGAAATTACCCGTCCAGGCGTAGTCGATTTTGACGTTTTCCAGCTGCGGAAAGGTCTTCAGCATATTGGGCCGGATCAGGGCTTCGATATTGGCCGGGTCACGTGCCCCGTAACTAACCCCACCGCCATAGACCAGTCGGCGGTCAGCGGTCAGGCGGTAGTAGTCGAGCAGGTAATTGCAATCTTCCACGCAGTCATCCTCGGGCAGCAGGCTGTGGGCCAACTGGGCATCGAGCACTTCTGTGGTAATGACCTGGGTACCACAGGGCATTGATTTGGCCGCCAGTTGCGGAATCAGGTTGCCCAGGTAGGCATTGCCGGCAACGATGACAAAGCGGGCAGTCACCTGACCTTCTGCGGTATGTACGACCGGCTGCTGGCCTTGTTCCACGCGGATGGCGGCTGATTGTTCGTGGATAACGCCTCCCAACGACTCCAGGGCAGCAGCTTCTCCCAGTACCAGGTTGAGTGGGTGGATATGGCCGCCACTCATGTCCAGCAAGCCGCCGACGTAGCGTGAACTGCCGACGCGCTGGGCAAGCGCCGACTGGTCAAGCAAGCTCAGCTGATCATTGCCATAACGCTCCCACAGCCGCTGCTGTTGCTCCAGGTGACCCAGCTGCTTGTCGGTCAGTGCGGCGAAAATACCGCCATCCTTGAGGTCACACTGGATGTTGTATTGCGCCACTCGCTCACGGATGATGCGCGCGCCCTCAAAAGCCATCTGGCCGAGCAGGGCGGCATGTTCGGGGGAGGTGGTGCGCTCGATAACATCGATATCACGGCTGTAACTGTTGACGATCTGCCCACCGTTGCGCCCAGACGCACCCCACCCAACCCGGGCACTTTCCAGCACCGTCACCTTGAAACCTTGTTCGGCGAGAAACAGGCCGGCTGAAATACCAGTAAAGCCCGCGCCAATGATGCATACATCGGTTTGTGTGTTGCCTCGAAGCGGCGGGCGCTCAGGGCTCGGATTGGCCGATGCGGCGTAATAGGACGTGGTGTGCTCGGTTTGACTCATGCTGGCAGTCCTGTAGAAAATATTTTACAACTTCATGTCGATGCTAACGCCTGGGCCAGCTTTGTTCCACATTTTCTCGCTGATTATGCTCAATAAAAATGACACTTTCTGTCATGGGTGCGGATTTTTCGGCAAGGCTTTGGTCAGCAGTATGCAGGCCACCGAGAAAGCCAGCATACCGCCGATAAAGTGGAAGGCATCGTTATAGGCAAGAATCTGTGCTTGTTGCATGACCTGGTTTTGCAAGGCTTGCAGGGCCGCCTGCTCGCTGCCGAGTTGTGCCTGCAGAATGGTCAGGCGCTCGTTCAGCTCCGGATTGCCGGGATATATATGCACGCGCAAGTGTTCGTAATACACACTGCTGCGGTTATCCAGCAAGGTCGCCAGCAGGGCAATTCCCAGAGCGCCACCGATATTGCGCAAGATGTTATAGAGCGTAGAAGCAGAGCCGGCCTGGGAGGGCGGTATCATCGCGGTGGCCAGAATCGATAGCGGGACCAGAATCATAGGCTGGCCCAGTGCCCGTATGATCTGGATGGCCAACAATTGGTCACCGGCAAAATCCAGATTCAGACGACCACTGAGAAAGCTGGCGGTAGCAAACAGCAGAAAGCCGCAGGCACAGACCCAGCGGGCATCCATATGCCGCATAAGCAGGGGCACCAGCGGGATGACCAGTAGTTGCGGCAGCCCCATCCACATGATCACCTGGCCGATCTGCAGCGGCGTATAGGCCTGCACCTGAGCCAGATACAACGGCAGAATGAAAATAGTACCAAACAGGCCCACGCCCAGGCCGATGTTGGCCAGGCTGCCAAGCAAAAAATTGCGTTCACTGAACAAGCGCAGGTTGACCAGATGATTGTCGCGCGATAATTGCAAAATCACGAAAGTCACCAGGCTGACAAAGGCGATCAATGCCAATACCCGCATCAGGGTGGATTCGAACCAGTCTTCGCGGTAGCCCTCTTCAAGAAATACCAACAGGCAGCCCAGACCGATAAGCATGGTCAGGATGCCGGCGTAATCACCCTGGCGCAGCAACTCCCAGCGCGGGGGTTGCTTGTCCAGACCATAGAGCAGGCCCGCGACCATCAAAGCACCGGGAATGACGTTGATGTAGAAAATATACTCCCAGCCAAAGTGTTCGGTCAGCCAGCCGCCCATGGCCGGGCCAATCGAGGGGGCAAAGGTCGCGGTGATGGCAAACAGTGCCATACCTTTGGGCCGCGTTTCCAGAGGCAGCTTGGTTAACACCAAAGTAAAAGCAAAAGGGATGAGTGCACCGCCGGCCAGTCCTTGCAAGACTCGAAAAGCCACCATGCTTTCCAGGCTCCAGGCCATTGAACAGAGCAGTGAAGCAATGACAAAGAGCACCGATACACTGACGGCAAAGCGCCGGGGTGACATCACCACGGTCAGCCAGGCGGCCAGAGGAATCACCACGACCTCGGCCACCAGGTAGGAAGAGGAAATCCACGAGCCTTCCTCCAGCGTGGCCGATAAGGCGCCCTGAATTTCCTTCAACGATGCATTGACGATCTGGATATCCAGGATCGCCATAAAGGCGCCAAGGATCGCCGCCAGGATGGCGATCCAGTCACGCCGGGTGGGGGGTGGAATATGTTCCGGCCGCAAGTCGGGAAGTGGATCAGTGCTCACGCAAGTCGACTCGTACCGTGACTGACATGCCGGGGCGCATTTTGGTGCTCAAAGGGTGCGCCGGATCAGGCAAGATTTTGACCGGAATCCGCTGCACTACCTTGGTGAAGTTGCCACTGGCATTATCCGCCGGCAGCAGACTGAATTGTGAACCAGCGGCCGGGAACAAACTGTCGATGTGCCCGTCGATAGGTTCACCGGGGTAGGCGTCCAGTGTCAGGCGCACACTCTGGCCAGGGCGCATACGGCTGATCTGGGTTTCCTTGAAGTTGGCCTGGATCCATTGCTGAGCGGGTGGTACCAGGGCGAGCAGGTGTTGCCCCGGTTGCACGCTCTGACCAAGGCGTACATGCCGTTGGCCAATGATGCCATCGATGGCGGCGCGCACGTCACTGCGCTCGATATTCAATTGTGCCTGATCGATATCGCTGGCAATGGCTTGCAGTTCAGCAGCCAGTTGTTCCAGCTCGGCTTCCAGGCTGGCCGCGGCCAGACGCTGGGTGGTGAGTTCGGCCTCGGCTTGCTGCTGTTGTGCGCGGGCTACGGCGAGGTTGGCTTGCAAGGTGCTTTGTTGTTCGACAGCGGCATAGCCTGAGCGTAATAAGGGCGCGAGACGCTCCAGATCATTCTGGTAGCGCTGTTGTTCTGCTGCCCGCGCCGTCACGCCGGCTCCGGCAGCCGCTAATAGGCTGTCTTGCTGGGCCAGGCGCGAACGCACCTGAGCAACCGCCGCTTCGGTGGCAGCGTAACGCGCTTGGGCACGGCGCAGGGCTAATTGGTGGTCGCGAGGGTCCAGCCGAAGCAGAATATCGCCGCGCTGTACCGGTTGATTGTCAGTCACCAGAATCTCGCTGACTTGACCATGCAGTTGGCTGCTGACACGGGTAATGTCCGCCTGTACGTAGGCATTGTTGGTACTGGTGAAATGTTGGCCTATCAGCCACCAATAGCTGCCATAGCTGATCAGCGCTAGCAGCACGAGGAAGAAAAAACCCAAAAGACGAAGACGGACGCGAGCGGACACGGATTTACCTGATAATGATTGTTATTTGATTTAATATGCCCGGGGGCATTTTCGCTGCTGGCTAAACACTAGCACTGTCCCGCATGTCTATATAGAGTTTAGAATCTGGAAACTTTGTTGCACTCAGGGAACAGTAACAGGAGCAGTATGATGGGTCTGGATGATGCGCTGATTTTTACCCGCGTGGTCGAGTGCCACAGTTTTACCAGTGCGGCAACCACGCTGGGGATGCAGAAATCCACCGTCAGCCGGCGGATTGTGCAACTGGAAGAACGGCTAGGCGTGCGCTTGCTCAACCGCACCACGCGTAAGCTGCGGCTAACGGAAGTCGGCCAGGCCTATTACGAGCGCTGCCGCCAGATCATGCAGGAGTTTGCCGAGGCCGAGCAGGCGATCATGCAGTTGCAGAGCGAGCCGACCGGTCTGTTACGGGTGAGTTCGCCGATCGAGTTCGGTCAGCTGTTTCTGGGTGGCGTGGTGGGTGAATTCATGTGCCGCTACCCGGCGATTCAAGTGGAAGTGGATTTAACCACCCGGGTGATTGATCCGGTTGAAGAGGGCGTCGATGTGGTTATTCATCGCGGTCGTCCGCAGGATTCCAGCCTGGTTGCCCGCCCGATGATGGCCAGTCCGCGCCAACTGTTTGCCAGCCCGCAGTATTTACGTGATAACGGTACGCCGGAAACCCCCCAGGAATTGATGCAGCATCGTTGTATTCATACCGTCATGGACAGCAGCCGCAAGTGGCGTTTTGATGAGCCGGATGTCAGCGTCAACATCAACCCGGTGTTGACCGTCAACAATATTACCTTTGCCCGAGAAGCAGCGATTGCCGGAGCTGGCATTATCAATGTGCCGGGTTTTATTGCTGACCAACACGTGGAAGAAGGCAAGCTTTGTCGGCTCTTGGAGCATTGCACATTGCCTTGCAGCGAGCTCTATGCCCTTTATCCCTCGCGGCGCTTCCAGTCGATGAAGGTCAAGGCGTTTATCGACTTTGTCATTGCTCGCCTGGAAGAGCGCGTCAACCTTGGTCTCGACGATGAACTGCTGGCGTTGATTAACTGAGGATTCAAGCGGCGCTCCGGCTCAGGTAGAATGCCGCCATCGCCCTGTCCGGCGCAGGCCCACCAGTAGAGAGATGTCATGACCGTTCGTACCCGTATTGCTCCGTCACCCACCGGCGATCCGCACGTTGGCACTGCTTACGTTGCACTGTTCAATCAATGTTTTGCGCGCCAGCACGGTGGCCAGTTCGTTTTGCGTATCGAAGATACGGATCAGGTGCGTTCGACGCCGGAATCCGAGCAACAGATTCTGGATGCTTTACGCTGGTTGGGCCTGGAGTGGGATGAAGGCCCTGATGTCGGTGGCCCGCATGGCCCCTATCGGCAAAGTGAGCGCAGTGCAATCTATCAGCAGCACAGTGAGCAACTGATCGAACAGGGTCAGGCCTTCCGTTGTTTTTGTACTGCGGAGCGGCTCAACGAACTGCGTGCCGGTCAAATGGCTAACAAACAGACCCCCGGCTATGACGGTCATTGCCTGCACTTGGATAGCGCTGAAGTAGATCGCCGCGTGGCTGCTGGCGAGCAGCATGTGGTTCGCATGAAAGTGCCTGAAACCGGCGCCTGTACCGTTCAGGACATGCTGCGCGGTGAGATCGAGATTCCCTGGGAACAGGTCGACATGCAGGTGCTGATGAAAGCCGATGGCCTGCCGACCTACCACCTGGCCAACGTGGTGGATGACCACCTGATGGGGATTACCCATGTGCTGCGTGGTGAAGAGTGGATCAATTCGGCGCCCAAGCACATGCTGCTGTATCAATACTTTGGCTGGGATATGCCTGAGTTGTGTCACATGCCGCTACTGCGCAATCCGGACAAGAGCAAACTGTCCAAGCGCAAGAATCCGACCAGCATTACCTTCTACGAGCGCATGGGCTACTTGCCGCAAGCTGTGGTCAATTATCTCGGCCGCATGGGCTGGTCGATGCCGGACGAGCGGGAAAAATTCTCCCTCGACGAGATGGTCGAGCACTTCGATATCCAGCGCGTGTCCCTGGGCGGGCCGATTTTCGACGTGGAAAAACTGTCCTGGCTGAACGGCCAGTGGTTACGCGACATGGATACGGACACCTTTATCCGTGCCGCGCAGGCCTGGGCGCTCAACCCGGATTACCTCAAACCCTTGGTGCCGCTGCTGCAGACGCGGGTAGAAACCTTCAGTGATATGTTGCCCTTCGCCGGTGTATTTCTCAGTGGCAAGGTCGACCCGGACCCGGCACTGTTCGCGCACAAGAAACTGACCCCGGATCAGGTACGTGAAGCCCTGCAATTATTGCTGTGGAAACTCGAAGGGCTGCGCCACTGGGACAAGGAGGGCATTACCGCCGCGATCAACCAGATTGCTGCCGCCTTCGAATTGAAGCTGCGCGACCTGATGCCGCTGTTGTTCCCGGCTATCACCGGACAGGCCAG
>REBY01000154.1 GCA_007692485.1 Pseudomonadaceae bacterium | reverse complement strand
GTAGTAATACTCCAGGTGCTTGAATTCGGTACGACAAGCGGAGAAAAGTTCTTCACAGACCTTGATATGGGCATCCATGGAGCCACCGATATCAAACAGCAACAGCAACTTGACCGCATTACGCCGCTCCGGGCGCATCTGGATATTCAGTAGCCCGGCATCGCGCGCGGTGTGGTCAATGGTGCCGTCGATATCCAGCTCGTCCGCCGCACCGGTACGGGCAAACTTGCGCAGACGACGCAGTGCCACTTTGATATTGCGCGTACCCAGCTCAACCTGGTCATCCAGGTTCTTGTATTCGCGCTTGTCCCAGACCTTGGCACCCCGACCCTGGCGTTTACCCGCGTCACCGACACGAATACCTTCGGGGTTGTAACCACCAGACCCGAAGGGGCTAGTGCCGCCGGTACCAATCCACTTGTTACCGCCCTCGTGGCGTTCTTTCTGCTCTTCAAGGCGCTTCTTGAACTCTTCAATCAGTTTGTCGAGCCCACCCAAGGTGTCAATCTTGGCTTTTTCCTCGTCGGTCAGCAGGCGCTCGAATTCCTTGCGCAACCAGTCTTCGGGGATCAGTGCTTCAATCAACTGATCGAGATTCTCCAGCCCTTTAAAGTAGGCGCCGAAAGCCCGGTCGAACTTGTCGAAGTGACGCTCGTCCTTGACCATAATGGCGCGCGACAGATAGTAAAATTCCTCCATGTCGGCAAACACGACATGCTGCTTCAGCGCATTGATCAGATCCAGCAGCTCACGCACCGAGACCGGTACCTTTGCTGCACGCATTTCATTGAACAGGCCCAAGAGCATCGGGCACCCCCTCATTGATTCAGTCCAGCTCAGACAACAACTCGCAGGGTGGCTGCAGTGTTGCCTGATGCCTGCCCCAGACCGTCGGTGACCAGGGACGGTCACCGACAAGCCTACAGGGATGTACTCGTGGCGTGTCTGGGGCAGGCGTCAGGCAATGCCGCACGCTCTTCCCAGAAAAACCCCACTGTGCTCAGCGATTCTGCCGACGGGTCATAAAGGCCAGGCGCTCAAGCAGCTGCACATCCTGCTCATTCTTGACCAGTGCACCGTAGAGCGGCGGAATGGCTTTGGTCGGATCACGGTCACGCAGAATTTCCGCACCGATGTCATCAGCCATCAGCAGCTTCAACCAGTCTACCAACTCAGAGGTGGATGGCTTCTTCTTCAAGCCTGGGACCTTGCGCACATCAAAGAAGATATCCATGGCCTCGGAGACCAGCTCGTTCTTGATGCCCGGGTAATGCACGTCGACGATCTTCTGCATGGTCGCGCGCTCGGGGAAGGCAATGTAATGGAAGAAGCAGCGGCGCAGGAAAGCATCTGGCAGCTCTTTCTCATTGTTCGAGGTAATGATGATGATCGGGCGCTGCTTGGCCTTGATCGTCTCATTGGTCTCGTAAACGTAGAACTCCATCTTGTCGAGTTCTTGCAGCAAATCGTTGGGGAACTCGATATCGGCCTTGTCGATCTCATCAATCAGCAGAATGGCGCGCTCATCGGACTCGAACGCTTCCCACAACTTGCCTTTCTTGATGTAGTTGCGGACATCATGCACTTTATCAACCCCCAGTTGGGAGTCGCGCAAACGGCTGACCGCGTCATATTCATACAGGCCCTGATGCGCCTTGGTGGTCGACTTGATATGCCAGGTAATCAGCTTGACACCCATGGATTCGGCCAACTGCTCAGCCAACATGGTTTTACCGGTACCGGGTTCACCCTTGACCAATAGCGGGCGTTGCAGCGTGATGGCAGCGTTGACTGCCAACTTCAGATCGTCTGTAGCAACGTAGGAAGCCGTGCCTTCGAATTTCATGGTACATCCTCGACTCAATGCAGGGAACGACGCCGCCTGTTGCCGACGCCACAAATCAACCATCGACTATAACGCGGCACCGGGCATAGTGTGAACCGGGCTGACGTATTCAGTCACTGAATGGTCGCACCTCTCACCTCTTTCCCCGAAGCGGCGGACTGGCTATGCTGCTGGCTCATTCCGTTTTTTTACCCGTTCACGCAAGGCTGCCCGTTCATGCCCCATTCGTCGCAATACATCGCCCAGTCCATTCTTGATGGTTTTGACCAATACCGTCGGCTTTTTCGTGACATTACCGAAGGCGCACGCGCACGCTTTGAGCTGGCCAAATGGAGTGACACACAGGATGCATCGACCGCGCGCATCAACCTCTATGGCGAACAGGTACGACATACTGCGCAATGGTTGAAGGCCGACGCGGATGAAAGCGGCATACTCGATAGCAACCGCTGGCCAGCCATTCGCTTGGCTTACATGGAGTTGATCGCTGATCGCTTTGACGGTGAGTTGGCAGAAACCTGGTACAACTCGATTTTTACTCGCCTACACCGTTATGACCAGATCAGCGATGAAACCATGTTCGTGCACAGCACGCGCCCAAGCACCCGCCCTCCGTCGCGTATCGCGCTGACCCGTGGATTTATTTCTGATGGCTCACTGGAGGATCTGGTGCGTCAGATCATGCAGGAGTACGAGTTTGATGTGCCCTGGGCGCAACCGGCAGAAGACCGCGCCCTGGTTGTCGAGAAGCTGCGCCAAGGTCTGCCCGACTGGGCACAACATGACCATGGTTTGACCGCCGAACTGGTTCAGTCGGTGTTTTATCGCAACAAGGGTGCCTACCTGATTGGACGCCTGCTCAGCCAAGGCGAACAGTGGCCCTTCGTATTGCCGCTGGTCCACCGGGAGAACCAGGGCGTGCTGGTCGACACCTTGGTCACTGACGAATCAGAAGTGTCGATCATTTTTTCGTTTACCCGTTCCTACTTCATGGTCGATACGCCCGTACCTGGCGAGCTGGTGGCTTTTCTGAAAAAACTGTTGCCCGGCAAACACATAGCTGAGCTGTATACCGCAATTGGCTTCTACCGCCAGGGCAAGTCGGAGTTCTATCGCGCTCTGATCGAGCACTTGAACACCAGTGATGATCAATTCATCATGGCGCCAGGGGTGCGCGGCATGGTGATGAGCGTGTTCACCCTGCCCGGCTTCAATACGGTGTTCAAGATCATCAAGGACAAGTTTGCCCCATCGAAAAATGTCGACCGTGCCACCGTGATCGAGAAATACCGCCTGGTGAAGCGGCATGACCGAGTTGGTCGTATGGCTGACACCCAGGAGTTTGCCCATTTCCGCTTTGCCCGCAGCAGCTTTGACCCCGAATGCCTACGTGAGTTACTGGAAGTGGCGCCTTCCACCGTCATCGAAGAATCGGGCGATATCATCCTTATTCGTCACTGCTGGACCGAACGCCGCATGACGCCGCTGAATATCTACCTGGAAACGGCCAGCGAGGAGCAGACCCGTGACGCCCTGCAGGACTACGGCATGGCCATCAAGGAATTGGCTGCCGCCAATATTTTCCCCGGTGACATGCTGCTGAAGAATTTCGGCGTCACTCGCCACGGCCGTGTGGTCTTCTATGATTACGATGAAATCAGCTATCTGACGGAAGTGAACTTTCGCACCATTCCCGAAGCCATGTACCCGGAACAGGAAATGGCCTCAGAACCCTGGTACTCAGTGGGGCCCAACGACGTCTTTCCAGAAGAGTTCCCAGTCTTCCTATTTGCCGATATCAAGCAGCGGCGATTGTTCAGTCAGTTACACGGTAATCTGTATGAAGCCGCTTATTGGAAAAACCTTCAGGATCAGATTGTTGCTGGCCAGGTACTGGATGTGTACCCCTATCGTCGCTGAGTGGTTTATTTGTGCCCGACGTCTGGCAAGAAAAAACAGGAAAATCCGACGAACGGAATGCGCATTTCCTAATTTGTCGTATACTCAAGGACGTTTACTCGGCTTTTTGCTGTCGTGGCAATATGCTTGACACGGTTAAGAATAAGGGGCAGAGTGAACGCGTAGGTTTTCAAGAGATAGAGTTGTAGGCTGCAAGCGCACTTACCAGTACGTATGTTTGTCATCTCGTAATCTTTGATTCCCACGCTTTAATTGAGCCTTGGCTCATGATTTTTAATTTCATAGGAATTATCCGAAATGGCAACTGGTACAGTTAAGTGGTTCAACGACACTAAAGGTTTTGGCTTTATTACTCCAGATGGCGGTGGTGACGACCTGTTCGCTCACTTCTCCGAAATCAAAGTACAGGGCTTCAAATCTCTGGCTGAGAACCAAAAAGTATCGTTTGACGTGACTACTGGCCCGAAGGGCAAGCAGGCTGCAAACATTCAGATCGTGGGCTAATACCCAAGACTGAAGAAAAACCCGGCTTATGCCGGGTTTTTTTATGGCCTTTTTTTACCACAAAGTCTCGCCTGATACGCTGCAACATCGTACCCTATACTTTTGCCCTATGCCGCCCGAAGGGGTGATGCCAACTGCCAGAACAAGGGGTTGTTGAAGTGGAAAGTAGTCCAGAACGCAACGCGGATAACGCGCTGCGCACCAAGATATTTCATGCTGCCGAAGCCATCGTCAGCGAACAAGGGGCTTCCCAGCTCAGTTTTGACAGCCTGAGTGAGCGCACTGGCATGGCTGCAGAAGAGCTGCAAGCCCTGTTTCCTGACCGCGACGCCTTGCTGACAGCAATGATCGAATACCGCCTCGAGCGTTTTCGCATTCGCTGGAACGCCTACGAGAGCGTGCTGCCCGATGACCCGATGCGCGAACTCAAGGCATTGCTGTTGAGCAATCTGAGCGAATCGAGTGAAGAGAAAAATATGGATTCGGCGATCTTTGCCGCAGCGGCAAGCAACCCTGCCCTGCTGCAAACTTCATCGGATGACGTGCAAGGCCTGTTCGATATCTTAGCCAAGTCACCCTTGGGCCTGGCTCAGGCCAGCATCCTGTTTTTCTCGGTACGTGGCTATCGTCTGTTCGAACAAATAGGCATTTGTCCGATGGACGACCACCAGCGTACTGAATTCCAAGAGCAAATCATGCGTCTGGCACGCACGCTTTACGAGCAAAAGCTGGAGCGCGACGAGTAACACTGACAGCGCGGAAGCTTAGGCTTCCGCTTGCTGCTGCCGCCACATGCGCCAACCAATGCGCACGCAAGCCAGACCTACCCAAGCCAGAAGCGCCAACACCATCACGAGCGACATTTCGCCCAGCACACGGGCCTGATTTTCGCCCGTATCCAGAAACGTATCCAGTATCCAGATAATACTACCGGGTGCCATCCAGGGCAGTTCACCGTCCGCTCGAACCGGGGTAAACAAAATAACCGCCATAATCACCCACAGCGGCTCCCGGACAAACCACCAGCCGATCCAGCGGGTCATCTTCCACCAGACCAACCAACCCAGTAGCGCTGCTACCAGGTAAACCGCCCAGATCAACTGGTATTCGGCTTCGTTGAACATCTGTATCCATCCGCGCGTAGAATTAGCGGCCTATAATAGCGGTTTTGTTTCCGGAGTCCCACCAATGACCGACACCCGAAGTCCGCACGACCCTTGGCAATGGCTGGAACAACGCGATCACCCCGAGGTCATTGCCTGGCTGGAAGCTGAAAACCAGCGCAGCGATGCCTGGCTCAGCCAACATCAAGATCAACGCGAAGCCTTGTTCGATGAAATTCGTGGGCGCATCCGCGAAACCGATCTGTCGCTCCCCGCCAGCAAAGATGGCTGGCTTTACTACCAACGCACTGAAGCTGGGGCTGAATACCCGCGGTATTACCGCTGCCGCCAACGCAATACCGGCGATCTGACTATCGATGAAAATGCAGAGAGCTGCCTGCTGGACCTGAACCATCTAGCCGGTGAGGATTTTCTACAACTGGGTGAGTTGAGTGTCAGCCCTGACCACCAGAAACTGGCCTACAGCCTTGACCGCCAGGGCGATGAAACCTACCAATTGTTTGTACTCGATATTGCCAGTGGCGATGTGCGTGAGCTCGACCTGCCCCATGCTGATGGCAGCCTGCTTTGGGCTGCCGACAGCCAGACGCTGTTTGCAATCAGCATGGATCACACCTCGCGCCCCGCGACTCTGTGGCGTTTGCGCGACGGCGAACCAGCCGTTCAAGTTTTCCACGAAGCCGATCAGCGCTTTTACCTGCATGCCTATCGCAGTGCATGCGAGGGCTGGCTGTTCATTGCCTGTGACAGCAAAAACACCAGCGAGGTGTGGCTGTTCCCGGCTGAGTCACCAAGCACCCCACCTGAGTTGATCCGCCCGCGCCGTGAAGGGCACGAATACAGTGTGGACCACGGCATGGACCAACTGTGGATCCGCAGCAATCAGGCTGGCGAAAACTTTGCGCTCTATGTTGCCGACCCCAAAGCCCCAACCCAGTGGACCCTGCATACCCCTTGTAGCGCAGAACAAACGCTGGAAGATTTTCATGTCCAACAAGCCGGGTTGATCTTACAGTACCGGTATAAAGGCCTGGTCAACCTGCGGGTGCAATCAGCGACCAACAGCTATGGTGTGCATATGCCAGATGCCGTCTACAGCCTGCACATTCAAGGTGGCGAGGACTATGCAAGCCCACGTGTACGCCTGCGTTATGAATCGCTCAACCGCCCGGCGCAAATCCGCGGACTGACTTTGAGCACCGGTGAGCAGGATGTACTCCGGGAAACCCCGGTCGAAGGCCCTTTCGACGCGGCGCACTATCGAGTTGAGCGGCAGTGGGCCCGCGCCCCTGACGGCACCGAAGTACCTATCAGCCTGGTCGGCCTTACGGACAGCTTCCAGCACAGCGCTCCGCTTATGCTCTATGGCTATGGGGCTTACGGCGCCAGTATGGACCCCTGGTTCTCGCATGCCCGCCTCAGCTTGTTGCAACGCGGCTGGATCTTTGCCATTGCCCATGTACGGGGTGGCGCCGATATGGGCGAGTACTGGTATCAACAGGGCAAACTGGCGCACAAGGAAAATACCTTCAGTGACTTTATTGCCTGCGCCGAGCAACTGATTGCCAGCGGCCTGACCAGCCCTCAACGGCTAGCCATCAGCGGTGGCAGTGCCGGTGGGCTACTGATCGGTAATGTGCTCAACCAGCGTCCCGAGCTGTTTGCCGCTGCGGTAGCGGATGTGCCCTTTGTCGATGTCTGGAACACCATGAACAACCCGGATCTGCCGCTGACCATTGGCGAGTATGAAGAATGGGGTGACCCGCATGATCCCGAGGTTGCCGACCGGATCAAGGGCTACGCACCCTATGAACAGGTCAAGGCACAACCCTACCCGCCCCTGCTGGTTACCGCCGGGTATCACGACATGCGCGTGCAGTATTGGGAAGCAGCCAAATGGGTAGCTAAATTGCGCAGCCTGAAGACCGATGACAACCCGCTCTTGTTGCGCACACAAATGGCTGCCGGCCACGGGGGCGCCAGCGGGCGCTATCAGGCCATGCGTGAAGTAGCGGAGGAATACAGTTTTTTGCTGGCGGTCATACCTTGTGCTGGCGACCGGCGGGCT
>REBY01000083.1 GCA_007692485.1 Pseudomonadaceae bacterium | reverse complement strand
CCAGTAACCAGAGCGTAACCCCGGCGAGCAGGTAGAGTGCCAGGCTGCTCATGGTTGCACCTCGTCGCCTTCGCCAACCACCAGCAGCGTTAGGCTGGCAGCAATCGACAGGGTTGCTGCCACTTCAATCAGAATGATCAAGGTGCTATTCGATGCGCTGGGATATACCAGCCAGCCCTCTCCTAGCCAGGCAGTTGCCGCCGCGACGCTGATAAATACACCGACACCCATCAATACCAGCACACGCATACTGAGCAGGCGCCAGCTGAGGGGCGGGAGCAACCCGGCCAGGCGCAGCACGACGGCACCAGCCGCCAGCAGCGCACCAGCCTGAAAGGCTCCGCCAGGCGCATGGCTGCCACGCCAGAGCAAATAGCCGGCGAGTAGAACAGCGATCGGGGCGAGCACTCGGCTCCATGCGCTGAGTAGCGGCCACGCGGCGGGGCGAACTTGCCTCACGACATGCAATTGCCGCAAGCCCAGCAGGGCGAGTAGCAGGACCACCAGCTCGAGCAAGGTGTCCCAGGCGCGATAGTTGAGCAGCACCGCGGTTACTGGATGGCTCACCCCGGTGTTATCCAGCTCAGCGGCAACCATGTCGGGTAGGGGCTGTGTGCCGCTGGTCAAGGGCAAGACCCCTTGCAGCAATAGCAAAAGGACCAATACGCCGAGCAACACACTGGTTGCGATAGCCAAGGGGCTTTGTTTACTGCGCTGATCCGGATGGGTGTGTGCCAATGCCGCTAGCAGCATGACGCCGATCAATCCAGCACCGATGGCCGCTTCAGCTAATGCCAGGTCCATGGCGCCAAGCCGAGCCCAGGTCAATGCCAGCATCAGGCCGAAGACGATAAAGAGTACAACTCCGGTATAGAGTCGGGCGCTGTGCATGGCACCAAGGGCCAGGCCGATCAGCAACACGATCAGGGTGAAGTCAAACAGCAGCTCAGTCGCGGCCACTGAGATCCTCCTCAGCCAAGTCTTGTTGATAGCGTGCCAGCAACTGGCAAGCAGTTGCTCCTGATGCCATCACCAGCAACCAGATCAACAGCATCAGGGCAATAACTTGCCAGTTGTCACTACGCAAGGAGAGGCCGATAAACAAGAGCCCGAGGCCTAGGGTATCGGCCTTGGTCACGGCATGCAGGCGGCTGTATATATCTGGAAAACGCAGCAACCCGACGGTGCCAGCTATAAAGAAGAACAGGCTAGCGAGTAGAAAGGGCCAGCTTAGCCACAGCAACCAGTCAATCATTGCGCCTCCGTAACAGTTGCACCAAGGCAATCGACAGAACGGCTGCCAGCAGTGCAAGTACCAGTGCGGCATCCAGCAGTGGCGGCTGGCGTTGGGTATGTGCCAGTAGCATGAGGACGGCTGCACCGCTGGTGCCAAACAGCTGCACTGCCAGCAAGCGGTCAGCGCGGGTTGGGCCGCGCCAAATCCGCCAGAGCCCAGCCAGAATGCTCAGTAAAAGAACGATGGCCAGCCACATCATCGGTAGTTGACCTCGGGCAGCACCGCTGCCAACAAGTGCTCCATACGGGCGACGGTGTCCGCCCAGGGCTGTTGTTGATCCAGTACATGCAGGTGCAAGCTACCTTCGTTGAAGCGCGACGAGAGTGTGCCGGGCATCAATCCGACAATGGCAGACAAGAGCAGATGCACCTGCACGTTAGGGGTTTGCAGCTCATAACGAACCCAGGCGGGGTCCATTGGCATACGTGGATGCAGCGCCCGGCGGGCGACATCCCAGCCACCAAGCAGCAGCTCGTAGAAAAAGAAAGCGAACAGGGCTGGTACTCGCGTCAGACGTAAATACCAGGGTGTGGCCTGCAACCAGCAGGACAGCAGCGTCGCCGCCGCAATCACCGGTAAGCCGAGATACCAGCCGCTGCCACCGCTCAGCAAAGTCCACAGCCCCGCATGCAGCAGCAACCAGAATGGGCTGTTGCGCAACTTCAGGCTGAAGGCTGTGCGAGGTTCGGCAGTCGGCGTCACGGTCATTCCTGTTGCTCTGTTGGCTGACCATAGTAGGTAAAAGGCTACGTCGACTCAATTGCTGGCAGCATCGCAACCGTCATTTTTACTTACCATTACAATTTGTTGTCTGCGCTGGGGCTGCGCATGCTGTGCCGTATCGTCTTCGAGCCCGTAAACATGCCAGCATCAGGAAAAACACCCCGTCGCTCTGCCCTTGGCCGTTTCTGGCAGCTCGGCACTACCAGTGCCCGAGTGGCCGGCGGATTGTTGCGTCAGCGCTTGCAGCCGAGTCAGGCAGCAATGAACTGGCAGCCAACGGCCGATCTGCTACGCGATGTTCTGGGTGACATGAAAGGACCGGTGCTCAAGCTGGGACAAATGGCTGCGCAATGGGAATCGGTGTTGCCAGCACCGGTCTGTGAGGCATTGAGCCAGTTGCAGTCACAGGTGCCGGCTCTGCCCTTTGCTGCATTTCAGCAGGTGCTGGATGACGCCTATACGGGCGGCTGGCGGCAGCATTTTTCGCATATAGAGCCCGAGCCCTTTGCTGCTGCCTCTCTGGGTCAGGTGCATCGAGCTAAAACGCGTGAGGGTATGGCTGTCATTATCAAGCTGCAATACCCCGGTATGGCGGATATTTGCCGAGCGGATCTGCAACAGTTACGCCGTTTGCTGCCCCTTGGACGCTTGCTGCGTGCCCCGGCACCTGCACTGGAACAGGTGTATCAGGAATTGGCGCGAGCAGTGCGGGCTGAACTGGACTATACCCTCGAGCTGCAGCACCTTCAGCGCTTTGCCCAGCACTTTAAGGCTATGCCCGGTGTGCTTGTACCCCAGCCGGTGCCCGCGCTATGCCGGCCGGGTATGCTGGTGATGCAGGAGCTACATGGCTCGCCGCTGGCCAGCAGTGGCTCGGCGCCGCCGGAAACGCGTCAATTACTGGCTGAACGCCTGGTGGATTGGCTGTGTGCGCAAGTGTTTGAGTTAGGTCTGCTGCATGTTGACCCACACCCAGGCAACTTTGCCTGGACGGCTGCCGGTGAGCTGATTATTTATGATTTTGGTGCCGTTCATACCCTTCAGGCACCACTGCTTGACGCGTATATAGCTAGCTATCAGGCCTTGCAGGCGGGTGACCCCCACCGCTTGGAGTCAGCATTTCAGCAGCTGGGAGCGCGGCAGACGGCGAGTCCGGTACCTTGGTCTTTTTATCGCGAGCTGAGTGCCTTGTTACAACCTCAACTGCAACAGGGTACGGCCTGGGATTTTGCAGCAGCACCACTGCACCAGCAGTTGACGCGAATTATCCCTGAAGGGTTTGCCGCGTTGGGGAGCTTGCAGCCTGCAGCTGAAACCCTGTTGGTCAATCGCGCCCTGGAAGGGCATTACTGGAATTTGCAGCGTCTGGCCGTGCCGGTCAGGCTGGCTGACCGACTGGATACTGCCTTGCAGGGTTAGGCGATCTTGAAGAATTTGACCTTGTGTTCCAGTTGATCGGCCAGTGTGCTGAGTTCACGGCTGGAGGCGGCAACCTGGTCAGAGCCGGCTGACGTTTCCAGGGTGGCCTGGTGAATCCGGCTGATATTGCGATTAACCTCTTCGGCCACGGCGCTTTGTTCCTCGGCAGCGCTAGCGATCTGCGCATTCAAATCATTAATCGCGCCGACTTCGTTGCGAATCACACCCAGCGCGGTTTCTGCTTCACGGGTCTTGAGTACCGTTTGCTGTGCCAGTTCGCGACTGGTGTGCATCACTTCACTGGCTGCACTGGAGCCGGTTTGCAGTTGGCCGATCATTTGCTGGATTTCACTGGTTGATTGCTGGGTGCGTGTTGCCAGCGACCGAACCTCGTCAGCGACGACGGCAAAGCCGCGACCATGTTCGCCAGCCCGAGCGGCTTCAATCGCAGCATTGAGTGCCAGCAAATTGGTCTGTTCGGCGATCGCATTGATGACATCAATGATCTTGCCGATTTCGACGCTGTCCGCTGATACTTTCTGTACGGACTCGGTCGCCTGTTCAAGCGTGTCAGCCAGTTGCTGAATGGCTAGGGCAGTATCCTGGACTACCTGGTTGCCGTTGCCGACCTCGCTGTCGGCGTTACGTGTGGCATTGGCGGCATTGGCCGCATAGCCGGCTACTTCGTTAACGGTGGCGGCCATCTGCTCAACGGCCGTTGCCATCTGTTCAGCTTCACGCGATTGCAGGCGAATTTGCTGATTGTTGCTATCAGAGGTGCTACTTAACTCCAGCGATGCCTGGTTCAGCCCGCGTACGGCCTGATTGACTTCGCGGATGGTACTGGACAGGTGTTTGTTCAGACCCTGTAATTCGGCCATCACGCTGTTCTGGTGACGGGTTTCAATGCGCTGGTCCAGCTCACCATCGGCCAGGCGACGAATAATCTCGGCGACCACGTTCGGCTCAGCGCCCAGCACTGCTTTCAGCCAACGGATAATCAGTAAGCAGACGACAATGCTGACAAGAATGGCCAGCAAGGTGATGCCGAGCATAAACCACTGAAAGCCGGAGGCGGTTTCCTGAACTGCCTGAATATCAGCGCTGATTAAGGCTTCCTGATGATCAATATAGGCATTGATGCGCTGCAGCCACTCGCTGTAGGCAGGTGATACTTCTTCCAGCAACAGTGTTTGGGCTGTGTCCAGTTGGCCGCGCTCTTGCAATCGAACTACCTCGTCGGTCAACGGCAAGGTGCGTGCCTCAATTTGTTGGATGGCCGCGAGCAGACGCTGCTCCTCATTGCTTGGGCTGTTACGGTCAAGCATCTGTTGCAGGGCGCGGTCAGACTCACGGTAGAAGCCTGCCAACTGATCGATCAGCTGTAATTGCTGCCGCACGCCGCGTGGCTCGTTGATCAGAACAACGTCGCGGATGGCGATGGCGCGGTCATGCACGCTGCCGCGAAAGTTGATGGCGTAGCGTTGTTTCTGGCTGGCCAGTTGATTCACTTCTTGCAAGGTCTGATCAATAAAGCCGACACGATTGATGCCGATAAGCGTAATAGCCAGCAGTAGGGTCAGGACCAGACTGAAACCTAGTCCAAGGCGTTGAGTGACGGTCAGGTGGGTGAGCATAAGGCGTATCCTTGATTGCAAAATGATTGCATATATTTATACGCAAACTATACACGAATGCTTTTCTTGTACAAGACGATATTATGTCGCCTGCTTTTTGGCGCATGAAATCTTCCATTCTTGACGGCCTGCGCTATGCTGCAAGGCTGTACCACTATCAAATGCCAAGCAGTGGCTATGTGATATCATTTGTACCTTTGTTGCATTTTGGATGCTGCGGGCAAGCTTGCTCGCTAATGGAGAAACGGATGCCACTTCTGGTCAGCCCTGAAGAAGGCTTCAGACAACTGGCTGCTGGCGTGGCCAGTGCACAAGGTGACGCTGCCTTTACGCATTTGTTGCGGACGCTTGATGGTATTTTGCCTGCGCGCCACTGGGTAATTGCTGAGTGCATGCCGGATTATCTACACGCACGCAGTCTGGCTGTTCTGAGTGCTGGCGAGGTGCGGGATAATCATCTTTTCCCGCTTACCGCAGAACCTTATCGCCAAGCCTTGGCGCGTGGTTTCTTCCATGCCTCTGACGGCCTGTCCGAGCAGTTGCCAGACGATCCTTTGCGCAAATATTTCGCTGCCAGCAGTTGTGTCGCCATTGCGTTGGGTAGTGATGGACACAAAGGGGCGGGTTTGCTGCTGGGTTGGCATGATCAGCCAATGCAGTTGACTGCCCTGGAGCAGGAGGCACTGCAAATTGCCGCAAGCCAGGCGAGCGTCGAGTTATCACGGCGTCAGGCGGCCACCTTGGCGCAGCACAATGAGAATCGTCTGCAAGCTTTGATGAGTCATTTGCCCGGCATGGTCTATCGCTGTCGACATGATTCCGATTGGACCATGGAGTTTGTCAGCCAGGGCGGCCAGCAGTTAACCGGTTACCCGGTGGATAAGCTGCTTAAGGATTCCCGTTTGGTATTCGCCGGCCTGATTCATCCGGATGATCGGGAGCAAGCTTTTGCTGTGGTCGATGAGGCAATTGCTGCTCGGGCACCCTATCAGCTGACCTATCGCTTGTTGACGGCTGATCGCGGTTATCGTTGGATGTGGGAGCAAGGCCAGGCGGTAGAGGATACGCAGGGCGGCGTTGCGTATCTGGAAGGGTTTATTTCTGATGTCACTGAGCAGCATCAGGCGCAGCGCATTCAGCATGCGGTACTTCAAATTGCTACGGCGGTTACAGCAGCTGGAGCTGATGATTATCTGCAGCGCCTGGTCGACAAGCTCTGTGCTGTGCTGGGCTCGGATATCTGTTACATCGCTCGCTTGTTGCCAAGCGGGCGTATGCAGGTGTTGGCCGGGGCTGCTCAGTCTGAGCCAGTGCCAACCTTTGATTATGATCCGGCCGGTCGGCCCTGTGAAAAAATACTGCAGCAAGGTGAGCTGACCTTGAGCAGTGAGCAAGCATTGCCTTTGCACGATTTCCCGGCTACGGCCCGCCTAACGGTGCACCACCTGATTGGACGGCGTCTGGATAATGTGGCGGGTGATACGGTCGGCGTACTGATCAGCATGCAGCGTGCGACCCCGCATGATCCGGAGTTTGCGACCTCGGTGTGTCGGATTCTGGCCAGCGGGGCGGCGGCGGAGCTGGAGCGCCAGGGGCATGATGTACACCTGCAGCGCCTGGCTTTTGTCGATGAGTTGACCGGGCTACCGAACCGGGTGCGTTTTATCAATGAATTGGACAAATACAGTACACAATCTTCAAGGCTGACCCTGGGGCTGCTGCTGATTGATCTGGCCCGGTTCAAGGAAATCAACGACAGTCTCGGACATGAGATGGGTGACTCCCTGTTGCAGGCGGTGAGTCGCCGTTTGCAGCAGTCCTGTTTTGCTGACGTTTTTCTTGCTCGCTTGGGTGGCGATGAGTTTGCAATGCTGTTGCCGCACAGTAGTGAGGCAAGCTTGCAGCGCCAGGTCAGTGAGTTGCGTCGGCAGTTGGAGTTGCCCGTTCGTCTGCATGGCCATGAGTTTATTCTGGAGGCCAATTTGGGTGCGGTGCTCTGTCAGGGTGAAAGCAACTGGCAGCAGGGTCTGTTACAGCAAGCCAGTATTGCACTGCATCACGCAAAGACCCGCGATAGCGGATATTGCCTGTTTAGTCGCGAACTCGGTGACTTGGTCAATCGCAAACACCGGATGCTGGAAAAGCTGACCGAGGCCCTGGCGCAGGATCGTTTGCAGTTGTTTTATCAGCCGCAAATAGACTTGCAGAGTGGCTTGCTCAGTGGTGCCGAGGCATTGTGCCGCTGGCATGACGAGGAGTGGGGGTGGATCAGCCCGGCTGAGTTTATTGTTTTGGCTGAAGAGCGTGGCCTGATGCGGCAACTGGGTGACTGGGTGTTGTGTGCAGCCTGCCGGCAAATGTCAGCATGGCAGGATATGGGGCAGGTGTTGCCGGGGCGCCTGTCGCTCAACCTGTCGGCCCAGCAACTGGAAACCCCTGATCTGGCCAATCATATCCGGCGTTGTTGTCATCCCCTGGATCCAGCACGGATCAATCTGGAACTAACCGAAAGTGCGCTGGTGCGTGATCCAGAGCAGGCGGTATTGATTACTCGTTCACTGCGCGAGGCAGGGTTTCAGTTAGCCATAGATGACTTTGGTACCGGTTATTCTTCGCTCAGCTACTTAAAGCGCTTTGCCGCAGACACGCTGAAAATTGATATGTCTTTTATTCGCGATATGTTGACCGATAGCCATGATCGGGCAATTGTTGAAACTATTATTGCTATGGCGCGCGCGCTGGGTATGCGCACTACGGCAGAAGGTGTGGAGCAGGGCAAGCAGGCGGCATTGCTTAAAAACATGGGCTGCGATGAGGCGCAGGGCTATTTTTACGGCCATGCGCTGAATGCCGATGACTTTTCCCGGCAATGGCTACAGGGTCTCCCTACCTAGTTATGTCGAGTTGTGTAGCTAATAACCGGTAGCAACTCGAAATCATCTACACTTCACTTATAATTCGTTGCTGAGCGTCTGTGCAAGCAGGTACAGGGGCAAGCAGTCGACGATCTATTGAGTCCTACCTGAATCACCGACCTTGACTAGGTTGCTAAAGCCTCCAGAGGTAGCGCAATGCCGCTTATTACCGACTCGTCCCAATGGCAGTCCGATGAGGTGCCAGCCATTCAGCCGATAGGTTGGGCGCTGGTGCTCGACAAAGAGGCTAGCCAAGTCTTGCAAGTCAGTGCCAATGTGCCCGATTTTCTGGCATTAAGCGTCGATCAGGCTCTGTTGGCTGGCGTGGAGTCTTTGCTCGGTCGCGGGCTGGTAAAACGCATACGGTCGGGATTGCAGGGGCGTCCGCGGCTGGCCAGCGCACTAAAAGCCAGCCTACGAGTTGAGGGTAAGACGCAGCGTTTTCAGGTTATGGCGTACCGCACTGGCGACAGCATTATCGTTGAATTTGAACCACTACCTCGGGTAGGTGGGCGGCGTTTACTGTCTGAGGTCAATCACTGCCTTTTGCGCCTGGCGGCCGCCGATCAGCCAAATCAGCTACTGGATGAGCTGGTCGCCAGTATGCAGTCGTTGACTGGGTATGCGCGCGTGCTTGTTTATCAGTTTGCGGACGACTGGCATGGGCAGGTGGTGGCCGAAGCCTCTAATGGCGATATGCCCAGCATCAAAGGATATCGTTTCCCAGCCGAAGATATCCCTGAGTTGGCGCGTGCGCGTTATTGGCGCCATCCATTACGCACCATCCATGATGAGGCTGCTCCAGCCATTCCGCTGGTCAGCCATGTGCCGATGTTGACCCCGGTTGATTTATCCCTGGGTAATTTGCGCGCCCTGGCACCCTCGCACCGGCGTTACATGCGTGGCCTGGGTGTGCGTGCATCCCTCTCACTCGGCGTTCTTGGTGAGCAGGTGTTATGGGGTCTGGTGTCTTGTCACAACCCACAGCCGCTTTATTTATCGCCGGCTGTTCGCGATGCTGCCAGAGCCTTGGTGCAAATGGCTACTCAACGGATGTTTCTGCTCCAGGCGCGCGCAGAGTCACGCTATTTGCAACGCGTGATCGACAGCCGTCAGCTGATTTCGCTGGAGCATGGTGGTTTGGTGGAGCCGGCCCAGCTGCTGCGCAAGCATGGGCCGGAGTGGCTGGAACTTTTTCGTGCTGAAGGCTGCGCGCTGGTTTTGCAGCAGCAGGCCTTGCGCTTGGGTCAGTTACCCAGCCAGGCAGCGCTGCTGCAGCTGACCCATTGGTTAGAAAAGAGCCACCCGCAAGAAAGCATCTGGAGCACCAGAAGTCTCGGTGTTGAGGGGCCGCAAGGGCTTGAATGCTGCCCCGGTTATTCTGGCCTGCTGGCAGTCAAGGTGCCGTTATCACGCCAGCCCGGCTGGTTACTGTTGTTCCGTGCTGAGCGAATTGACCGGCAACGCTGGGCCGGGCCGCAAGCACTGTTGCCGGTACAGGATGCTGTCGCCGATATTCAGCCGCTCTCTGATGGCCCTTTTGTCGCTTGGCAGATAGAAGTGCGCGAGCATAGCTTGCGCTGGTTGCCGATTGAGCAGCAAGCAGCCAAAGACCTGGCAGAGGACCTTGCGGTGTCGGTATCGGTACAAAAAGTGGAACAACTGATGGCGCAGCTGCAAAGCGCCAATCAGCAACTGGAAACCCTGGCGCATACTGATCCGTTGACGAAAATATGGAATCGCTATCGCATCGAACAGGCCATTGATGCCGAAATCAGTGCGGGCGATCGTTATGGCCGCGCTTTCTCATTGCTGTTGTTTGATATTGATAACTTCAAGGCAGTGAATGACACCCATGGCCATGAATTGGGCGATCAGGTGCTGGCGACCATGGCCAAGGCCGTTATGGCCGCTCTGCGCAGTTCAGATCTATTCGGCCGCTGGGGCGGTGAAGAGTTTATCGTGCTCGCAGTCGAGACTGGGGCGGATGAGGCCGGTCTGCTGGCTGAACGTCTGCGCGTCGCTGTGGCAGACACTGCTTTTCCGCCCTTGTCGCAAGTGACCATCAGCGTCGGCGCTGCGCGTTGGCAGCCGGGTGAGACGCGCAAGCAATTGATCGCACGGGCCGACCAGGCCATGTATCAGGCCAAGCAGGCGGGGCGTAATCAGACGGTATTGGCCAGCAATGACTGACCATGTCGCTGACTAATGGGTCATCATTTGTCATATTAAACTCGCTGCCGTCAGGGCGCAGAGCAGGTATCTTGGTTGCCTGACATGCCCCTGATGGAGGATTTTGTGTGAGCGATTTGACTGCTTTTCGCCATGATGTGCGAGGCTGGCTGGAAGAAAACTGCCCCGCCAGCATGCGTGAGCCAGTAACCAGTGACGCTGATGTGTGCTGGGGCGGGCGTAATTTTCAGTTCCAGAATGCCGACCAGAAACTCTGGCTTGAGCGCATGGCTGAACGCGGCTGGACCGCGCCGGACTGGCCAACCGAGTACGGTGGCGGTGGCCTTAGTCGGGCAGAAACCAAGGTGCTGCAGGAAGAAATGGCACGCATCAAGGCGCGTTCTCCGCTGTCCAGTTTCGGCGTCTGGATGATCGGCCCGGCGATTCTGAAGTTCGGCTCGGAGGAGCTCAAGCGTCAGCACTTGCCACCGATTATCCGGGGTGAAATCCGCTGGTGTCAGGGCTACAGTGAGCCGGGTGCCGGCTCTGATCTGGCCGGGTTGCAGACCAAGGCTGAAGATCAGGGCGATCATTTTATCGTCAATGGCCAGAAAATCTGGACCTCCTATGCCGACAAGGCGGACTGGATGTTTTGCTTGGTGCGCACCAACACTGAAGCCAAGAAACAACTGGGTATCAGCCTGGTGCTGTTTGATATGACTACGCCCGGGGTTTCCACCCGGCCGATCAAGCTGATTTCTGGCAGCTCGCCCTTCTGCGAAACTTTCCTTGACAACGTTCGGGTCGAAAAGAGCCAGGTGGTTGGCGAAATCAATGCTGGCTGGACCATCGCCAAGTACCTGCTGACTCACGAACGTGAAATGATTGGTGGTATGGGCCGCACCGCTGCAGGTCAGAAGACCTTGTCGCAGATTGCCGTTGAGGCCGTCGGGTTGGAGCAGGGCAGGTTGGCTGATGGCTACCTGCGTAGCGAGCTGACCCGCTGGGATCTCGATTCCGACGCCTTTGCCTTGACCGCTGAGCGTGTACTGGATGAAGCCAAGGCCGGGCAGGGCGTCGGTGCGGCATCGGCCATGCTCAAGTATTACGGCACTGAGCTGAACAAGCGCCGCCAGGAGCTATTGGTTGCTCTGCACGGCAGCGACGCCATGATCTGGGACGGCGAGGCCAGTAACAACGGCGCCATGCCGCGCGCCTGGTTGCGCTCCAAGGGCAACTCGATCGAGGGCGGCACCTCGGAAATCCAGCTCAACGTTATCGCCCGCAATATTCTCGGGCTGCAGTGAACCGAATCGAGGACACACCATGAGCGCTTTGGTACTCAATGATGAACAACAGATGCTCAAGGATGCCGCCAAGGGTTTCCTGAGCGAACAGGCACCGGTCAGCCAGTTACGCCAACTGCGCGACAGTCAGGATGCTACCGGCTTTTCTCGTGACCTGTGGCAGCAGATGGTCGATATGGGGCTGGTCGGTACCCTGATCCCCGAAACCTTCGGCGGCTCGCAGTTTGGCCAAGTGGGTATGGGGCAGATCAGTGAGCAGGCCGGGCGACATCTCAGCGTCTCGCCCCTGCTGTCGACAGCCATTATCGGTGTCAGCAGCTTGTTATTGGCCGGCTCCGAGCAACAGCAAGCTGCAGTCCTGCCGGATATCGCATCCGGCAAGCTGATTACCGCATTGGCCATAGACGAAGTGGCCCGCCATAATCCGCGGCAAGTCGAAACCCGCCTGGAGCAAAGTGCTGACGGTTGGTTGCTGAACGGCTGCAAGAAATGCGTGGTGGACGGTCATGTGGCCGATCACTTTATCGTGTCGGCGCGCAGCAGTGGTGACCCCCACTCAGCCGCTGGTATCAGCTTGCTCTTGGTGGATGCCACGCTTCCGGGAATTCAGGTCGAGCGCACCAGTATGGTTGATAGCCGCAATGCGGCCTCAGTCAGTTTTGACCAGGTCAAATTGCCCTCTGATGCTCTGCTGGGCAAGGTGGGTGAGGGCTTTGCTGCCCTGGAGTTGATCCTGGATGTAGCCAATGCACAGCTGGCGGCCGAGTTGCTGGGTATCGCGGAAGAATCCTTTAGCCGGACTGTCAGCTACCTGCAAGAGCGCAAGCAGTTCGGTGTGACGCTGGGATCTTTCCAAGCACTGCAGCACCGTTGTGCGCACCTGTTCAGCGAGATCGAATTGGTCAAGTCAGTGGTGCTCAAGGCCTTGCAGTCGTTGGACGAAGGCGCTGCTGATGCCGCGCAACGGGTCAGCTTAGCCAAGGCCAAGGCGTGTGAAGTGGCTGAACTGGCGACCAATGAGGGTGTCCAGTTGCATGGTGGTATGGGTATGACCGATGAGTTTGATATCGGCTTGTTCATGAAGCGAGCCCGCATGGCGCAGCAATTGTTCGGGGATTACCGTTTCCACGCTGACCGCTTTGCCCGCTTGCGCGGTTATTGATCGCGGAGTGAGCTAAAAAAGCCGGGCATGCCCGGCTTTTTTGTGGGCACCGGTGATTGCCGCTTGGAAGCTCGACGCAGCTGATTTACCCTTTGCCTTTCCATCGCCTGAGCGAGAAGAGTGCATGCTGTTGCGCGGTCTGACCTGGTTGATCCTGTTCCAATTGCTGGGTACCGGGCTGAATATACTCCTGTTGACCTTTTTGCCGGGTCCGATTATTGGCATGGTCCTGCTGCTGGGCTTTTTGTTGCTGCGCGGGGAGGTGCCGGAGCCGGTCGAGCAGGCCGCGGGCAGCTTGCTGAAATACTTGCCATTGATACTGGTGCCGCCGGCTGTGGGTGTGATGGCTTATGGCGCTGAGATGCGTACCTTTGGCCTTGGTATTCTGCTGACACTGATTATTTCCTTTGCTCTGGCTTTACCGTTATGCGGCTGGTTGTTGCAGCGCTTCCTGGTCCGCCGGGCGCAGGGAGAAAGCCCGCATGACTGAGTTGGCGCTGGCTTGGCAAGCCATTATTGAGCACCCCTGGTTCTGGCTTGGCGTTACCCTGGCGGCTTATCAATTGGGTGTGGCACTGTATGAGCGGAGCAAGTTAGCGATTCTGCATCCGGTACTGCTGTCGATCACTCTGATTATTGCCTTGCTCTGGCTGCTCGGTGTGGACTTCGAGTCCTATCGACTGGCGGTTAACCCACTACTGATCCTGCTGGGGCCGGCAACCGTGGCGCTGGCCGTACCGCTGTATCTGAACTTGCGCCGTATCCGCCAGTTTTTCTGGCCCGTGATGCTGACCCTGTTGCTCGGTGGTGGTTTTGCCACGGTGAGTACGCTGATATTGGCCTGGTTGTTTGGCCTGAACCCGATGCTGATTCTTACCCTGGCACCGAAGTCGGTGACCTCGCCGATTGCCATGCTGGTCGCTGAACAGATTGGCGGCGTGGCGGCACTGGCGGCGGTGTTTGTCATGCTCACTGCGATTATCGCGACGCTGATCGGACCGGGGCTGCTCAAGCTTTGCCGGATCACTCATCCGGCAGCCTGGGGCCTGGCCATGGGTATTTGCGCGCATGCGGTAGGGACCGCACGGGCGATGGAAGAAAGTGAAGAGGCCGGCGCCTTTGCTGCGTTGGGTATGAGCCTGATGGGTATGCTGACCGCGCTGCTATTACCGCTTGGCGTGACCCTGTGGCTGCTCTGGTTGGGGTGAGCCCTGCGGGCTCACCTTGCAGGATTTACCAGGTGTCGACAAAGGGCCGCAGGCCGGCTTGCAGCGACTCCGGTGGCGCCGAGCTCAGACCGCGCAGCAGCCAGTCGCGGGTTTCGATGGGGTCGATGACTGCATCGATTTCCAGGAAGCTGGCCATGCTCAACCCCTTGCCACGTTGGTACAGCTCGGCCACCAGCTGGTCAAACAGCGCTTGCTGCTCGTCGGCATCTTCGATGGCAGCCAGTTCCTTGGCATAGCCCAGCCGTACGGCGCCTTCCAGGCCCATGGCGCCAAATTCGCTGCTGGGCCAGCCGATGGTGAACATGGGCGCATGGAAACTGCCAGCGGCCATCGCCTGGGCGCCAAGGCCGTAGCCTTTGCGCAAGACCACGGTAAAGAAGGGAATCTGCAGGCTGGCGGCGGTAACAAACATGCGTGACACGTGCCGTACCGTGGCCTGCTGCTCGGAATCCGGACCCACCATAAAGCCGGGGGTGTCGCACAGGGAAACCATCGGCAAGCCATGGGCCTGACACAGTTGCATAAAGCGTGCAGCCTTGTCGCCGCTCACCGCATCAATAGCGCCGCCCAGGTGCATGGGGTTGTTGGCGATCAGGCCGAAGGCCTTGCCCTGGATACGTATCAGCGCGGTAATCAGACCGGGGGCGAACTGGCGCCGCAGCTCCAACACCGAGCCGGTATCGGCCAGGGTCTCGATCACCTCACGGATGTCATACACGCGCAGGCGGTTTTCCGGAATCAGGTGGCGCAGCGTGCGCTGGTCGGCGCAGTTACCGCCGGGCAAGTCGCCTTGGAAGTAGGACAGGTATTGCTTGGCTATACGTGTCGCCTCCGCTTCATCTTTGACCAGTACATCAATCACGCCGTTGGCACTGTGCATACTGGTTGGGCCGACCTGCTCGGGGGTGAAGCGGCCAAGGCCGCCGCCTTCGATCATCGCCGGGCCGGCCATGCCCACAGTGGCATTCTCGGTAGCAATAATCACGTCACAGCAACCCAGCAGGGCCGCATTGCCGGCAAAACAACGCCCGGATACCACCCCGACCAGCGGCACCTGGCCGCTCAGCCGCGCCATGCGCATAAAGGTGGTGCAATCCAGCCCAGCCACACCGACCTTGTCGATATCACCTGGCCGGCCACCACCGCCTTCGGTGAAGAAAACCAGTGGCAGGCGCCACTGCTCGGCCAGTTCCAGCATGCGATCGGTTTTCTTGTGATTGGTCACGCCCTGGGTGCCGGCAAACACGGTGTAGTCGTAACTCATCGCCATGCAGCGGGCTTTTTCCGCCCCAAACTGCTCGGCGTTGACGGTGCCGATGCCGGTAATCAGACCATCGGCCGGGCTCATTTTCAGCAAGTCGGCATGGCTGCGTCGGGAGCGCTGGGCTGCCAGGGCGAAGCCACCGTATTCCATAAAGCTGCCGTCATCCAGCAGGTCCGCCAGGTTTTCGCGAGCGGTACGCTGGCCGGTTTTGCGGCGCTTGGCAACGGCCTCCGGCCGGCGTTCGTCGGTCAGGTCAGCCTGGCGTTCGAGTACTTCGCGCAGGTCGTTGCGGATATGTTCGAGATCGATGGATTCTTCGGTAACCAGGCCCTCGGCGCTGACCTCGGCTGGTTCCACAAATACTAGTGGGCTGCTTTCAAACAGGTTGTCGCCGGGAGCTACTGCCAGGGCGCGGACAATCCCGCTCTGGGTCGCCTTGACCACAAATTCCATTTTCATCGCTTCCATCACAGCAATCTGCTGGCCAACGGCAATGGCATCACCCAGCTGCACATCCAGGCTAACCAATACCCCTTGGACTGGTGCATTCAGCGGCTCGGTGCCCGCTGGCGCTTCGATAGCAGTATGCTGCTGTTCGGCTTTGCTGGCGTTGGTCTTAACGTAAAGATGTGGGTGTGCTTGAGCGCCTGCGCCGACCAGCGCAGCTGCCTGGGTTTCAATAAACGCGGTGCTGACTGCATTGGCTTGCACCTCAGGATGCAGCAGCAGGTTCTGTAAAAAATGCAGGTTGCTGGCGACGCCATTCAGGCGGAATTCACACAGCGCGCGGTAGGCGCGCTTGAGCACACTGGCGTAATCGGCGTCCGCATGCACGATCACTTTGGCCAGTAAGGAATCAAAACTGGGGCTGGTGGTATAGCCGCTGTACCCATAACCATCAACGCGAACACCCGGGCCGCTGGGTGGCTCGTAGGCACTCAGGGTCCCGCCGGCCGGGCGAGCACTGCCGTCACTGGCCATATTTTCCAGGTTGATACGCAGTTGCACAGCATGACCACGTGGCTGTGGAATGCTCGCCTGGGTCAGGCCGAGTGCTTGCAGCGAAGCGCCCGCGGCCAGGTGCAGCTGGATCTGCGCCAGGTCCAGCCCGGTGACGGCTTCAGTCACCGTATGCTCGACCTGAATGCGCGGGTTGGCTTCCATAAAGACAAAGTCGCCGTTGTCCTCGTCGAGCAGAAATTCGACGGTGCACAGCCCGCGATAGCCGACGGCGCTTGTCAATTTTAGTGCAGCGGCATGCAATTGCTCACGCAGGTCGGGATCGAGGCCTGGCGCGGGGGCGACTTCCAGTAACTTCTGGTTGCGCCGTTGCAGGGTGCAGTCGCGCTCCCAGACATGTGCTACCTGCTCGCCATCGCCAATAACCTGAACCTCGATATGCCGTGCGCGTCTGATCAAGCGCTCGATATACAGGTCGCTGTTACCGAAGGCGGCTTTGGCTTCCGATTGGCAACGGTTGTAGGCAGCTTCCAGTTCGGCGGGGTCAGCCACGGCGCGCATGCCGCGTCCCCCGCCACCGGCGAGGGCCTTGAGCATGACCGCTGCGCCCGGTCCGAGTTCGGCCATAAAAGTGCGGGCTTGCTCCAGGCTGGTCGGCTGATTGGTGCCTTGAACCAGCGGGATATCCAGCTCCAGAGCCAGGGCACGGGCGCTGGCCTTGTCGCCGAAGCGTTGCAGTACCTGGGCGTCGGGCCCGATAAAGCGGATGCCGGCTTCCTCGCATTGTTGGGCAAAGGCCGCGTTCTCGCTGAGGAAGCCATAGCCGGGGTGAATGGCGTCGCAGCCTTCTTCATAGGCAATGCGCAGCAGCTGATTGGCATCCAGGTAGGCGCTGGCGCCGCGGCCTTTGAGGGCGATGGCTTGGTCGGCCTTGTGCCGATGCAGCGAAGCGGCATCATCCTCGGCGTAGACGGCGAGACTGGGGATGTCCAGTTCGGCGGCAGCGCGGGCCAATCGAATGGCGATTTCGCCACGATTGGCGATCAGCAGTTTGTTGAACAACATCAGAGCCAGTCCTTGAGTTCGTTTTTCTTGACCTTGCCGGTGGCGGTCATGGGTAGTGATTCTACCAGGCGCAGTTCCGGCACCTTGTAGCTGGCCATGGACTGCTTGCACCACTCGGTAAGGGCGTACGCGTCGAGCGCGCTGCCAGGTTTGACGACCACAAAGGCCACCGGCACCTCGCCTTTTTTCTCATCAGTACGGCCAATGACGGCCGAGGCAAGCAGTTTCGGGTGCTGGCCGAGCATGGCTTCCAGTTCGCTGGGAAACACGCTCATGCCATTTACCTTGAGCATTTCCTTGCGTCGACCCAGGTAGCGGATAAAGCCCTGTTCAGTGATGACACCGCTATCGCCGGTATGCAGCCAGCCATCACGCAAGGCCTCAACGCTGGCCTGGGGCTTGTTCCAGTAACCTTTGAGCAGCGATGGACTGCGCAGGCATAGCTCGCCCTCGCTACCCAGAGGTAGCAGTTCACCGGTCTCGAAGCTGCACACCTTGAACTCGGTGCCGGGCACCGGCAGGCCGACAAAGGTGGGTGCTGACTTCAGGTCGAAGTCGTCATCCTGCAAGCCGGCCGTAAAGGTATCGCAGGTATGGGTTTCGGTCATACCGAAACTGGTTTCAAACAGGGTGCAGCCGGTCAGCGCGCGCCAGCGGTGGCGGTATTCCGGGGTCAGCTTCTTGATAAAAGAAACGCAGCTGGTGATCTGCAAGGAACTGAAGTCGAAGTCGGCCACCTGCGGATGATCAAGAATTTCCGCTGCACTATCGACCAGCAGGCCGGTGTGGTTGACCCGGTAATGTTGCACCGCCTGCATGAATGCCAAGGCATCCCAGCGGGCTAGCAGAACCATGGTTGTGCCGGTAAAGGCCGGGAACAGCACCCCGGCATTTTCGCCGGCAATCCAGAACTCAGGCATGAAATTCAAACTGATGCGTTCACTGTCCAGACCTATTGCAGCCGGTACGAAGCTGGCACAGGTATACAACATGTCGCCATGGGTATGAATGCAGCCTTTGGGCAAGCCGGTGGTGCCACCGGTGTAATTTAGTGCGGCAATGTCATCCAGCACGGGTTGCGGTAGATCATCCCTTGGCTCGTAGTGTCTCAGCTCGGATAGCAAATCCAGGCTGTCAGTGACTTCCAGCTTGGGTGCCAGTAGCAGATCAGGCACTTGCAGCGGCGGGTTGGCCGGGCAGACTTCCGACAGGCTGGTACTGATCAACAGGCGCAAGTCGGTGTTGTCGCGTACCTGGCGTACTGCCGGTAGTAATTGATCAAAGCAGACGATCACGCTGGCGCCGCAATCCTTGAGCTGATACTCCAGTTCCATCCCCACGGCCATCGGGCTGACCGGGCAGTGAATTGCTCCCGCCTTGAGAATGCCAAAAAAGGCGATATGAAATTGCGGGCAGTTGGGCAGGTACACGGCAACGCGGTCGCCGGGTTTTACCCCCTGTGCCAACAACAGACTGGCAAAGCGGTCAGACAGGTCATTCAGCTCGGCGAAACTGGTGCTATGGCCATAAAAAGCTATCGCTGCCTTGTCTGGGCAGTGTTCCGCCCAGTGGCGCAAATAATGGGTCAGTGGCTTTTCCCCGAGCGGGTATTCAGGTTCGCGGGCATGCCCTTGAGGCCAGTTGTTTGCGTGTAGCTGCTTGAGTTGGGTCAGATAGTCCTGTTCGTGCATAAGCGCTCACCACCTGTTGTTGTCGGTTTTATTGAACTCCGGAAGGCAGCATAGTGCGCCGGGCCGGTGTGCGAAAGCGATGAATATTCATTACTGGGCATGAATGGTATTCATGGATATGGCGAATTTAGTCGGTTACGATGATTAAAACTGGCGTGCTGGGGAAGTGCTATGAATAAAGACCATGATTTGCCGGCGTTGGGGCGTATGGATCTGAATCTTTTTCGGGTTTTCGAAGTGATCTATCGCGAACGTAATCTGACCCGTGCGGCGGCAGTGCTGCATGTCAGTCAATCAGCGGTAAGCCATGCTTTGGCGCGGTTACGTAACCACTTTGGCGATCCACTGTTTCAACGCGAGGGTCGCGGGGTAAGTCCGACGGCATTGGCCATGCGTCTGGCCCCCGGCATCCTCGATAGCCTAGCGCGGTTGCAACAGAGCTTGGGTCAGCTGCAGGACTTTGATCCTTCGCAGGCACAGCGCAGTTTTACCCTGAACCTGCCGGAACAGCTGGAACCGACCATTTTGCCGCCGTTGTTGGCCCAGCTGCGCCCCTACGCGTCAGGTATCCGCTTACGCACGGCCAGTGTGCGCTGGAGTGAGTTGAAGCTTGAGCTGGCGTCCGGGCGGATTGATGTGGCAATCGAGATTGCCCGGCCAGTGGATACAAGGCTGCGTCAGTTGCAGTTGTTGGAAGAGCCACTGTGTGTGGTGGTGCCGGCGCAATTTAGTGGTGAATTGACGGCTGAGCGTTACCTCGCTGCTGAGCATATCGCGGTTGCATCCTGGCGTCGGGGTCTTAGCTTCGAAGACTTGGGGTTGGCGCGTCTGGGGCATACCCGCCAGGTTGTTCAGCGTTGCCAGAACTATCAGGCGGCCAGCCTGGTGGTGGCGCAAGGCAGTGGTTGCCTGCTGACAATGGCTCGTCAGCAGGCTGAGTTGGTCAATGCTACCTTGAGTAACCGTTTGCTGCCTTTACCGTTATCCTTGCCGCCTTTGGGGCTCAACCTTTACTGGCATGCCGATGCCGAGCTGGATCCGGCCAACCAATGGTTGCGTGGTCAGCTCCTGAGCCTGGCTCAGAACAGCTCCAGCGGTGTGCTGGCGCCGTCGCTGGAATAGCCGCCGTGATCCAGTTCGCTGTAAGGCGGTGGCGCGTCTTCATCCTTGAAGACCTCAAAGTAGCCATTGCTGCTTCCCGGGCGCGCAGAGCGTCCAGTGGCAGGGTCAATGCGCACATTGACCATGCCATCCGGCATTGGCAGGCTATTCTCGGGCTGACCCTCCAGCGCGGCGCCGACGAAGTCAATCCAGATCGGTAAGGCTACGGTGCTGCCATATTCTCGCCGCCCCAGGCTGGCGGGCTGGTCGTAGCCGGCCCAGACAGTGGTCGCCAGGTCGGCGTTGTAACCAGAGAACCAGGCATCGCGCTGTTCATTGGTAGTGCCGGTCTTGCCCGCCAGGTCTCCGCGCTCAAGGACACGGGCACGGCCACCGGTGCCTCGGGTAATGACATCCTTGAGCATGCTGTTGATCTGGTAGGCGGTTCGCGGGTCAAGCACCTGTGGCGCCAGTTCTGGCTCCAGAGTGACCTGGCTGCCGGACAGGCGCTGATAGTATTCCAGCTGACGTTCACGTTCTGCTTCCATGCGCTCCGGTATGATTTTTGGCCGGGCATAGTCCAGCAGCTGGCCGTGGCGGTCTTCAATGCGTTCAACCAGCCAGGGATCAACCAGATAGCCGCCATTGGCGAATACGGCATAGGCGCGGGTAAGTTGTAGTGGGGTCAGTTCCAGGCTGCCCAGTGACGAGGACAAGTGGCGTGGCAACTCGTCGCGGGCAAAGCCGAAACGCTCGATATAAGTCAGCGACTCATCGACCCCTAGATCCTGCATCAGACGAATGGAGACCAGGTTGCGCGAGCGATAGAGTGATTCGCGCAGGCGGATCGGGCCGAGAAAATCACCGCCGGCATTTTGTGGCCGCCATACATTGTCTAAGTGATCGCTGGCGAATACCAAGGGGGCGTCATTGACCAGGCTGGCTGGCGTGTAGCCGCTGTCCAGGGCTGCGGCATAAAGGAATGACTTGAAGCTGGAGCCTGATTGGCGCCGGGCCTGTATGGCACGGTTATAGTTGCTCTGGGCAAAGGAAAAGCCGCCGACCACGGCTTCGATGCGGCCATCGGCCGGTGACAAGGCAATCAAGGTGCTTTGCGCTGCGGGAACTTGCTGCAAGGAGAACTCATCGTCTTCCATTCGGCTCACGCGGATGACATCACCGGGTAACAGGACGTCGCTCGGCCGGCTGGGCCTGGGGCCCATGCTATTGATGCTGAGGAAAGGGCGTGCCCATTGCATGCTGGACCAGGGGATGCGCACATCGTCCCCATTACGCAGCCTGGCTATGGCATGGTCGCCCGCAACTTCAATCACCAGCGCTGGCAGCAGGCTGCCGAAGACACGATGGGCGGATAATAATTCGCTGGCATCCTCTGGGGCTGCTTCGGGGTGACGTGCTTCCGGACCGCGGTAACCGTGTCGGCGATCGTAGGCCATAAGGCCGTCGCGCAGGGCCTTTTGCGCTTGCTCCTGGCGCTCGCTGTGCACACTGGTAAAGACGTGATAGCCGTCTATATAAATGTCGGCGCCAAAGCGGTCATAGAGCTCCTGGCGTACCATTTCCGCAACCCAGGGGGCGTCTACATCGGGTCTGGCCCGATACAGGCGAGAGCCATCAGGGGTGTTGATTGCGGTGTCGAAGGTTTCCCGGTCAATCATGCCGAGTCCTAGCATGCGTTGCAGGATCCAGTCGCGTCGCAGGGTCGCCCTCTCCATGTTGCTTATTGGGTTATAGCGTGACGGCGCCTTTGGCAGGCCGGCAATCATGGCCATTTCGGCCAGGGTCAAGTCATCGATCGAGCGGCCGTAATAGGCCTGCGCAGCGGCTTCGATACCGTATGCTCGGTGGCCCAGGTATATCTTGTTGATATACAGCTCGAAAATTTCCTGCTTGTCTAAATGCCGCTCGATTTGCAATGCCAAGAGGATTTCGTTTAACTTTCTCGAAAAGATGCGGTCGCTGGTCAGAAATACATTCTTTGCCACTTGCATGGTGATAGTGCTGCCGCCCGTCTGAATGTGCCCGGATTGGGCCAATTCGGTGGCTGCTCGCAGTAAGCCTCTGGGGTCGACACCACGATGATTAAGGAAGTTGTCATCTTCTGCTGCCAGGAAGGCATTGATAAAGTCTTCCGGTACCTGGTCAAAACTCACAGGGATTCTGCGCATTTCGCCATATTCGGCTATAAGTTTATTATCTGTGCTATATATGCGTAATGGGGTCTGTAACTGCAGCTCGCTGAGGCTTTTAACATCGGGCAAAGCGGGGCTAAGATAGAGCGCAATGCCGCTCAGCGCCAGAATAGGGGCGCAAAACAGAGCTAATAGTGACCAAAGCAAAAATTTTATAAAGCGCATGAGGGATAAAGAATTCCCTGTTGAATGAATCGGTTAGCGGTTGTACTGATCGAAAACGGGGTAACAGTCTGCATTATAAGCGCATTTTTTTCTAATAAGCCATTTGCGCTTGTGCAAGACCTGTTATTTAATGTAGGAAAACATAAACCGTCCGTAAGTGTCGGATGCTGATAGGAAATTGGCTGTGCTAGGGCTCATAAAGAAAAAAGCGAACACGCTGCTGGGCGTCGACATCAGCTCCACTACGGTGAAGCTGCTTGAGCTCAGCCGTCATGGCAACCGGTATAAAGTCGAATCATACGCGGTTGAACCTTTACCACCCGGTGCGGTGGTAGAGAAAAATATTGTCGAACTGGAAGGCGTCGGCCAGGCACTGGAAAAAGTGCTTTCCCGTTCCAAGACATCTCTTAAACAGACCGCAGTCGCGGTCGCAGGTTCCGCTGTTATTACCAAAACCATCGAAATGGATGCCGATCTGGGTCCGGACGAGATGGAAGAGCAGATCAAGCTCGAAGCGGACCAGTACATTCCCTATCCTCTCGATGAAGTCGCTATCGACTTTGAAGTGCAAGGCCCATCGCCACGCAATCCAGAGCGGGTAGAAGTCTTACTGGCAGCCTGCCGCCGCGAAAATGTCGACATTCGCGAAGCAGCCCTGGCGCTGGCCGGACTTGAGCCACGAGTGGTCGAAGTCGAAGCCTATGCCATGGAGCGTGCTTGCGAGCTGGTCATTGATCAGTTAGACGGCGACCGTGACCAGATGACCATCGCGGTCATCGATATCGGCGCCACCATGATGACGCTCAGTGTACTCAGCAAGGGTCGTACCATTTACACCCGTGAGCAGCTGTTTGGCGGCAAGCAGCTGACCGATGAGATCCAGCGCCGTTATGGCTTGTCTCAGGATGAAGCTGGCTTGGCCAAGAAGCAGGGCGGCTTGCCGGATGATTACGAAACCGAAGTGTTGAGCCCGTTCAAGGACGCCGTTGTGCAGCAGGTGTCACGTTCGCTGCAGTTCTTCTTTGCCGGTGGCCAATACAATGATGTTGACTACATCCTGTTGGCCGGGGGTACTGCCTCGATTCCCGGGCTGGATCAACTGGTGCAGCAAAAGATTGGTACCACCACGCTGGTAGCCAACCCCTTTGCAAACATGACGCTGTCCAACAAGGTCAATGCCGTTGCGCTGAGCAATGATGCTCCGGCCCTGATGATTGCGTGTGGTCTGGCAATGAGGAGTTTTGACTAATGGCTCGCATTAACCTGTTGCCCTGGCGCGAGCAGCTCAGGGAAGAGCGCAAGAAACAGTTCATGACTGTTCTGGTGCTTATCGTAATCTTTGCCGCTGGCCTGGTGTTTGCGGGAGATCGTTATTACACCGGCAAAATTGATCACCAAAATGCGCGCAATGAATACCTGCGTAGTGAGATTCGGGTGCTTGAAGCGCGCATCAGCGAAATTGAAGAGCTACAGGCACGGCGCAGCCAATTGCTCGATCGTATGCGCATTATTCAGGACCTGCAGGGCAATCGCCCGATTATTGTCCGGGTGTTTGACGAGTTGGCGCGCAGCTTGCCGGATGGTGTCTACTTCACTTCTCTGGAAATGCGCGGTTCAACAATCAATATTCGCGGCGGTGCGGAATCCAATAGTCGTGTGTCGAACCTGATGCGTCAGATGGATGCCTCTGAATGGCTGACTTCGCCCAACCTGACGGCTGTTCGTGCCGTTACCCAAGGCGCTTTGGAACAGGCTAACGTCTTTGAGCTCTCGGTGCGCCAGACTGAGCCAAGAAACCGTGCTCAGGGAGGGCAGGAACAATGAGCTTCAGCCAATCCTTGGAAAGCCTGAAAAAGCTCGAAATGAGCGATCTGGACTTCAATAATATTGGTGCCTGGCCGGCTGCACTCAAGGTCATCTTCGGCGCTGTTATTTTTATCGTACTGGTATTTCTTGGCTATCACTTCCATCTCAAAGATATGCAGGCCAACCTCGAACGGGTTGAAGCCCAGGAAGTGACTCTGCGCCAGGACTTTCGTGATAAATCCTTCCGTGCAGCCAACCTGGATGCATACCGCGAGCAGCTGGAAGAGATTGAAGAGCGCTTCGGTACCTTGTTGCAGCAACTGCCGACTGATACTGAAGTTCCTGGGCTGCTGGAAGATATAACCCAGCTGGGTCTCGGCAGCGGTCTGGAGTTTGAGTCGATCACTTTGCAGCCTGAGGCGGCAAAACAGTTTTACATCGAGCTGCCGATCAGGATTCAGGTTCAAGGTTCATATCACGACCTGGCAACCTTCATAAGCGGGGTTGCCGGCCTGCCGCGGATTGTTACCTTGCATGACTTCGATATCGAGCCAGTGTCTTCAGCTAACCCGAGTCAATTGAAGATGAATATCCTGGCCCGTACTTATCGTTACAACGAGCAAGGAGACGAGCAATGAAGCCTTTGCATTTGGCCCCCTTGGCCCTGCTCGCCAGTCTGCTGTTGACCGGTTGTGGTGGTAGCGATTTCAACGACCTGCAAGCTTTTATGGATGAAACGCGGGCTCGGCCGGCTGGTGAAATTGAACCCTTGCCACGATTCAGTCCCTACGAAGCCTTTACCTACGGCGCTGCCTCATTGCGCAGCCCGTTTCAGCCTCCGGTGCGCATTGATCTGACGCAGCGTCAGCGCGGCAGCAGTGATGTTCGGCCGGATGAAGACCGTGTTCGTCAGTTCCTTGAAGGTTTCAATATCGAAGGTTTTGACATGGTGGGTACGTTGAGCAACGAAGATGGCATGCAAGCGCTTGTTCGTGGTGCCGGGAGTGTTCATCGCGTCAGAATCGGGGATTATCTCGGACGCAATCATGGTCGGATTACCAGTATCGATGAAGGCCGAGTCGAGGTGGTAGAAATTGTTCCGGACGGCGAAGGTGGTTGGTTGGAGCGCCCGCGAACCCTCAGCTTGTCTGAGCGCGGATAGGTCAACCAGGGAGAGAATTTATGAACTGCAAACAGTCACGCGTGGAACGCAAGCACATGCCTCTAACCAGAAAAATTACAACGGCAGCCATGCTGCTTCTGCTAACCCCTCTAGCGTTGGCGGCCAACCTGAAGGAACTGGACGTGGCCTCTCTGCCAGGTGAGCGTGTCGAGCTCAAGCTGACCTTTGACGAGCCAGTTTCCGATCCGACGGGTTATACCATTGAGCAGCCAGCTCGAATTGCTCTGGACTTCCCAGGGGTCAGTAATCAGTTGGGTCAGCGAAACCGCGAGCTCGGATTGGGTAATGCCCGTAGCTTGACCGTGGTGGAAGCGGGAGATCGTACCCGTCTGATCGTCAATCTGACCGATCTGGTGCCTTATAGCACACGCACCGAAGGTAATAATCTGTTCATAATGATCGGTGATGAGCGTGGCCAGCGTAGCTCGGCAACAGCTGCAGCTCCACGCCCTCAAGCGGAGCCGGGTGCTAATTGGCGCGACGGTAGCCAGCCTGCTTTGAGTGGCGCTGCCAGTGACCGCAGCGGTATTACCAGTTTGGACTTCAATCGTGGTGAGCAGGGAGAGGGTAATGTCGTTATTGACCTGTCTGACCCCAGCGTAAGAGTCGATATTGAAGAACGGGGCGGCCGCCTGCGCCTGGAGTTTCCTGGCGCCCATCTGCCCGATCAGTTGCGGGTACGTCTTGATGTCAAAGACTTCGCTACCCCGGTCAACTTTATCAATGCTTCTACCAGTAGCAGCGGTGCAGTCATTACTATTGAGCCGACTGGCCATTACGAGCACCTGACCTATCAGACCGATAATCGCTTGATTGTCAGCTTCAAGCCGTTAACGCGGGCTGAAGAGGAGCAGCGTCGGGCCGAAGACTTTGCTTACACTGGTGAGCGTTTGTCGCTGAACTTTCAGGACATTGAAGTGCGCTCGGTACTGCAGCTGATTGCCGATTTCACTGACCTCAACCTGGTTGCCAGTGATACGGTCAGTGGCAGCATCACACTGCGCTTGCAGAATGTACCCTGGGATCAGGCACTGGATCTTGTGCTGCGCACCAAGGGGCTCGATAAGCGCCGGGTAGGTAACGTCCTGTTGGTTGCGCCTGCTGAAGAAATTGCTGCCCGCGAGCGTCAGGAGCTGGAATCACAGCGTCAGATTGCCGAGTTGGCGCCGCTGCGTCGTGAACTGATTCAGGTCAACTACGCCCGTGCCGGTGATATCGCCCGTTTGTTTGCCTCGGTAACCGGTGGTAATGGTGGTGAGCAGCGCGGGTCAATTACGGTTGATGAGCGCACTAACAGCATTATCGCGCTGGAAACCCAGGACAAGTTGGATGAACTCCGTCGCATCGTAACCCAGCTGGATATTCCAGTGCGCCAAGTGATGATCGAGGCGCGTATCGTCGAAGCTGAAGTTGGCTTTGACCGTGCCCTTGGCGTGCGCTGGGGTGGTAATGTGCAGATGGGTGATCGCTTTGGCCTGTTTGGTGGTGTCGGTAACGAGGGTACTGGTATTGATGATGGTGCCGAAGGCCAGACCACTGCTGGTTTTGAAGGGCGGCCAACGCGCCCGTTCAACTCACCCTTTGTCGATCTTGGTGTTCTGGGGCCAACCTCTGGTATTGGAATCGGCTTTATCAGCAACAATGCGATCCTTGATCTGCAGCTGTCGGCAATGGAAAGCACCGGTAATGGTGAGATCATTTCTCAGCCCAAAGTAGTCACTTCGGATAAGGAAACCGCCAAGATCCTGAAAGGCTCGGAAATTCCTTATCAGGAAGCAGCATCCAGTGGTGCTACTACTACGGCCTTTGCCGAAGCGGTGCTATCCTTGGAAGTCACTCCGCAAATCACTCCAGACAACCAGGTGATTATGGAAGTGATCGTGACCAAGGATGAGCCGGACTTTACCAATACCGTCAACGGCGTACCGACCATTCGCAAGAATGAGGTCAATGCCAAGATTCTGGTGGCTGATGGTGAAACCATTGTGTTGGGCGGCGTGTTTTCCAGTGAGATGACGCAAGGGACTCAGAAAGTACCTTTCCTGGGTGACCTGCCGATACTTGGCCGTGCTTTCCGTCGCGATATCACAGCTGAGCGCAAATCTGAGCTGCTAATCTTCCTGACGCCGCGTATTATCAATGCAGGTACTATTTCTCAAGTCAGGTAAGTCGGTTGCGTAATGTCTTTTTGGTAGGCCCGATGGGTGCAGGTAAAAGCACCATCGGGCGCCTGCTTGCCAAGGAACTCAAGGTTCCGTTCAAGGACTCAGACCGCGAGATAGAAGCCCGAACCGGGGCTGATATCCCGTGGATTTTTGACGTTGAGGGTGAGGAAGGTTTTCGTCAGCGCGAAGAAGCCATGATTGCTGAGCTGGTTGGCGAGCAAGGCATTGTGCTGGCAACGGGTGGTGGTGTGGTAATGCGTCCTGCTAATCGACAGGCGCTGCAAAGCCATGGTTTTGTCGTTTATCTGTGCACCAGTGTTGACCAGCAATTGCAACGTACGTCAAAGGATCGTCAGCGGCCGCTATTGCAGACGGCTGATCCTGAACAGGTTCTCCGTGACCTGATGGCCAAGCGTGACCCCTTGTACCGTGAAATTGCTGATATGGTGGTTGAAACCGATCAACGTGGTCCGAAAGGTGTGGTCAACGCTATTGCCCGCCAACTGGGCGCCGCTGACTGAATGAACGACATATGTCGTTGCTGTGGGTGCCCTGTAAGCTGGCTCTGATGTATGCTT
>REBY01000020.1 GCA_007692485.1 Pseudomonadaceae bacterium | reverse complement strand
TCGGTATCATCTCGTCCTGCTAGCGCTACTAGGCCTGCTCGGCGCCTGCTCAAATGGCGAAGAACCCAGCAACAATGGCGCCGTTCAGGTTCACCTGTTCACCGTAGGCGAAGATCAGGCAGCCAATGAACGTAACTTTGCCGGCCGGGTCGATGCCGTCAGCACTGTCGATATGGCTTTTGAAGTCCCCGGGCGCCTGCTGGAACTGCCAGCGCGACAGGGCGAACTGGTACCGCAAGGCGGTTTGCTCGCCGCACTGGATCCGGCTGATTACGAGCTGGCCTTGAGTGAAGCGCAGATTGCCGACCGGCAAGCGAAGCGTGATCTGGAACGCGGCAAGCAGCTGCGCGCCGGCAACCATCTCAGCCAATCAGATCTGGAACAACTGCAGATAGCCGCCGACAATGCCACGCTCGGTCTGACCAGCGCCCAACGCAATCTGAACCACAGCCGCTTGCAAGCACCCTTTGACGCCCTGGTCAGCCGCCGCCTGGTGGAACGCTTTACCACCGTACAAGCCATGGAGCCCGTGCTTCGCGTGCAGGACGTCAGTGAGTTGCGTATTCATATCAGCGTACCTGAGCTCTTTATGCGCCGATTTACCGGCCAACCAGGCGATTATCGCGTCAGCCTGGTGCTGGATAGTGCCCTGATTGCTGAGCCAGCCAACGGCGTGCCGTTGGAGCTGGCCTACCGCGAGCACAGTACCGAAGCAGACCCGGTCACCCAGACGTATCAGGTTACCTTCGGCCTGCCTCGCCCGGAGCATATCCAGTTACTGCCCGGTATGACGCTCGCCGTGCGCGTCACGCAACTGAGTGCCAGCGACTCACAACGCTGGTGGATCCCCGTCGCAGCACTAGATACCAGCAATGCCGACCAGTTCAGCGTCTGGCGCTATGATCCGGACAGCGGTGATGTCAGCCGCCAGAGCGTCAGTGTCGGCAGCCTGCGTAATAATCAGGCCGAAATCACTGAAGGCCTGCAAGCAGGTGATCAAGTCGTCGCCGCCGGCATCCGCCAACTCAGCGAGGGCCAAGCAGTTGAGCCCTTTGCCGGCTACTGAGGACGCGTCATGCCTATTGCTACCTGGTCCATACGCAACCCCGTTGCCATCTGGCTAATGATTGTTACCTGTTTTGCTGGCGGCCTCTGGGGCCTGGTAACGATTGGCAAACTGGAAGATCCCTCTTTCACCATTGGCCTGGCCGTGGTCAATACCGGTTACCCCGGCGCCACTGCCGAGGAAGTCGAGCGCGAAATTACCGAGCCGCTGGAATCGGCCATCCAGCAGCTGCCGCAATTGCGCCGGGTCATGTCACGCTCGCTACCCGGCCGCTCGGAAATCACCGTCGAACTCAGTTATGAGCTCGGCTCGGAAGCCATTCCCCAAGCCTGGGATGAGCTGCGTCGCAAGATCAACGACACCGCGCCCAACCTGCCCAACGGGTCCGAACCCCCTATCATCAATGATGACTTTGGTGATGTGTTCGGTATTTTCTATGCCATTACCACTGAAGGTTTCAGCGACCGTGAAGTGATTGATCTGGCCACCTTCCTGCGCCGTGAAGTGCTCACGGTGGACGGGGTATCCAAGGCTGAAGTCAGCGGCCTGCCGGAAGAGAGCATCTACGTCGAAGTCTCGCTTGATCGCCTTGCCAGCCTGGGCATGCCGCTGGACGCGGTGGTAGACACCCTGCGCAGCGAAAGCGTGGTTGCACCCAGCGGCAGCACCCCTTTGGCCGACCGGCGTGTGCGCCTGAACAGCCCCCCGGCTCTCGACTCCGTCAGCGCCATCGAAAGCTTGCGTATTGGCGTGCCCGGCACCACCCAACAGCTCAGCATTTTCGATGTTGCCGAGGTCAGCCGTGAACCCACAGAAACCCCTGGGCAACTGATCCGCTACAACGGCGAACAGGCTTTTACCCTGGCCGTCGCCGGGCAGGACCACCTGAACATCGTCAAGGTGGGTGAAGCCGTCGACCGCCACCTGGAAGAGTTACGGGATCGGCTGCCGCTTGGCGTCAATGTCAACCCGGTCTACCAACAGCACGTGGTGGTTGACGAAGCCATTAATGACTTCATCTTCAGCCTGTTACTGTCCGTCAGCATTGTGATTGGTGTGCTCTGTATCGCCATGGGTTGGCGGGTCGGGATGGTGGTGGGCATTACCCTGCTGCTGACCGTGCTCGGCAGCGTTTTCTTTATGCGCATATTCTCCATCGAGATGGAGCGTATTTCTCTTGGCGCCTTGATTATCGCCATGGGCATGCTGGTGGATAACGCTATCGTGGTAGCTGAAGCCATGCTGATCAATATGCAGCGTGGCAAGAACTCGGTCAAAGCCGCCGAAGAAGCCGCCCGACGCACACAAATCCCCCTGCTGGGGGCCACCGTGATTGGCATTATGGCCTTTGCCGCGATTGGCCTGTCACCGGACGTCACCGGTGAGTTCCTCTTCTCGCTATTTGCCGTGATCCTGATTTCGCTGCTGCTCAGTTGGGTGCTGGCCGTAACTGTTACCCCACTATTCGGTCATTATTTGTTCCGGGCGGATCCCAGCAAAAATGACCAGGACCCCTATGCAGGCAGACTCTATGAGGGTTACCGCAACCTGCTGGGGGCTGCCCTGCGTTGGCGCTGGCTGACGGTCATGCTGTTGGTAGTGGTTACCGCGATCAGCGTGATTGGCTTTGGCCAGGTCAAGCAGGGCTTCTTCCCGCCGTCCAATACACCGATATTCTTCGTCAATTACCATCTGCCGCAAGGCTCTGATATTCGCGCCACCGAGCGCGATATGCGTGAGCTGGAAAGCTGGATGCTGGAACAGGACGGCGTCAGCGCCGTCACCACCATGATTGGCCGCGGCGCCAGCCGCTTTATGCTCACCTATGCCCCGGAACTGGCCAACCCCTCCTACGGGCAACTGATTGTGCGTGCCGACGAGCGCGACAGCATTCCTGGCCTGATCCGTAAAGTGCGCGAAGAGTTGCCCCCCCGTTACCCGGATGCGGAAATCTACCCCAAACAACTGATGTTCGGACCCGGTGATGGCGGTGACCTGGAGGCGCGTTTTTCCGGCCCGGATGCACGGGTACTGCGGGAGCTGGCCGAAGAAGCCGGTCAGATCATGTTTGCCACGCCCGGTGTTATCGATATCCGCCATGACTGGCGCGAGCGGGAGCTGGTCATTGAGCCGCAATTCGATGAAGCCCGGGCGCGTATGGCTGGCATCAACCGTACCGATGTCACCAATGCCCTGACGTTCGCCACCAGTGGTCAGCAAGCCGGCAACTACCGGGAAAACGAGCGCCAGATTCCCATAGTCGTCCGTCCGCCGGAAAACGAACGCCTTGACCTCAATCAGTTGCATGACCGGCTGATCTGGAGCAACAGCGAACAGACCTATATCCCCATCAGCCAGGTCGTCGACGGCTTTGTCACCCGACATGAAGAGGCGCAGATTCACCGCCGCGACCGCGTGCGGACCATCACTGTCGCCGCCGACCCCGCTGGCGAGCTGACCGCCACTGACGCGCTCAATCGCTTCCGCAGTGAAGTAGAAGCCATCGAACTGCCCAGAGGCTACCGGCTCGAATGGGGCGGTGAATATGAAGGCTCGCAGGATGCGCAACGGCTGTTGGGCCAACAGCTGCCAATCAGCTTTATCATCATGCTGGCGATCAGTATTCTGCTGTTTGGTGCCCTGCGCCAAGCGCTGGTGATCTGGTTGATTGTGCCCATGTCGATCTGTGGCGTCACAGCCGGGCTACTGCTAACCGGGATGCCCTTTACCTTCACCGCCCTGCTCGGTTTGCTCAGTCTGTCCGGTATGCTGATGAAAAACGCCATCGTGTTGGTCGATGAAGCCGATAACCAGCTGGCCCAGCAGGGCAATACCCTGAACGCCCTGCTCGATGCCAGTGTCAGCCGTTTGCGCCCAGTAGTGCTGGCCGCGCTAACCACCATCCTGGGGATGATTCCACTACTCTGGGATGCCTTCTTCGCCAGCATGGCGATCACCATCATGGGCGGCCTGGCCTTTGCCAGCATCCTTACATTAGTGGCGGCACCAGTGCTTTATGCACTGGTTTTCCGCGTCCCCAGGGTTGTACGTTGATTGTTTGGATACAGATCAATAGGTTAAGTTTCCTCCGGCTAACAGATAGATCAAATGTGACAATTATGTGGTTAGCTGGCCACCTTCATGGCAAAAGGTCACTTGTATAGCTAATGGCAAAGAGCTATTTTCAAGGGCAATATACAAAATAAATTACCATAACAAGCCACATGACCTGGCGGATAATGAGTTTACCGAGGCAGGCCGATAATGAATTATGAAAGCGCTGGCAAAGATCAATTTCTGGCTCTTTTCCAGCGTTTACCCGTTGCCGGCATACTGGTGCAGGTCAGTGACAACAATGTACTGGCGATCAACCCTGCCTTTGAGCACTTGTTCGGCTGGAAGTCAGAACAGGTAGTTAATCACCCATCTGGCCAGCTGCCCGTCTGGCTTGACACCCAGCAACGTAAACACCTGCTTGAAGCCCTCGCTAGAGACGGTAGCGTCCAACAGTTTGAATCGCGCTTTCGCTGCCATGATGGCAAATTGAAGCCTTGTCTGGTTTATATCGAACAGCTCGAAGTAAATGGCGAGCTCTGCCGGCTTTCCATGGTTCATGATATGAGCGAGCGAATTGCTGCGGAACAAGCCTTGAGAGATAGCGAAGCTAAATTTACCGCACTGTTCAGGGACGCCCCCGAACCCTATGCATTATTTGACAAGCGCACTGCCCGCGTTCTGGAAGTTAACAAACGATTCACCGAGCTGTTTGGCTACAAGCCCGTTGATGTTATCGGTAAAACTGCATTACAGATTGGTCTATGGGTAGACCCGTCCAAGCGGCCAGCAATCATCAACCAGCTCCTCAAGGACGGTTACCTGCGCAATCAATCGGCTGAACTCTATACCGCCAGCAAACACATTATCGAATGCGAGGTTTCAAGCAGCTTTGTCAAGTATGGCAACAAGAGCCAGACCCTGACCAGCTTCAAGGATGTCACCGAGCAAAAACGTATCGAAGCTCAAGTCAAACACCTCGCGTATCATGACGCCCTGACCGATTTGCCCAACCGTCTTCTACTAAATGACCGTATCGAGCAGCATCTTGGCCTCGGTGAACGCCATGGCTTGAGCTGCGCCCTACTGTTTTTCGATCTCGATCATTTCAAGCATATTAACGACTCCCTAGGGCATTCCAATGGTGACGCTGTATTGCAGGAAGTCAGTCAGCGCTTGCTGAGCCAGGTGCGTAAATCAGATACCGTCGCCCGCCTGGGCGGTGATGAGTTCGTAGTATTTCTGACTGGATTGTCCGGAGATCTTGACCAGGTAACCGAGCAGGCGCGTACCAGCGCAGAAAAACTGCTCGCCTCCGTGGCAGCGCCGATGCAGATCCAAGGCCATAACCTGCAACTTGGCTGCAGTATCGGTATTGCATTGGCGCCTGCACACTGCAACAGCGCAGAAGACCTGCTCAAATATGCCGATACCGCTCTCTATGGTGTCAAAGCCAACGGTCGCAATGCCATCGCCCTGTTTGAACCCCATATGCAGGTCATCGCCAGCCAACGCCTGCAACTGGAGACCGAGTTACGCGAGGCACAACAGCGCCAACAGTTCACGCTACATTACCAGGCACAGATTGATGCCCGCGCACAACGCATCATCGGTGCCGAAGCCCTGCTACGCTGGCAGCACCCCACGAAAGGCATCATCAACCCCGGGCTCTTTATGCCGGTACTTGAAGACAGCGGCATGATCCTCGAGGTAGGCCACTGGGTGCTGCGGGAGTCTTGCCGGGTGATCGCCAGCCTGATCCAAACCCATGCCGTCGACCCCGACCAGTTCAGCCTCAGCATCAACATCAGCCCACGGCAATTTCGCCAGAGCGACTTTGTGCAACAGGTCGCCGCAGCCGTTAGCGACCAAGGCATACCGGCGCAGTGCCTGAAACTGGAAATCACAGAAAGTATGATGCTGCAGAACATCAACGATACCGTCGCCAAAATGCATCAACTGCGGGCCATGGGCATCCACTTTGCGATTGATGACTTTGGCACTGGCTACTCATCGCTGAGTTACCTCAAGCGCCTGCCGGTTGACCTGCTGAAAATTGATCAGTCCTTTATCCGCGACTGCACCCATGACAGTAACGATGCCGAAATCGTCCGCGCCATTATCGCCATGGCCCGCAGCCTTAAACTGGAGCTGATCGCGGAAGGCGTAGAAACCCCTGAGCAACTCGGCTTCCTGCAACAACTCGACTGCCACGCCTACCAAGGCTACCTGTTCAGCCCCGCCGTACCCGAACAAGCCTTTGTGCAGCAATTGCAATCAATGGGCGAATCAATGGGGTCAGAGTAAATTGATCCAGCGGATCAATTTACTCTGACCCCATTGATTCCTCTGATTCCAGCAACGCTGGCAACACCTGCCCCGCCGGCCCCACCAAACTGAATTCGCGCTCCGCCGCCACCGGCACCGGCTCGGTATTCACATGCACCACAGTCGCCCCGGATTCCCAAGCCAATTGCGGAATCTGCGCTGCCGGATACACCAGCCCCGAGGTACCCACCACCAACACCAGATCACAACGCTCTGCCGCCGCCAGAGCGGCCGACCAGGCATCCTGCGGCAGCATCTCACCAAACCACACCACCCCCGGACGCAACATACCGCCACAGTGCTCACAGGCCGGCGGCGATATCGCCTCCCCCGCCAGTGGCACCGCACTCACCGGCACCTGCGCTAGCGCGGCACAATCAAAACACCGCGTCGCCAGCAAACTGCCGTGCAAGTGCACCACCTCACGGCTTCCGGCCCGCTCGTGCAGGTCATCCACATTCTGCGTCACCACCGTCACCTGGCGCCCCTGCGCCGGCAGCTTGGTAATCGCCCGGTGCGCCGCATTCGGCAAACACCCCGCCAACTGCTGCCGCCGCCACTGATACCAACCCCACACCCGCGCGGGATCATCCAGAAAGCCCTCCGGCGTCGCTAACTGCTCTGGGTCATTGTTAGCCCAGAGGCCAGTCAGGGCATCGCGAAAGGTGGCAATGCCGCTTTCGGCGGACACGCCCGCGCCGGTGAACACGAGGATGTGTTGGGCAGATTTGACTATTGGATTTAGTTCAACAAATGACTGATAAGAGTGCATAGAAATTAATCCATCAACTCAAAATTCACACTCATCGGCTTACTGCCATCATGTTTCTGATAACGAACCCGTCCGTGGTAAACAAACGGAGCAGCTTTTCCGTTTTTCAGTTTATTTTCGCGAACAAAGAGATGAAGCCCGATGCCGAGAGCTTCATGCTTGATGATCTCTTTTCCGCGCTTACCCTCTGGTGAAGTCTGATTTTGTGTTTGCCAATGAAAATGCCGCTCATCAATCCAGTGATCGTGATAGCGCAAGTCAGCGGCTTTACCTTGTTTATTGAGGGTGACCAATAAGACATGTGCTTGTGCCTCTGGAATTACGACTTGACCGCTGTTCCAACTAC
>REBY01000110.1 GCA_007692485.1 Pseudomonadaceae bacterium | reverse complement strand
TTGATCGTGGTCCCCTGCCTGTATCTAATTATCAATGGCGCCGCTGAGCGCCTGGGTCGGCGGTTCACAGGCACCCAATCAGCCCAATAGCGCGCAAGCACTTTGCGACAGCGCGGCAGGCGACTGCAAACAAGTCGGCAATCTGCAGTTTTGCGTATAAACTGATGGCAGCTTGCAGTGCAAGGCAGTCGATCAATATCCGGCCAAGGCCATGTCAAACTGATAGTTCCAGATACACCTCGTCCTGTGGGGCATTCAAATGCATTCAACTGATCGTGAAGGCTACCAAGACGAGACAGGGTCAACTGAAAGCGATGAACCGGTACTACAGCATCCGTATCTCGCTGAAGCCAGGGAGCTGGGGTTTGTTCAGATGGTTACCACCATCGCGACCACTTTCTATGCCATACCCATTGCCTGGCTGGTGGTATTCGCGCTGGTGTATGAAAAAGTGCCGCTATCCAACTTCTTTGTCTGGGTCAGCGTATTTTTTGTGTATTGGGTAGGCAGCCTGATCGCCCTGCGCAAGTTCCGCAATGACCAACCAAGCCGGTCCAAACATCTGTTACCGGTTTACATCATCATTGCGTTGGAGGGCGTTCTCTGGGGTGCGATGTTTTATATTTTGATGGGCCATGATATTGAGCTGGATGCATGGTCCGCAATTCTGCTGGTAGGCATCATCTCCGTTATCCTGCCAAGCTATATTACCTTCCCTAAAGCTTTCCACGTATTGTTGCTGTTTACCTGGCTGGCGGCGTCAGTATCAGTATGGTTGATCGCCGATCGTTTTGATCTGGTCGTAGAGTTCATTTTGACGCTGATGATCTACTGCCTTGCCCTGGCTTATATCATTCGCCCTATTGCCGGGCGCGTACTGGAAGGGATTCGCCTGAACCTCGTCAATCAGGAGCTGACTGACCGATTACACGAGAACCTGGCGACAGCATCACATCAAGCCAAAACGGATGCCCTGACTGGGCTGTTGAATCGGCACGCACTCAACACAGCCTTGAGTGAGTTAATTGTCAGAGGTGAAAGGCGCCGTACCCGCTTTTCTTTGTTAATGATGGATATCGACTTTTTTAAATCCATCAATGATAATCACGGCCACGATGCCGGGGATAAAGCACTGCAGCATGTCGCGCGACGTATTTCAGCTCAGCTACGCGTTAACGAAGGTGATCTGTGCGCTCGATTTGGTGGTGAGGAATTTGTTGTGCTGCTGCCATCAACCAATTCAGCTGAAGCGATGGTAGTTGCTGAACGCATACGTCAGGCGGTGGAATCATCGCCTCCGGAATTTCTGCAGACACCCATTACATTATCAATCGGTGTGGCCACGTATCAGCCCGGCATGACGGCTGAAGCACTGCTAAAGGCGGCGGATATTGAGGTTTATGCCGCCAAGGAAAATGGCCGTAATCAGGTCAGGCTAGCTCCAACCATTCAGAGCAAGGACGCCGTAACGAGTGACTAAGATTAGTCACTCCGTGAAGATTTGGCTGCCACTTGCGTGGCGATCATTATCGGGGAACCCCTACTCCCACTCAATAGTCGCCGGCGGCTTGCTGGAGATATCGTAAGTCACCCGCGATACGCCGGTAATTTCATTGATGATGCGGTTGGATACGGTTTCCAGGAACTCGTAGGGCAGATGCGCCCAGCGCGCAGTCATGAAATCGATGGTTTCCACCGCACGCAGGGCAATCACCCACTCGTAGCGACGGCCATCGCCGACCACACCAACGGACTTCACTGGCAGGAAGACGGCGAAGGCCTGGCTGACTTTCTGGTACAGGTCAGCCTTGCGCAGTTCTTCGATGAAAATGTAATCGGCACGGCGCAAAATATCGGCGTATTCCTTACGCACTTCAGCGAGGATACGTACACCCAGCCCTGGACCCGGGAACGGATGGCGGTAGACCATGTCGTAGGGCAGGCCCAGTTCCAGGCCGATCTTGCGCACTTCGTCCTTGAACAGTTCGCGCAGCGGCTCAACCAGTTCAAACTGCATATCATCCGGCAGCCCGCCCACATTATGGTGCGACTTGATCACATGCGCCTTGCCAGTTTTGGCGCCCGCAGACTCGATCACGTCAGGGTAGATGGTGCCCTGGGCCAGATACTTGATGCCCTGCAGCTTGGTCGCCTCATCATCGAATACTTCGATAAAGGTGCGACCAATGATCTTGCGCTTCTCTTCCGGGTCGGTCACCCCAAGCAGGCGAGAGAGGAACTTGTCTTCAACATTGGCACGGATCACCTTGACGCCCATATTCTCGGCGAACATGGCCATCACCTGCTCACCTTCGTGCAGGCGCAGCAGGCCATTATCAACGAAGACACAGGTCAGCTGATCACCAATGGCCTGATGCAAAAGCGCTGCCACCACGGAGGAATCGACCCCGCCGGACAGGCCAAGCAGGACCTTGGCATCACCCACCTGAGCGCGCACGTTGGCAATCGCATCATCAACAATATTGGCCGGCGTCCACAGTGCTTCACAACCACAGAGCTCGAGGATAAAGCGCTTGAGCAGGCGCAGCCCCTGCTTGGTATGCGTGACTTCCGGATGGAACTGTACCCCGTAAAAATGACGGCTCTCGTCACCCATTGCAGCAATCGGACAACTAGGCGTACTAGCCAGAATATTGAAGGCTGGCGGCAGTTCAATCACCTTGTCGCCGTGGCTCATCCAGACATCCAGACTGAGCACACCGTCATCATCTACATGGTCTTCAATACCAGCGAGGAAGTCGCTCTTGCCAACCACATCGACGCGCGCGTAACCGAACTCCTGCTTGTCCGAGCCCTGCACCTTGCCACCCAGCTGCTCGGCCATGGTCTGCATGCCGTAACAGATGCCCAACACAGGTACCCCCAGCTCAAACACCATCTGTGGCGCGCGCGGGCTATCAGCGAGGGTTACCGATTCCGGGCCGCCCGCCAGAATGATGCCCTTGGCGGCATAGTCAGCAATCGCTTGCGGCTCGACATCCCAGGGATAAATTTCGCAGTACACCCCGATCTCGCGCACCCGGCGGGCAATCAACTGGGTGTACTGGGAGCCGAAATCCAGAATCAGGAGTCGGTGGGCGTGGATGTCGTGCTGGGACATGGGTGTTCCTCTGAAAAAGTTAAGCCGCAAGCCGCTAGCTGCAAGTCATAAGCAAGAGCGCTTTTACTTGCAGCTTGCCACTTACAGCTTACAGCTGGTTGGCTGAGCCTGGCTCAGCTAACCCGGTAGTTGGGTGCTTCCTTGGTGATCTGCACATCATGTACATGCGATTCACTCATGCCGGCGCCGGTAATGCGCACAAACTGCGGTTTGCTGCGCATTTCATCGATGGTGGCGCAGCCGGTATAACCCATAGCAGCACGCAGACCACCCATCAGCTGATGCACAATGGCAGACAGTGGCCCCTTGTAGGGGACCCGGCCTTCAATACCTTCTGGTACCAGTTTTTCAGCGCCGGCGCTGGAGTCCTGGAAGTAACGATCAGATGATCCCTGACTTTGGGACATGGCGCCCATAGAGCCCATGCCCCGGTAAGATTTGTAAGAGCGACCCTGGAATAGCTCGACTTCGCCTGGCGCCTCTTCGGTGCCAGCAAACATTGAGCCCATCATGGTCACATAGGCGCCTGCAGCGATGGCTTTGGCCAGATCACCGGAGAAACGAATACCACCATCAGCGATCAGCGGTACGCCGGTGCCTTCCAGTGCGGCAGCCACATTGGCAATCGCGGACATCTGCGGCACACCCACGCCGGCAACAACCCGCGTGGTGCAAATGGAGCCAGGACCAATACCGACCTTGACCCCGTCAGCGCCGGCTTCAACCAGAGCCATGGCCGCATCACCGGTTGCGATATTGCCGCCAATGACTTGTATGTCGGGGAAGTTCTGTTTCACCCAACGTACGCGATCAATGACACCTTTGGAGTGGCCGTGCGCAGTATCCACGATGATCACATCAACCCCGGCGGCAGCCAGCGCAGCAACCCGTGCCTCGGTTTCAGCGCCTGTACCAACGGCAGCCCCCACCCGCAGACGACCTTGATCATCTTTGCTGGCATAGGGATAGGCGCGGGCTTTTTCGATATCGTTAACGGTCATCATGCCGCGCAGACGGAAAGCTTCATCAATGATCAGCACGCGCTCGATACGATGCTTGTGCAACAGCTTGCGCACTTCCTGCATGTCAGCGCCTTCCTTGACCGTGACCAGGCGCTCTTTCGGCGTCATCACATCACGAACACGGGCGTCCATATTGGTCTCGAAGCGCACATCACGTGAGGTGACGATGCCAACCAGGTGACCGTTGTACATCACCGGGACACCAGAGATATTGTTCTGACGGGTCACATCAAACAGCTCACCAACGGTGGCGTCCGCCTCAATGGTGATCGGGTCGCGTACCACGCCAGACTCATAGCGCTTGACCTTGCGTACTTCGGCCGCTTGCTGGTCGATGGTCATGTTCTTGTGAATAATGCCCATGCCGCCTTCTTGCGCCATAGTGATGGCCAGACGGGCTTCAGTTACCGTATCCATCGCCGCTGAGAGTAGAGGCATGCTCAGCTCGATATTGCGGGTCAGACGGGTTTTCAGGCTGACCTGATTGGGCAGCACCTCGGAATAACCGGGCACCAGCAGGACATCATCAAAGGTAAGGGCTTCTTGGCTAATACGCAGCATCGCTGGGGCTCCCGAGCGGGAAAATGGAAGCACGATATTATACCTGCCAGGCGCTGCGCACTCAATCGGATTCGAGTGTTAACATAAGCAAATGAATAACGACCCGCTGTTTCAACGCCTTAATGCCAGTGCCGAGACCCTCAGTGTCAGCCAACTTAACGCCCGCGCGCGCAGTTTGCTGGAAGAGGTGTTTCCGCGCGTCTGGGTCGAAGGCGAACTGTCCAATCTGGCCCGCCCCTCTTCCGGGCACATGTATTTCAGCCTGAAAGACAGCAAGGCGCAAATTCGTTGCGCCTTTTTCCGCCAGCATGCCAGCCGGGTGCGCTTAACCTTGCGCGATGGCTTGCAGGTGCGGGTGCGCGGCCGGGTCAGCCTTTACGAGGGCCGTGGCGATTACCAACTGATTGTTGATGCGCTGGAAACGGCAGGCGATGGCGCGCTGCGGCAGGCTTTTGAAGTACTCAAGGCCCAGCTGGAGCAGGAAGGGCTGTTTGCCCACTCACGCAAACAGGTTTTGCCCGGCTTTCCACGCCGCATCGGGGTTATCACCTCAGCCAGCGGCGCGGCAGTGCGCGACATCATTAGTGTATTTCGTCGCCGTGCGCCCTTTGTCGAGCTAACCATCATTCCCAGTGCCGTGCAGGGCAACGAGGCGGCCGGCCAACTGGTGCAGGCGCTGCACGTGGCCGACCAGGCCGGCTTTGATGCACTGATTATCAGCCGTGGTGGCGGTTCGCTGGAAGATCTCTGGCCATTCAATGAAGAAAGCGTCGCGCGCGCAGTGGCGGCCTGCAAAACGCCGATCGTCAGTGCTGTCGGGCACGAAACCGATATCTCTATCTGTGATTTCGTGGCCGACCTGCGCGCACCCACCCCCTCAGCCGCCGCTGAACAGCTCAGCCCGGATAGTGCCGGTCTGCTGCGTCAGTTCCAGCAACTGCAACAACAGCTGCATAGCCGCCTGCGTCAACGCCTGGAGCGTGACGTTTTGCGCCTGCAGGGCCTGCGCCAGCGCTTGCGCCACCCCGGTGAACGCCTGGCCCAGCAGGCCCAGCGGCTGGATGAGCTGGAATTGCGTTTGAAACGCGCCGCACAACAAACGCATACCCACCAACTCCGGCGCCTTGAGCGCTTGAGCGCACGCCTGCAACAGCAACATCCCGGGCGCCGGCTGGACTTGTTGCGCCAACAGCTGGCACATCTCCAGCAGCGCCTGCCACGCAGTATGCAGCAGCGCCTGCAACGCGAGCGGCAGCAATTTAGCCAGCTCAGCCACAGTCTGAACCTGGTCAGCCCACTGGCCACGCTCGGGCGAGGCTACAGTATTCTGCTGGATGCCCAAGGGCGCGCCGTGCGTCAGGCAGACCAGGTACGCCCCGGCGACCAGATACAAGCACGCCTGGCCAAGGGCCAACTCGACCTGCAAGTGGTCGGGCCGCGCGAGCCACAGCGCCAACTGGCGCTGGATGACTGAGCAGCTTTCCACACAAAAACCTCGCTTATTTAGTTTTAATTGCGCTATCTGCGCACTAAATAGCCATTAATGTCTTTTTAAAAGAAAAGATTGCAATGCAATAGATGTGTTTCGTAGATTTACTGCAACGAATACCTATTTTAATGGCTGCTACTCTCAAGGTGCCGCCGCAAGCGAGGAATACCCCATGCTCCGCGACCCGTCACAACGTTACCGCGCGTTCGCCCCGGTCAACTTGCCCGACCGCCAGTGGCCATCGCGCACCATTACTGAGGTGCCGGTCTGGTGCAGCTCTGACCTGCGCGATGGCAACCAGTCCCTGATCGAGCCGATGGACCCGGAAAAGAAACTGCGCTTTTTTCAGACGCTGGTCGCCGTTGGCCTGAAACAGATCGAAGTGGCCTTCCCGTCAGCGTCACAGAACGATTTCGATTTCGTCCGCCGCCTGATTGAAGACGGCCATATCCCGGACGACGTAACTATTCAGGTGCTGACCCAGGCCCGAAACGACCTGATCGAGCGCACCTTTGCATCACTGCGTGGCGCCAAGCGCGCTATCGTGCATGTGTACAACGCGACAGCACCCAGTTTTCGTCGCATTGTATTCAAGCAAGACAAGGCTGGGGTCAAGGCGATTGCCGTCAACGCCGCGCACACCATCAAACGCCTGGCCGCCGAGCAGCCCGAGACTGAGTGGACTTTCCAGTACTCGCCGGAAATCTTCACCTCCACCGAACTGGATTTCGCCGTTGACGTCTGTGATGCGGTACTGGATGTCTGGCAACCAACCCCCGAGCGCAAGGTAATCCTCAACCTTCCCGCTACGGTGGAAGTCGCCACGCCCAATATCTATGCCGACCAGATCGAATGGTTTTGCCGCCACATCAGCCGCCGCGACAGCGTGCTGGTCAGCCTGCACACGCATAACGACCGCGGTACAGGTGTTGCCGCTACCGAGCTCGGCCTCATGGCCGGCGCTGACCGTGTCGAAGGCTGCCTGTTCGGCAACGGCGAGCGCACCGGTAACGTTGATCTGGTGACCCTGGCGCTGAACCTGTACACCCAAGGCATACACCCCGGGCTGGATTTCTCGGATATCGATGCCGTGCGCAAGGTCGTCGAAGAGTGCAACCAGTTGCCGGTTCACCCGCGCCACCCCTATGTTGGCGACCTGGTGCATACCGCCTTCTCCGGCTCGCATCAGGATGCGATTCGCAAAGGCTTTGCCGTGCAATCAGCGGATAGTATCTGGGAAGTTCCCTACCTGCCGATCGATCCGGCAGATATTGGCCGCAGCTATGAGGCCGTCATCCGCGTTAACAGTCAATCCGGTAAGGGGGGCATTACCTACCTGCTGGAGCAGGAATACGGCATCAGCCTGCCGCGCCGCTTGCAGATCGAGTTCAGCCAGGTGGTCCAGGGTGAAACGGATCGGCTTGGCCTGGAGATGACGGCACTGCAGATCCATGCTTTGCTTGATCGCGAGTACCTGCAGAACACCAGCCCCTATGAGCTGCTCGGGCATCGCCTGCAGGAAGAAAATGGTACCAGTGTGGTCGATCTGCGCGTCAGCCATAAGGGTGAAGAGCTGCATTGGCACGGCATGGGCAAGGGGCCACTGGAGGCCGTTGTGGCTGCACTGCCATTCAAGACCGAGATCATGGATTACCACGAGCACGCGATTGGCTCGGGGACCAATGCCCAGGCCGCGGCCTATATCGAGCTGCGCCTTGAGGGTGAGCGCTCACTGCACGGTATCGGTATCAATGAAAATATTACCACGGCCAGTTTCCGCGCCCTATTCAGCGCACTAAATCGAGCCCTGCAACAAGCCAGCTTGAAGGCTGCCTGACACAGCATACCAGGGTACCAAGCCCCGGCAGACAGCGTCTCCCGGGGTCTGATAACAAGTGATACCGGATATTTATCTACCCTTGCCAGCTTTCTGGAGCCGACGTATTGTCTGCGCACTGCCGCGTACGCATCTGCGGCCCCGTCTGTCAGCAAGGAGTTATGCATGTCTGCATCCGCTTTACTGCAACCCGCTAAAGTGGGTTCCCTGGATTTGCCCAACCGCGTGATCATGGCGCCACTGACCCGCCAGCGTTCCCAACAACCCGGCAATATCCCCTATGCACTGAATGCCGCTTACTACAGCCAGCGCGCCAATGCCGGCTTGATCATCAGTGAAGCCACACAGGTCTGTCCGGAAGGCCAGGGCTATGCCTGGACACCCGGTATTTACAGTGCCGAACAGATTGCCGGTTGGCAGCAGACTACTCAGGCCGTACATGATGCAGGCGGGCGCATTTTCTTGCAGCTATGGCATGTTGGGCGTATCTCACACAACTTGCTGCAACCGGGTGCGGCTGACCCCGTCGCCCCCTCGGCAATTCAGGCCAAGGCCGAGTGCTTTGTGCAGGAAGCCAGCGGCAAGGCCTACAAAACCGCCACAGCCAAACCCCGCGCGCTGAGCACTGAGGAGCTGGAAACAGTCAAGAGCGCCTACGCCGACGGCACGCGCAACGCGCTAAAAGCGGGCTTTGACGGTGTGGAGGTCCATGCGGCCAATGGTTATCTGCTCGACCAGTTCCTCTGCCCGAACAGCAACCAGCGGGAAGATGGCTACGGCGGTTCAATTGAAAAACGCGCGCGCTTTGTGCTTGAAGTGCTGGATGACGTGATTGCCGCAGCCGGCGATAGCGGCAAGGTGGGGATTCGAATTTCCCCCATGGGCACCTTTAACGGTGTCGCCGATGACAACCCACATGCCACTTTCCAGTATCTGGTCGCAGAACTGAACAAACGCAACCTGGGCTACCTGCACGTGAACCGCCCTGACTGGGTTGGTGGCGTTTATGAGGGCTTTGATGAACTGCTGGCAGAGATCCGTGCAGCCTACCAGGGCACCCTGATCCTGGCCGGTGGCATGAATGCCGAGAGCGGTCATGCCGCGATTGAGTCCGGCCTGGCTGACCTGATTGCCTTCGGTCGCCCCTATATCGCCAACCCGGATCTGGTGCAGCGTATTGAGACCAACGCCGAGTGGAACGACATCAACCCGAAAACCCTGTATGGCGGTGGCGCCGAGGGCTATACCGACTACCCGGTCTTGAAGCCTTAATACAGGTACAAGCGGCAAGCAGCTGAATCTTCAGCGCTTGCCGCTGCAAGCTAGCTAGCGTTTCTTCTTCTTTTTTGTGTCTGCCATTAATCGACGCTTCTTGTTGACCTGACGGTCCGACAACTTGACCTTCTTCTCGGCGAAGGGGTTGTCACTCCCTTTATACTCGACCCGGATCGGCGTACCCGCCAGCTTCAACACCTTGCGGAAAGTATTCTCCAGGTAGCGGGTATAGGATTTCGGAATCGAATCAACCTGATTGCCGTGCACAATAATGATCGGCGGGTTAGAGCCACCCAGGTGCGCGTAGCGCAACTTGATGCGGCGGCTATTGACCATCGGCGGCTGGTGTTCCTTGACCGCATCTTCCAGAATCTCGGTCATGCGCTTGGTGGGGACCTTGGTCATGGCACTGGCAAACGCCTTGTCCACAGACTTGTAGAGCACGCCAACGCCGCTGCCGTGCAACGCAGAAATAAAGTGGATCTCGGCAAACTGGGCAAAGTGCAGGCGGCGTTCCAGCTCGATCTTCACATAACGCTTCTCGCTGTCATCCATGCCATCCCATTTATTCACCGCGAGCACCAGGGCGCGGCCGGAATCGATGACGAAGCCCAGCAGGTTAAGGTCCTGCTCCACCACCCCTTCGCGGGCATCGATAACAAAGATCACCACATTGGCATCCTTGATCGCTTGCAGGGTCTTGATAACGGAGAACTTCTCCACAGTTTCTGCAATACGTCCGCGTTTTCGCACACCGGCGGTATCAATCAAGGTATAGGGCTTGTCGTGGCGTTCAAAGGGAATATAAATACTGTCCCGGGTAGTGCCAGCCTGGTCAAACACCACGACCCGGTCTTCACCCAACATACGGTTAACCAAGGTGGACTTGCCGACATTTGGCCGTCCGATCACGGCAATCCGGGTACCAATGGCTTCTACGCCCGGCGCTACCCGGCCCTCTTCGTCTTCATCGCTGCCGTCGGCAGCCTGCGGCTCACTCAATACCGCTTCCAGCAGCGGGTTGATGTTGCGACCATGCGCGGCAGCAATACCAATAGGTGCGCCCAGGCCAAGGTGGGAAAACTCACCCAGAATGGAGTCGGAGTCAGCACCATCAATCTTATTGGCAACCAGAAAGGTATGTTTGTTGCGTTTGCGCAAGTGAGTAGCAATCAGCTCGTCGCCCGGTGTACGCCCGGCACGGGCATCAACCATAAAGAGGACGGCATCGGCTTCTTCAATGGCCTGCAGCGACTGCCCGGCCATCAACTCATCGATACCCTCTTCATCACCGGTGATACCACCTGTGTCGATAACGATGTAATCCTGGCCCTGCCAACTGGCCTCGCCATATTTGCGATCACGCGTGAGGCCGGCAAAATCGGCCACCAAGGCGTCGCGACTCTTGGTCAGGCGGTTAAACAGAGTGGATTTGCCGACATTCGGCCGCCCCACCAGGGCAATGACAGGAACCATGCTTTCTCCGTGCGCTGGGCACTATAAAAATAAAAACCGGCCGGGGCATCAGGCCACGGCCGGTAAAGTATAACCTGTTCCGCTGCGCCTTGGCGCTGCGGCTTATTTGACCCGCAAGGCGACCAGGTTACCGCTATTGCCATAGACAAACAGGCGGTCGCCAACAGCAATCGGCGCGGCGCGCACACCTTTGCGGTCAACGCGTATACGGGCCACCATACGCCCATCGGTCTGGGCCATCAGGTGCACATAGCCTTCAAAATCAGCCACGGCAACATAACTGCTAAATGCCGCCGGCGCAGTCAACTGGCGCCGGGCCAAACTCTCATTGGTCCAGGCACTGGTGCCACGGTCCTGGTCAAAGGCCTCGATCGTGCCGTTGGCATGGCTCAGATAGACCTGACCAAAGCCAGCAGCCGGCCCTGTGTGGCTGGAGCCGGGGCGCTGCCAGCGTACCTGGCCAGACTCACTGTCTATTGCGGCGATGTTACCTTGAAAACTGGCGGCATAGACATTCTGCCCGCTGAGTAGCAAACGGCCGTCGATGTCGACCATCCGCTCCAATTCCGAGCGCCCCTGCGGCTGAGCAATGCGCTGATCCCACTGCGGCAGGCCTGAGCTGGCGTCCAGTGCGACCACACGGCCATTACCCATACCCGCAAATACCTGACGCAAGGTGGCAACCGGTGCAGCGTGGCCACGTACCGAGAGGACTGCTTGGCTGGCTTCAAAAATCCAACGCTGTTCACCGCTAGAGATATCCAGGGCGGTGACCTTGTCATCCTGGGTCTGCACCACCACGACATCACCATTGGTCTGCGGCGGAGCCAAGACTTCACTGGTCATTTGCGCGCGCCACAGCTCGCTACCGTCATCACTATCAAGCACGATAACTTCACCTTCGCGGGTACCCAGCATGACCACGCCAGACCCACTACCCACTGCACCCGTCAATGGCTCACGCAGGCGCTTTTGCCACTGCACCGAACCGTCGTCACGGTCCAGCGCCATAACCCGCCCGTTGGCATCGGCAACAAACAAGGTCACACCATCCAGCGAGGGTTGCAGGCGGTTGTAGCGCCGACCCTGCCCAGCGCCCACATTGCGCCGCCAATCCCGTTCCAGCTCGACTTCAGCTTCGAAACTTTTCAGTTCGGCCGGCGGCAAAGTACTACCGGAGCTGCCGCAACCGACCAAAGCCAGTGCTGCCAGCCCCATTACCAGGGCAGGGTACTTGAAATTCACTAGGCTTCCTCCGCCAGATCATCGAGTTTGAATTGCAATTGTGGTCGTGAGCGTGGATCGTCCAGTGCGCCAAGCGCCGTCTGGTAAGCAGCGCGAGCATCAGAGTTGCGCCCTAAAGCCAGCAACAGATCACCCCGCACTTCCTCACGTCCGGCCAGCAGCTCACCACTGACTGCTGTATTGAACAGCTCCAGTGCCTCTTCATGACGGTCCTGCTCGGCCAGCACACGCGCCAAGCGTTGGCGGGCAATCTCTTCTAGCGCTGGGTCACGAACACCGTCGATCACTTCCATCAGCAGATTTTCTGCGCTGGCAAAATCCCCACTGTCCACAGCCAGACGGGCCTGCATCAATGCAGCAAAGCGCGCATAGCGGGTACGCGGGTAGTCATCACGCAACTGCTCGGCAATTTCCGCCGCCTGGGTGCGCGAGGCTTCAGTATCCTGACTCAAGGCTACTTCCAACATATTCTGGTACAAGGTCGAGGCATTAGCGGCCTGACTCTCCTGGTAGTTGTTCCAACCCTGCCAGCCAAATACCCCGGCCAAGGCCAATACCACCCCGGTCAACAGTGGCATGCCATGTTGTTGCCACAGCTCCTTGATTCTGGCTACCTGTTCTTCTTCTGTTTGGTAAGTCACCCGTCACTCCTTGCGCCCGACCATTGGCCCAGGCTTGTCAGTCATAGTAATTGTTGCAGCCGCGCGGCTGTGTCGGCCCAGGCCAGCTGTTCCTGCTCACTGCCGTCACGCAACGGCTTGAGCCCGATCGTCTGTTCTTGCGCCTCTTGCTCACCCAGAATCAGAGCATATTGCGCACCTGATTTATCCGCCTTTTTAAACTGGCTCTTGAAACTCCCGCCGCCACAATGCATCAGCAGACGCAGGTGCGGCAAGTCATCGCGCAACTGCTCGGCCAATTGCAGCCCGGCGCGTTGCGCGGCATCACCCACAGTGACCAGATAGACATCAACCTGGTTAGCCAGTTCAGCCGGCACCTGTTCGAGGGTTTGAATCAACAATAAAAGCCGCTCCAACCCCATGGCAAAGCCGACGGCTGATGCTGGCTTACCACCCAGCTGTTGCACCAGCGCATCGTAACGGCCGCCAGCACACACAGTACCTTGCGCGCCGAGACGATCAGTTACCCATTCAAACACTGTCAGGCCATAGTAATCCAGCCCGCGAACCAGTCGCGGATTGACCCGGTAAGTGACGCCGGCAGCATCCAGCAGCGCACAAAGCTCGGTAAAGTGGCCGCGCGCCTCATCATTCAAGTAATCAGCCAGCTTGGGCGCATCGGCCAGCAGGGCTTGGGTCTGCGGATTCTTGCTATCAAGTACACGCAGCGGATTAGTCTCCAGCCGGCGCTGGCTGTCCGCATCCAACTGCTCAAAACGCTCGCGCAAATAGCTGACCAGGGCATCCCGGTAGCGTGCCCGATCCTCGCTGCTGCCCAGGCTATTGAGCTCCAGGGTCACCGCTTCACTCAGGCCCAACTGACGCCAGAGGCGAGCAGTCAGCACAATCAATTCCGCATCAATATCGGGGCCATTCAGATTGAAGGTTTCCACGCCGATCTGATGAAACTGGCGATAGCGGCCTTTTTGTGGCCGCTCATGGCGAAACATTGGGCCGTTGTACCAGACCTTGTGCGCAGCACCACTGCCCAGCAGGCCATGTTCCAGCATAGCGCGCACGCAGCCAGCGGTGCCTTCCGGACGCAGGGTCAGTGAATCACCATTACGGTCGTCAAAGGTATACATCTCTTTCTCGACGATATCCGTGACTTCACCGATCGAACGCTTGAATAACTCGGTTGGCTCAACGATTGGCATACGGATCTGCTGGTAACCGTAACCGGCCAGCAGCTTGGCAACGGTGGCTTCCAGGTACTGCCATAGGGCGCTGTCCGCGGGCAATATATCGTTCATGCCGCGCACGGCTTGCAAGGTCTTCACGTGGGTATTCCTTTCTCAGCCGCGAGCGATGGTGTTGGCGTCCAGCGCCTGCTTGGCGGCGATCTTGTCGCGGATAATCTGTTCCAGATGGTCAACCAGATTAGCATTGTCGACCTTACCGGCCGGGCTGCCGTCCAGATAGACCAGGTTGTTGGGGCTACCACCAGTCAGACCAATGTCGGCCTCACGGGCTTCACCAGGGCCGTTGACCACGCAGCCAATAACGGCAACGTCGAGCGGCACCAGCACATCATCGAGGCGCGATTCCAACTCGTTCATGGTCTTGACCACATCAAAGTTCTGCCGCGAGCAGCTTGGGCAAGCGATGAAGTTGATTCCACGCGAGCGTAGCTGCAGGGATTTGAGGATATCAAAGCCTACTTTGATCTCTTCGACCGGGTCGGCAGCCAGTGAGATGCGGATGGTATCACCAATCCCCTCGGCCAACAGCATGCCCAGACCGACAGACGACTTGACCGTGCCCGAGCGCAAGCCACCGGCTTCGGTGATACCCAAATGCAGTGGCTGTTCAATCTGCTGTGCCAGCAGCCGGTAGGCCGCCACGGCCATAAACACATTGGATGCCTTGACGCTGACCTTGAACTCCTGAAAGTCCAGCCGATCCAGGTGCTCGACATGTCGTAGTGCTGACTCCACTAATGCCTCTGGCGTCGGCTCGCCGTATTTTTTCTGCAGATCTTTTTCCAGCGACCCGGCATTCACCCCAATACGAATCGGGATGCCATGGTAACGCGCCGCATCGACCACCGCGCGTACGCGGTCTTCACGGCCAATATTGCCCGGATTGATACGCAGACAGTCGACGCCTAGCTCCGCAACACGCAGAGCAATCTTGTAATCAAAGTGAATGTCCGCCACTAACGGCAAGTTGACTTGCTGGCGTATCTTGCCGAAGGCTTCTGCAGCTTCCATGCTGGGTACGGATACCCGCACGATATCCGCACCAGCCGCTTCAAGGCGCTGAATCTGACCGACAGTCGCTGCGACATCACAGGTTTCGGTGTTGGTCATGCTCTGCACTGAAATCGGTGCATCGCCACCAACGGCAACCGAGCCTACCTGTATCTGCCGAGACTGGCGGCGCTTGATCGGGGATTGCTGCTGCATGAAAACCTCTTATTCGCCCAGACGAATACGGACCACGCCAGACTGCTGGCCGTTCCGGGTCAGTTGAATGTCTTCGCCATTGAAGCGCGCTGAAGCGACAGCCTCTGCCGCGCCAAGCACCAATGCCATACCGCTGTCGTGTTGCAGGTCCAGACTCTGTCCGGCCCGCATCAACTCACTATGCAGCACCTGACCACCAAGGCTGCTGACCTGAACCCAGCAATCGGCACTAAAGCTGATCTGCAGACGGTTGCCTGCTCCAGCAGCGGATTGCTCCGACGCACCCGTTTCAGTTGCCCTATCGACGTTGTCAGTCTCAGGCGCTGACGGGAGATCCGCCTCGAGTGCGGATTCATCAACAGCCAACTCAGGCTCGGCGGAGATGTCAGTACCCAGTGGCTCGGTTACCAACCTTTCTCCGTTGATCCGCTGAAGGGGTTCCGGCAAATTCAGAGCATCAACGGCAATATCTTCATTGTCTTGCAACAAACTATCCTGTGGATAACCTGCGCGTTCGCTGAGGCTGGTCGGTTGATGCTCGCGCCACCAGAAAAACAGCGACAGCAAGATAGCCAATACAACTGCCAGTGTGCTCACCTTGAGCAGCATATGACCGCCGCGCACATTCTCAACCTTGCTGATGTCGCTGACCTTACGTTCGCGGGTCTCAATACCACGCAGCCGATCGTAATCCAGCGCCAGACGGTTAGGATCCAAGCCCAGTAGACGGGCATAACTACGGATATAACCGCGGGTAAAGGTATCCCCTGGCAAGCTATCGAAGTCGCCGTTTTCCAATGTCTGCAGCATCCGCTTTGTCAGCTTGAGGCTACTGGCCACGGACTCCAGGCTAAGCTCCTGCTGGACACGACAAGCCGCCAAGACGCTAGCCGGATTCTCCGGCGGCGGTTGTTGCTCGCTAGCTTCGACGGGGATATCGTCGGTCATCGGATATCAGCTCCACCCAGAGCCTGGGCTTCAATACTCGCAGGATACAAACGACGCAGTTGCAAAGCATAACTGGCCGCACGGTTATGGTCATCGAAACGTCGTGCCAACTGGTAGCCTAGCCAGAGGCTGGACGCATCTTGCCCGGACAGCTGGGTAAAGCGCAGGTAATTATCCCAAGCGCCCACATAACTCTGTTCGGCGTACTGAATTTTGGCCAGCTCGAGCAAGGCCAGGGGTTGGCGTGCATTTAGCCGTAACGAGCGTTCGAAACTCGCCTTGGCACCCTCGATGTCATCCAGCGCCAGCTGGGTTAGACCCAGATTGGCAAATACCCGAGAGCGTTCGCCATACAGCGGATTGTCGGCAGCCTTGCTGAACATATCCTTGGCTTCCTGATAGCGCTCACGCTCCAGCATGAACACCCCGAAGTTATTCAGGATGCGCGGATTATCCGGCTCGCTGTTCAACGCCGCACGGAAATGCCGCTCGGCATCGTCATATTCGCCTTCCTGTTGAAACACCAGAGCCAAAGCTACGTTGGCCGACGAGGAGTGGCGATCAATTTTCAGGGCCTCAGTCAGCGGCGCTTTGGCACGCTCGGTCTCACCCTGCTGCATATAACCCAGGCCCAGCTGGATAAAGGCTTCCTTGGCTGCTTCGGGATTGGCTTGCCGCGTCGGCTGGTCCATGGTCGTGGTGCAGGCCGTTAACAACAGGGCCAAACTCACAATAGCTGTCTTCAACATCGTCGTGCTCATCAGGCTTGCTCCTTGGCTTGATGCTATCGGCGGGACGGTGTAGTGGCAGTTGCATCCTCAGCCTGTTCGGCCAACTGACGCACTGCAATATAACGCTCACTGCGGCGGGTCTTGTCCATCACCTGGCCAACCAACTGGCCACAGGCGGCGTCAATATCCTCTCCTCGCGTGGTTCGAACGGTCACATTGTAACCGGCCTGATACAGGCAATCCTGAAACCGGCGGATGGCATTATTGCTCGGTCGCTCATAACCGGAGTGCGGAAAAGGGTTGAAGGGGATCAGGTTGATCTTGCACGGCGTTTCACGCAGCAGGGTAACCAGCTCTTCAGCATGCTCCAGCTGATCGTTAATGCCTTTGATCAAGGTATATTCGATGGTCAAAAAACGCTTGTCGCCCAGTCGAGCGATATAGCGGTTGCACGCTGGCAATAGAACTTCAAGCGGGTACTTCTTGTTTAGCGGCACCAATTGATTGCGTAGCGCATTATTCGGCGCATGCAGCGACAGGGCCAAAGCCACGTCTGTGTCTTCCCCCATCTGCTCGATCATCGGCACCACGCCGGAGGTAGACAGGGTGACCTTGCGCTTGGAAATACCGTAACCGAGATCGTCCATCATCAGACGCATGGCATCCAACACATTGGCGTAGTTGAGCAGTGGCTCGCCCATGCCCATCATGACAACGTTGGTGATCGCGCGATCACTCCGGGCGGGAATAGTGCCAAAGGACTTGTTGGCAATCCACACCTGGCCAATGATTTCGGCGACGGTCAGATCACTGTTAAAGCCCTGCTTGCCGGTCGAGCAGAAACTGCAGTCCAGGGCGCAACCAGCCTGGGAAGACACACACAAGGTGCCACGCCCGTTCTGCGGAATATAGACGGTTTCCACGCAGCTGCCGGAAGCAACGCGCACCACCCATTTACGGGTACCGTCGGTGGAAATATCTTCGCTGACCACTTCGGGCCCGCGGATCTCGGCGCAGGCACGCAGCTTTTCGCGCAGCGCCTTGCCGACATTGGTCATCTGGTCAAAATCATCGACCCCGAAGTGATGCATCCATTTCATCACCTGGCCGGCACGAAAGCGCTTCTCGCCAATCTGCTCGAAAAAGTCTTCAAGCTTGGGCAAGGTCATGCCCAGCAGATTGGTTTTGGCGGTCACTTCGGTCATGGTCATTGCATCACTCGGGGGTTGATGGCGCAGGCCTTAGCGGCTGCACAGCTCGGTTTCAGCGAAGAAGTAAGCAACTTCGCGGGCTGCCGAGGTAGTTGAGTCCGAACCGTGTACCGCATTGGCATCAATGGACTCGGCGAAATCAGCACGGATAGTGCCCGCATCAGCTTCTTTCGGGTTGGTAGCACCCATCAGCTCACGATTTTTCAGTACCGCGCCTTCACCTTCCAGCACCTGCACAACGACCGGGCCAGAGGTCATGAAGCCAACCAGGTCCTTGAAGAAAGGACGCTCTTTGTGCTCGGCATAAAAGCCTTCAGCATCAGCTTGCGACAGCTGTACCATTTTGGCAGCAACGACGCTCAGGCCAGCGCTTTCAAAGCGGCTCAGAATCTGGCCAGTTACGTTCTTGGCTACGGCATCAGGCTTGATAATCGACAGGGTGCGTTCTACAGCCATGGGGTTCTCCGGCTTAAAGTGGATCAAAGGGTTATATAAGTTTGTTAACCAGCGGATTATACGCAGGTTCGAGCCCAATGCGTAACAGGCTGGGCCCTATCGGCGCAAGTTTTATCGCCTCTATACAGCAAATCAACGCCGTAGCTGGTTGACCACGCGGCAGAGAATATCGACCGCAGCGTCAATATCCGACTCTTGAGTAAAGCGGCCCAGCGACAAACGCAGCGAACTGTGCGCCAGCGCATCCGGCACACCAATGCCACGCAACACGTAGGAAGGCTCCACAGCGGCAGATGTGCAGGCCGAACCCGTCGACAACGCCAGATCCTTGAGCGCTAGTAGCAACAGCTCGCCATCCACATCGGCAAAGGCCAGGTTGAGATTATGCGGCACCCGCTGCTCGGCACTGCCATTCAGGCTCACTCCGGGCAACTCGGCAATCCCAGCCAGCAAACGATCCCGTAACTGACTGATACGCGCCGTCTCGGCAGCCATCTCAGCGCCTGCCAGGGCAAAGGCAGCCCCCATGCCAACAATCTGGTGAGTCGGCAAGGTACCCGAACGCAAGCCGCGCTCATGGCCGCCACCATGGATTTGCGCCTGCACCTGCAGGCCAGCGGAGCGCCGCACATACAGCGCACCAACGCCCTTGGGGCCGTAACTCTTGTGCGCGCTGAAAGACATCAAATCAACCGGCAGCGTGCGCAAATCAATCGCCACCTTGCCCGTCGATTGCGCGGCATCCACATGCAAGGGAACACCGTGCTCGCGGGCTACCTGGCCGAGCGCCGCAATATCGTTAATGGTGCCGATTTCGTTGTTCACCTGCATCAGTGAGACCAGCAGAGTGTCTTCACGCAAGGCATCCGCCAGCTGCTGCGGCTGGATAACACCACTGGCATCCGGACGCAGGTAGGTCACTTCGAAGCCTTCACGCTCCAGCTGCTGACAACTGTCGAGCACCGCCTTGTGCTCAATGGCGGACGTGATCAGGTGGCGGCCACGCTCACGCCCGGCTTGGGCAATACCCTTGATCGCCAGGTTGTTTGATTCAGTGGCCCCCGAGGTCCAGACAATCTCACGCGGGTCAGCACCGACCAGGTCAGCGACTTGCCGGCGCCCCAGCTCGACCGCTTCTTCCGCCTGCCAGCCATACAGATGCGAGCGCGAAGCCGGGTTGGCAAAATTACCTGTCATGGTCAGACAATCGACCATACGCTCGGCAACCCGCTCGTCTACCGGAGTCGTCGCAGCGTAATCAAGATAGATAGGTTTTTTCATACCACTCAGCCCTGCTTGTCGGTCGGGGCCGCAGCCACGGCTGACGCATCATCCTTGAGTGATTCGAAGTCATGATCATCGAGCATCGGCATGTCTTTGGCGCAATAGTCACTACCCAGCTCTTTCAGCGCGCCACACATCCCTTCAATGCGGCTATCCACGGCATGCAGATGGTCAAGCATCTGACCAATTGCCTTGGCTACCGGGTCAGGCATGTCCTGACTGACGCCATAGGCATCAAAGCCGAGTTTTTCTGCCATCTCTTGGCGCTTACGATCCTGCTCATCGCCTTGCGGCTCCCGCATAATAATGCGCCCGGGGATGCCGACAGCCGTAGCGCCGGCCGGCACCGCCTTGGTCACCACAGCATTGGAACCTATCTTGGCGTTCTTGCCGACCGTAAAGGGACCCAGCACCTTGGCGCCGGCGCCCACCACAACACCATCTTCCAGCGTTGGATGGCGCTTGCCCTTGTTCCAGCTAGTACCACCCAGGGTCACCCCCTGATATAGCGTGACATCATCACCAATCTCGGCGGTCTCACCGATCACCACACCCATACCGTGATCAATAAAGAAACGACGGCCAATCTTCGCCCCCGGGTGAATTTCGATCCCGGTGGTCCAGCGCGCAAAATTGGATACTGTGCGCGCCAGCCAAAAAGCTTTTCGGGTCCATAACGCATGCGCCAGATGGTGCCACCACACCGCATGCAGCCCCGGATAACAGGTCATCACCTCAAAGGTGTTACGGGCCGCTGGGTCACGATGGAAAACGCTGGCAATATCTTCTTTGATGCGTTTGAACATACTCAGTCTCTCCGCGCACCGGCCGACTTCACGCCGATGGCTTTCTGGGTTTCCGTCAGAATGCCACGCAGGATATTCATCTCCATGCGGTTCAGCCCACTGCGGCTATACAGGCGGCGCAGGCGCGGCATCAACTGTCGGGGTTTCTGCGGGTTATGGAAGCCGATTTCAACCAGCACCTGCTCCAGATGCTGAAAATAGTTTTCCATATCCGCCACGCTGACCGGCAAATCATGCTCGCGCGCACTCACGGCAGCTTTTTCCAGTTTGGTCGGCTGCTGCGCCCACTGCAACCAGAGCATGCGCAACTCATAGCTGACGACCTGCACCGCTGCCGCCAGATTCAGTGAACTGAAAGCAGGGTCGGAAGGTATATGGATATGGTACTGACAGCGCTGCAATTCCTCACTGGTCAGGCCGGAGTCCTCGCGACCAAACACCAAGGCGACATCACCTTGTGGCATATCGCGCAAGTGCTCCAGGCTGGTCATGGCCGCTTCACGCGGATCCAGTACTGGCCAGGGAATGCGCCGATCCCGCGCACTGGTGCCAAGCACCAACTGACAATCGGCAATCGCCTCTTGCAGGCTATCAACCACCTGCGCGTTCTGCAGCACATCATCAGCGCCCGAAGCGCGAGCACTGGCATCGACATCAGGGAAGCGGCGTGGCTGCACCAGCACCAAACGCTGCAAGCCCATGTTTTTCATCGCCCGGGCGGCGGCGCCGATATTACCGGGATGGCTGGTATTGACCAGAACCACTCTTACTCTTTCCAGCACAGATACCTCCGGAGAAAAACCGACCTTGCATCTTACAAAAGCCAGGGCATAAAGACCATTCATGTATTGCCCAGTGTCTGCTACAATTTCCGGCTTTTCACCATTCCTTAGTTGAGATACACCCTATGCAGCCCATGTTGAACATCGCCCTGCGCGCCGCGCGCAGCGCGGGAGAATTGATTTACCGCTCCATGGAACGCCTGGATGTGCTCAGCGTCAGCGAAAAAGACGCCCACGATTACGTGTCCGAAGTCGATCATGCTGCGGAAAGGACCATCATCCAGCATCTGCAAAAAGCCTTCCCTGATCACGGCATTCACGCTGAAGAGTCTGGCTTTATGCCGGGTCGCGGTGAAGGCGCCGACACCGTCTGGATCATTGATCCGCTGGATGGTACGACTAACTTCCTGCGTGGCGTGCCTCACTTTGCTGTCAGCATTGCTTGCCGCACCAAAGGCCGCCTGGAACATGCCGTGGTACTGGATCCGGTGCGCCAAGAAGAGTTTACGGCCAGCCGTGGTCGTGGCGCAGCACTAAACGGCCGCCGCCTGCGTGTCACCAACCGCAAGAGCCTCGACGGTGCCCTATTGGGTACCGGCTTCCCCTTCCGCGACAACCAGATGGAAGGCTTGGACAGCTATCTGGCCATGTTCCGCGACCTGGTTGGCCCGACAGCCGGTATCCGCCGTTGCGGCGCAGCAAGCCTGGACCTGGCCTATGTAGCCGCTGGACGCTACGACGCGTTCTGGGAATCCGGCCTGGCCGAGTGGGATATGGCTGCCGGCAGCCTGCTGATCCAGGAAGCCGGTGGCTTGATCAGCGACTTCAGCGGCGGCCACAACCACCTGGAGAAAGGCCATATCGTGGCCGGTAACCCCAAATGCTTCAAAGCAGTACTGACCGCCATCCAGCCACACCTGACGCCAGCAATGAAGCGCTGAACTAACCGCGACTGACAAAAAACCCCACAACCTTTCGGTTGTAGGGTTTTTTATTACCTGCAGTTTAGAGCCGTGAGCGAGCAACCAAGTGTGCAAGAGCGACCTCTCGCAACTACAACAAGCCTTTTCCCGCCCCGAATCTACGGATTTACAAGCAGCAACTTTATCAGCGAAAGATAATCCATTAAATATTTATGGGTACTTATTTATGGGCATAAAAAAACCGGCAACCTCTCGCTCACCGGTTTTTTTACTAACGCTTAATATCAGGGCCGCGCGTCTTCCTCTTCTTCCAGTTGCGGTGGAATCAGATCTTCCCGCGTCAGGCGCATGGTCATCAGCAGACCGTTGGACACATAGATGGAGGAGTAAGTACCGATTATCACCCCGATCAACAGCGCCAGGGCAAAACCATAAATGTTCTCGCCACCAAAGATCAGTAGCGATAACAACACCAGAATGGTCGAGGCCGAGGTAGCCAGGGTTCGCGCCAGAGTCTGAGTGGTGGAGACATTGATCACCTCCTCCAGATCGGCCTTGTACATCAGCCGCAGGTTTTCCCGCACACGGTCAAACACCACAATAGTATCGTTCAGCGAGTAGCCAATTACCGCCAGTAGTGCGGCCAGCACGGTCAGATCAAAAGACAGACCAAAGAAGGCAAACACACCCAGGGTAAAGATGACGTCATGCACCAGGGCTGCAATGGCGCCGACGGCAAACTTCATCTGGAAGCGCAAAGTGACGTAGAGCAGCACCCCGGCCATAGCCAGCAGCAGGCCCATACCGCCACGGTCACGCAGCTCTTCACCCACCTGCGGGCCAACAAACTCAACCCGGCTGACGCTAACCTCACCGCCCTCTTCCCGCTGCATCAGGCGGGCAATCTCGGTGCCCAACTCAGGGTCGTCACTGGCAAGGCGGATGATCACGTCCTGCGAAGAACCAAAGTTCTGCACAATCGCATCTTCCCACCCGGCGTCATATAGCGTCTGACGGATATCGCTCAGATCGGCTGCTTCACTGTAGTTCAGTTCAACCAGCGCACCGCCGGTAAAATCGAGGCCCAGGTTAAGTTGCTTGAAGGTCAGGCTGGCGATGGAGCCAACCATCAGCACCACGGCGACCGCAAAGAAAAACTTGCGCAGCGCCATGAACTTGATGGGTTTCTTGGTAATCATAGGGCGCTCCTTATAGCCAGAGTTTCTTGAGGTCGCGACCGCCGACACTCAAGTTAACCATGGCACGGGTAACAATAATGGCACTGAACATGGACGTCAGAATGCCCAGCGACAGCGTTACCGCAAAGCCTTTGATCGGCCCGGTACCCATAGCAAACAGGATCACCCCTACCAGCAAGGTCGTCAGGTTACCGTCGACAATCGCCGAGAACGCCTTGTCGTAGCCTTCATGGATGGCACGTTGCACCGATACGCCGGAAGCAATTTCCTCCTTGATCCGCGAGAACACCAGCACGTTGGCATCGACTGCCATACCCAGCGTCAATACAATCCCGGCAATCCCAGGCAGAGTCAGCGTTGCGCCCAGCATGGACATCAATGCCAGCAGCAAAATCAGGTTGAAGCTCAGCGCAACCCCGGCCAGTACACCGAAGGACTTGTACACCACCACCATAAAGGCCAATACCAGCAGGAAGCCGATTTGCGTTGCGGTAACGCCGCGGGCAATATTCTCGGCCCCCAGGCTTGGGCCAATAGTGCGCTCTTCGACAAAGTGCATGGGTGCCGCCAGCCCGCCAGCACGCAGCAGCAAGGCAAGCTCAGAGGCTTCTGCCGGCGAGTTCAAACCAGTGATGCGGAACTGGTTGCCGAGGGTGCTTTGAATGGTCGCCAGGCTGATAATGGATTTCTCTTCCACGAAAGCCGGCACCTCAACGTCTTCCATAACGCCGTCCACTTCCTGACGAACGGTGCGCGTTATCTGACGTTGCTCAATAAAGAGCACGGCCATGCCGCGGCCAACGTTGGTGCGGGTAGCACGCGTCATCAGCTCACCGCCATGACCATCGAGGCGAATATTTACCTGCGGGCGACCATTTTCATCAAAATTGGATTGGGCATCGGTGACCTGGTCACCGGTGAGAATGATGCTGCGCTCCACTTCTGCGGCGGGGCGACTGCCATCACGGAACTCAAAGGTTTCCACCGTAGCACTCGCCGCGTTGGGCTCAGCAGCCAGACGAAACTCCAGGTTGGCGGTCTGGCCGAGGATCCGCTTGGCTTCGGCCGTATCCTGCACACCAGGTAGCTCAACCACGATACGGTTGGCACCCTGTCGCTGCACCAAGGGCTCGGCTACACCCAACTCGTCAACCCGGTTACGCACTGTGGTCAGGTTCTGACGCACGGCGTATTCGCGAATTTCCTGCATTTCCGCTTCGCTCAGGGTCAACTGCAATACCTGCAAATCGTCCCGCGTGGTGGTATCGAACTGGAACTGGGTGTAATTGCGGTTGATGGTGCGCTGAGCATCACGCAACTGATCGCTATCGGTAAAGCCAAACTGCAACACGTTGCCGCGGCTAGGCAGGCTGCGGAAACGTACGCGCTCGTCACGCAAGGTGGTACGCAGCTCACTTTCGTAAACATTGACGCGGTTCTCAATCGCCCGTTCCATGTCAACTTCCAGCAGGAAGTGCACACCGCCAGACAGATCCAAGCCCAGGTTCATCGGGCCAGCACCAATATTCACCAACCAGTCAGGTGTTGTGGGCGCCAGGTTTTGCGCGACCACATAGCGCTGACCTAGCGCCTGACGGATCACATCTTGCGCTGGCAGTTGATCGGAGCGATTAACCAGACGAATCAGACCTGAGCGGTTATTGGAGCCCAACTCAGTGCCCTTGGTCTCGATACCTGCCTCGCGCAAGGCTTCTTCCATGAGTGTCAGGTCAGAGGTTTCAATGGTCTGCGCCGAACTGGCACCGGAAATCTGGATCGCCGGATCATCCGGATAGAGATTGGGCAAGGCGTAGATAACGCCCAGCGTGAGTACCAGCACGACCAGCAGGTATTTCCAAACAGGGTAACGATTGAGCATAGCAGGGCCCGATAACGATCAAGGCGCCCAGAGGGCGCCCGAATACGATGAGTGCAGGAGAATCAGATGGCTTTCAGCGTGCCTTTGGGCAACGCGGCAACCACCGAACCTTTCTGGAATTTGAGTTCCTGACCGTCGCTCACTTCCAGCACCACGAACTCGTCAGTTACTTTTTTGATCTTGCCGAGAATGCCACCACCGGTGACCACTTCATCACCCACGCTCAGGCTGCCAATCAGGTTTTTATGCTCTTTCGCCCGTTTGGCCTGGGGACGCCAGATCATCAGGTAGAAAATGACCAGAAAACCGATCAGGAAAATCCATTCAAAACCAGCACCACCACCCGGTGCGCCCGCAGACTGCGCCATGGCGTCAGAAATGAAAAAACTCATGTGATACTCCTGTCAAACGTCATTAATAGAAAGGGTTAATGGGGCATCCCCGGCGCAATTCAAGTCTCTAGCGGTGGAACCGGTAGACCGAGTCGAGCATAGAAGTCGTCCACAAAGTCGCTCAATGTACCCTGTTGGATGGCACCACGCAAACCGTCCATAAGCCGCTGATAATGCCGCAGGTTATGGATGGTATTGAGCATACTGCCGAGCATCTCGCCGCACTTGTCGAGGTGGTGCAAATAAGCGCGGGAAAAGTGCTGGCAAGTGTAACAGTCACAGGCTGGGTCCAGCGGATTCTGATCATGCCGATGGACCGCATTGCGGATCTTGATCACCCCACTGTCGACAAACAAATGACCGTTGCGCGCGTTACGAGTTGGCATCACACAGTCAAACATATCAACACCGCGGCGCACCCCTTCCACCAGGTCCTGGGGTTTGCCAACGCCCATCAGGTAACGCGGCTTGTCTGCCGGCATCTGTCCGGGCAAGTAGTCGAGTACCTTGATCATTTCTTCCTTCGGCTCACCGACCGACAGGCCACCGATGGCCAAACCGTCAAAGCCGATCTGTTCCAAGCCCTCAAGCGAGCGCAAGCGCAGATCTTCGTACATGCCGCCCTGAACGATACCAAACAGCGCGGACGGGTTACCTTCATGAGCGTTTTTCGAGCGCTGCGCCCAACGCAACGACAGCTCCATTGAGCGCTTGGCCACATCATGCTCGGCCGGGTAAGGCGTGCACTCATCAAAAATCATCACGATGTCGGAGCCCAGCTCACGCTGCACCTGCATCGACTCTTCCGGCCCCATAAAGACCTTGGCGCCATCGACTGGAGAAGAGAAATACACCCCCTCCTCCTTGATCTTGCGCATGGCGCCCAGACTGAACACCTGAAAGCCGCCAGAATCAGTAAGAATCGGCCCCTGCCACTGCATAAAGTCATGCAGATCACCGTGTTCCTGGATGACTTGGGTACCCGGGCGCAACCAGAGATGAAAGGTGTTGCCGAGAATAATCTCCGCACCAATCGCGGCGACATCACGCGGCAGCATGCCCTTGACCGTGCCATAAGTACCCACGGGCATAAAAGCTGGGGTTTCCACGCTACCGCGAGGAAACGTCAGGCGCCCGCGGCGCGCGTTGCCATCGGTGGCCAACAGTTCGAATTGCATATGACTCATGACAGATCCTCAGGCCCACGCGGCGCTGGATTGCGGGTAATGAACATGGCATCCCCGTAACTGAAAAAACGGTATTGCTCGGCCACGGCAGCCGCATAGGCCGCCATGGTTTCCGGATATCCGGCAAAAGCCGACACCAGCATCAACAGGGTCGACTCCGGCAAGTGGAAATTGGTCACCAGGGCATCGACTACGTGAAAGGGGCGGCCCGGGTAGAGAAAGATATCGGTGTCGCCACTGAACGGCTGCAAAGTGCCCGACTGTGCCGCCGTTTCCAGCGAACGCACACTGGTAGTACCCACAGCTATCACACGCCCGCCACGGGCTTTGCACGCCTCAACCGCAGCAACAACCTGCGGGCTGACTTCCAGCCATTCGCTGTGCATGTGATGCTCTTCAATACGCTCCACGCGCACCGGCTGAAACGTCCCGGCGCCCACATGCAGCGTAACCTCAGCAGTTGCCACACCTTTGGCCGTGATCGCCGCCAGCAGCTCGTTATCAAAATGCAGGCCGGCGGTGGGGGCCGCCACGGCACCCGCCTTTTGCGCATAAACCGTCTGGTAGCGCTCACGATCTGCAGATTCATCCGGCCGATCAATATAGGGCGGCAAAGGCATGTGGCCAATGCGTTCCAGCAGCGGCAGAACCTCTTCGGTAAAGCCCAACTCAAACAGCGCATCCTCACGCCCGAGCATCTGCACGCAACTACCGTCTTCCAGCACAATCTCACTGCCAGGCTTGGGGGACTTACTGGCACGCACATGAGCCAGGACGCGGTGACTGTCGAGCACACGCTCGACCAGAATCTCCAACTGACCACCCGTAGCTTTGCGGCCAAACAAGCGAGCCGGAATCACGCGCGTATTGTTGAACACCATCAGATCGCCGGGCTTGAGGTAGTCGAGCAAATCAACAAACTGCCGATGCGCCAGTTCGCCGCTCGGCCCATCCAGGCACAACAAACGGCTACCGCGCCGCTCAGCCAACGGACGATGGGCAATCAGGTTATCGGGTAACTCAAAGTGAAAATCACGCACACGCATGGCAAGCGCTACACCCAGCAGAAAAAGGGCGCTTATCTTAACGGAAAAGCGCCACAGTCACCATGAAGAGGATTGACCACCAGTATAAGGGTTCGTATACTCCGCACCTGCTTGCGCTGGACGCATGCCTCGGTGGCGGAATTGGTAGACGCGGCGGATTCAAAATCCGTTTCTGGTGACAGAGTGGGAGTTCGATTCTCCC
>REBY01000107.1 GCA_007692485.1 Pseudomonadaceae bacterium | reverse complement strand
CCAGGGCGCAGTCAGCGTCAGCGTACGCGCAGCCCCATGACGGCCAGTCAAAATAATGATGTTCACTCGTTTCCCCCAACGTCTGCCTGTCGCGATTCTGCTAGGATGATCGCTTCATTCTTTAGCAGGCAGTGCGATGTCATTGTATCCACTTTCAGCCCGACAACCGGGCGATTTGCTGCGTACCAACAACACGTTGCGCGGGCTGTTTCAGCAAGCGCGGCAGTTGGAGCGGCTTCAATTGTTACTGGACAGCCAGTTGGAACCGGCCGCCCGCGAGCACTGCCGGATAGCATCATTGCGCGACGGCGTATTACGCCTGATTGTCAGCAATGGCCACTGGGCTACTCGCATGCGTTACCAGCAACGGCGCTTGATCCGCCAATTGCAGGCTTTTAATGAATTCGCCACCTTAACCAAAATCCACTGCAAGGTACAGCCCGTTCAGCCGCCACGCACAGTGCCGCCACGGGTCATGCGGCCGTCAAAGGTTGCAGCCGACAGCCTGCAAACCACTGCCGAGGGTATTGAGGATCCCGCGCTAAGGTCGGCGCTTGAGCGCCTGGCGCGTCATCACCGGCAGAATACCGGGACGGGTGAGGAATAAAAAACGGCCACCGAAGTGGCCGTAAAAAAACGAAACGAGTCAGGGTCAGACGGCGGCAGCCGGACGCATGAATGAAATGGGCGCAGTGCCTGAATCCTCGAAAGTGACTATGTCCCAGGCATCCTGATTGGCCAGCAAGGAACGCAAAAGCTTGTTGTTCAGCGCGTGACCGGACTTTTCGCCACGGAACTCGCCAACCAGGCTTTTGCCCAGCAAATACAGGTCACCAATGGCGTCGAGAATCTTGTGTTTGACGAATTCGTCCTCATAACGCAGGCCGTCTTCATTTAACACGCGGTACTCGTCGACCACGATGGCGTTATCCACACTGCCGCCCAAGGCCAGATTCTGTGAACGCAAATATTCGATATCACGCATGAAACCGAAGGTGCGGGCACGACTGACTTCCTTGACGAAGGAGGTGCTGGAAAAGTCGACCGTGGCAAACTGGCTGCGACCTCGGAAAACCGGATGATCGAAGTCAATTGCAAAAGACACTTTGAAACCCTCGAAAGGCACAAAGGTGGCTTTCTTGCCATCTTCTTCAACGCTGACTTCGCGCTTGATGCGAATGAACTGTTTCGGCGCATCCTGCTCTTCGATACCAGCGGACTGGATCAGAAACACGAAAGGCCCGGCGCTACCATCCATAATAGGGACTTCTGGCGCGCTCAGCTCCACCACGGCGTTGTCGATACCCAAGCCGGCCATAGCCGACAACAGGTGCTCGACGGTATCCACCTTGGCACCGTCTTTGACCAGGGTTGTTGACATGGTGGTTTCACCGACATTCTCGGCACGCGCCGGAATGTCGACCACCGGATCGAGATCAACCCGTCGGAACACGATACCGCTGTCGATCGGCGCCGGCTTCAGGGTGAGGTAAACCTTCTCACCCGAATGCAAGCCGACGCCGGTCGCCCGTATGGTGTTCTTCAATGTGCGTTGTCTGATCATATATAACCTGGCCTTCGCTCAATTGCGAATAATTGTCAACAAACGGCGTGCATCATAGCAAAGTCGCCTTTACTTGGATACTAAACCGCCCTATGCCACCGATTGACCCGATCAATCAGCCTGCCGCCGCAGGAACGCCGGAATGTCCAGATAATCCAGATCATCCGCCGGCTGGTTGTGCCGCTGCACAGCCGCATTACCGCTCGCTGGCTGGTTGCGCATAACGGTCGGACGATCCAGGTCACGGTAGTTGGGTGCGCCGGCTTCGTTACGTGACGGGGCTGCCGCCTGGGCGGTATTGTCCACCACCTTAACCGGCTTGTCGGACTTGTTGCCAAGACCCGTAGCCACCACTGTGACGCGCAATTCGTCGCGCAGTTCCGGATCAATCACAGTACCTACTACTACTGTAGCCGTTTCCGAAGCGAATTCCTCTACCGTGTTACCCACTTCAGAGAATTCACCCAGCGACAGATCTGGGCCGGCGGTGATGTTGACCAGAATGCCACGCGCACCCATCAGGTTGACATCTTCCAGCAGCGGGCTGCGGATCGCAGCTTCTGCCGCTTCACGGGCGCGATTCGGGCCGCTGGCGTGGCCAGTACCCATCATGGCCATACCCATCTCACTCATGACCGTTTTGACGTCGGCAAAGTCGACGTTGATCATACCCGGGCGCATGATCAGGTCAGCAATGCCCTGAACGGCGCCCAACAGCACGTCGTTGGCCTTGCTGAAAGCAGCCAGCAAGCTGGCATCTTTGCCCAGGACGGTGAGCAGCTTTTCATTCGGGATGGTGATCAGCGAATCAACGTGCTGGCTCAGCTCGCGAATCCCCTCTTCTGCCACTTGCATGCGCTTGCGGCCTTCAAAGGGGAACGGGCGGGTCACTACAGCCACGGTAAGAATGCCCATTTCACGTGCCACTTCAGCCACAATAGGCGCCGCGCCAGTACCGGTACCACCACCCATGCCCGCAGTGATGAATACCATGTCGGAACCTTGCAGTACTTCAGCAATGCGCTCGCGATCTTCAATTGCCGCTTCACGGCCGATCAGCGGGTTGGCGCCGGCACCCAGACCTTTGGTAACCGTGGAGCCCAACTGCAGTACGGTACGTGCACTGACGTTTTTCAATGCCTGAGCATCGGTGTTGGCGCAGATAAAATCAACGCCTTCAACATTGTTGGCAACCATGTGCTGCAGGGCGTTACCACCACCACCACCAACACCGATGACTTTGATCACTGCATTTTGCGGTACGTTATCGATCAGTTCGAACATGATCTTTCTCCTTGAGTACAAACTCGTTTCGTTACGTTTCGTTGTGTTGCATTAGCCTGCTCGACGCAGGTCTGGTTAAAAATTGCCCTTGAACCAACGGGTCAGGCGTCCCCATAACGGATCCTTATTAGCATCCGGGCCACCGGCTGAATGACCACCATGATGCTGGTAGCCGTAATGCAGCAGGCCGACACTGGTGGCGTAAATGGGATTACGCACCACATCGACCAGCCCCTTGAAATCCTGCGGTACGCCAAGGCGTACCGGCATATGAAAAATCTCTTCGGCCAACTCGACCGCCCCTTCCATCTTGGCGGTACCGCCGGTCATGACGATGCCGGCCGGAATCATGTCTTCAAATCCGGAGCGGCGCAGCTCCGCCTGAATCAGGGTGAACAGCTCGTCGTAACGCGGCTCAACCACTTCGGCCAGGGCCTGACGCGACAGGTCACGTGGCGGCCGTTCACCCACGCTGGGGACCTTGATGGTTTCTTCCGGCCCGGCCAGCTTGGCCAGGGCACAGGCGTAGCGAATCTTGATTTCTTCCGCGTACTGGGTCGGCGTGCGCAGCGCCATGGCGATGTCATTGGTCACCTGGTCACCGGCAATCGGGATCACTGCGGTGTGACGAATCGCCCCTTCGGTGAAAATCGCGATATCCGTGGTGCCGCCGCCAATGTCAACCAGGCAGACGCCGAGCTCTTTTTCATCTTCGGTCAAAGAGGCATAGCTGGAAGCCAGCTGCTCCAGAATCACATCTTCGACTTCCAGGCCGCAGCGGCGGATGCACTTTTCAATGTTCTGCACTGCATTCAGCGCACAGGTCACGACATGAACCTTGGCTTCGAGACGAACCCCGGACATACCCAGGGGCTCACGCACACCTTCTTGATTGTCGATCACATATTCCTGCGGCAGTGCATGCAGAACTTTCTGGTCCGCCGGGATGGCCACGGCCTGACCGGCCTCGAGCACGCGTTCAATATCTGCCGGCGCCACTTCACCATCACGAATGGCGACAATGCCATGGGAGTTCTGGCTGCGGATATGGCTGCCGGCGATGCCGGCATACACCGAGTGAATCTGGCAGCCGGCCATCAGTTCGGCTTCCTCGATGGCGCGCTGAATTGACTGCACGGTGGACTCGATATTTACCACCACACCCTTTTTCAGACCGCGCGAGGGGTGTGATCCGATACCGACAATTTCCAGCTCGCCGTCAGCACCAATCTCACCGACCAGGGCAACCACCTTGGACGTGCCAATATCCAGCCCGACAATCATCTTGCTCCCCTGCTTGTTCGACATAATGCTCCGTTACTCCCCTGCGGCTGTGCTGGTGGGCGTGCGCCAGGCCACCGCCATTGCGTTGCTGTAGCGCAGATCAACCCGCGCAATCTGATCACGCCGTTCACTGAGCAGGCGCTGATCAACCGTCAGAAAACGTTCCAATTTGTCATCCAGGCGCTCACGCCCAAGGCTGATTTCAATCCCTTCGCGGGTAGTCAGAAACCAGCTACCACGATCGCGCAACTCCAGCGCAGCAATACCGAAGCCCTGGCTACGCAACTGGCGGTTGAACTGCTGATACTGTTGCAGCACTCGCGATTTCGCCCGTTCCGGCCCGTTCAGTTGTGGTAAATGCGTAAAACCACTTAAATCTTCCGGTGCAAAAGTGCGCCCGGCACTGTTCAGCAAAGACGCCTCACCCCAACGGGCAATCGGCAGTTGCTCTTCCAGGTGCACCACCAGTTGGTCTGGCCATACCCGCTGTACGGTTGAATCAGCGACCCAAGGCATAGCTGCCAGCTCTGCGCGCAATGCATTCACGTCCAGGCCAAAGAAATTGGCACTCAGATAAGGCTGTACGACTGCCTGAATCGCTTCGCGGTCGATGTACTGCAATTCACCCTGCACGCTAACCAGTGCAATCGGTCGGTCGGCCATGGGCAGCAGCCGCTGACCCAGGTCGTACAGGGCGTAGCCCAGCCCAACCAGCAACAACGGCCAGAGCACCTGTTGTACACGGGCCAACAGGCCGCCGAACGCCGGCAGGCGCCAGTTCGGCATCCATTGGCGCCGCTGCACGGGTGGCGCCACGCGCACAGCACCCCGGCTCGACGATTTACGTCGAGTCGAAGCACCGGCGGCGGCGCGATCCCGAATCAGCGGCCCAATCATGGCTCGACCTCAGTAACGGGCGCTGGCGAGAATTGCCAGCACCAGATCAGTGAATGTCATCCCGGCAGCTTTGGCCGCCATGGGAACCAGGCTGTGGTCAGTCATCCCGGGGACGGTATTGACTTCCAGCAGTTGAAAATTGCCCGCGCCATCCTGCATCACATCGACCCGACCCCAGCCACGGCAACCCACAGCGTCAAAGGCACGCAAGCAAAGGTCAGCTAACTGCTGCTCCTGCTCGGCATCCAGGCCGCAGGGCAACAGGTAACGGGTGTCATTGGCGACGTATTTGGCGTGGTAGTCATAAAAAGTGTGGCTGGTTTGCAAACCAATAGCCGGCAACGCCCTGCCGTCCAGAATGGCTACCGTAAACTCGCGCCCGGTCATCCATTGTTCAACCAGGGCGCAATCGTCATAGCGCTTGGCTTCAGTCCAGGCTTGTTCCAACTCAGCCAGGCTGGTGACCTTGGCCATGCCGATACTCGACCCTTCATGGATTGGCTTGACGATCAGCGGCAACCCCAACTGTTCGACGATCGCCGCACAGTCAGCCTCATCGCGCAGCACCGCATAGGCCGGGGTGGGCAGCTGCAACCCTTGCCAGACCAGCTTGGTGCGCAGCTTGTCCATCCCCAGTGCCGAGGCCAATACGCCACTGCCGGTATAGGGCAGCTGCAGGTTTTCCAGCAGACCTTGCAGGCTGCCATCTTCGCCACCACGGCCATGCAGGGCGATAAAGACCCGGTCCGGCCGCTCAGCGATCAAACGGGCAGCCAGATCACTACCAGCATCAATGCCGAACGCATCCACCCCACCTTGTTGCAACGCCTTGAGCACTTCGCCACCGGACTTCAACGACACTTCGCGCTCGGCGGAGCTGCCGCCAAAGAGCACAGCGACGCGACCAAAATTCATGGGGTTACTCATTGCCGGCCTCCTGCTGTAAAGCAATCAGGGCCGCAGCAATGCGCGGCGCCAGGCCACCAATATCACCCGCGCCCTGGGTCAGCAGGATGTCGCCGGGCTGCAATAATGTCTTTAACAAGGGCATGGGGTCGGTGTCGCGCTCGATATAAATCGGATCAAGCTGCCCGCGCTGGCGAATACTGCCGCACAGTTGCTTGCTGTTCGCGCCCGGGATGGGCTCCTCACCGGCCGGATACACTTCCATCAACAACAGGGCATTGTTCTCGCTCAGCACCTGCACAAAGTCTTCATACAGGTCATGGGTCCGGCTAAATCGGTGCGGCTGGTAAATCATCACCAGACGGCGCTGTGGCCAGCCGGCGCGCACCGCTTTGATGACGGCAGCCACTTCACGCGGGTGGTGGCCGTAATCGTCCACCAGCATGACCTCACCCCCGGCTACGGGATAGTCGCCGTACACCTGGAAGCGCCGGCCAACACCGGCAAACTCGGTCAGACCCTTGACGATGGCGGCATCACTGATCATTTCATCGGTAGCAACGGCAATGGTCGCCAGTGCATTGAGCACCATGTGCTCACCCGGCATATTGACGAAGACCGTCAACGGCTCACGCCCTTCACGCAGGACGGTAAAGTGCGTCTGCATACCGTTTTGATGCACATCAACGGCACGAATATCTGCCTCTTCCGACATGCCGTAGGTAATCACCTGACGGTTGATCTGCGGCAGAATCTCACGCACTACCGGGTCATCAATGCAGACGACTGCCAGACCGTAGAACGGCAGGTTGTGCAAAAACTCGATAAAAGTACGTTTCAGCTTGTTGAAGTCACCGCCATAGGTCGACATATGGTCGGCATCAATATTGGTCACGATGGCGACCATGGGCTGCAGGTGCAAGAAAGAGGCATCGCTCTCGTCCGCTTCCGCCACCAGGTAACGACTTTCGCCCAACTGGGCATTGGTGCCGGCGCTGGTCAAGCGACCACCAATAACAAAGGTCGGGCTCAGGCCCTCGGCCGCCAGAACCGAAGCAATCAGACTGGTCGTGGTGGTTTTGCCATGGGTGCCGGCAACCGCAATGCCGTGGCGATAGCGCATCAGCTCGGCAAGCATTTCCGCCCGCGGCACCACCGGTATACGGCGCTCAAGCGCACCGGCCACTTCCGGGTTGGAGGTATTGATCGCACTGGATACCACCAACACATCGGCATCCTGGACATTTTCCGTCCGGTGGCCGATATCGACCCGGGCACCAAAGTCCTCCAGACGCTCAGTCACCGCACTACGCTTGAGGTCGGAGCCCGACACCTCATAGCCCAGATTCATCAACACTTCCGCAATACCACACATGCCGGCGCCACCTATGCCAACAAAATGAATACGGCGGATACGGCGCATCTCCGGCAGGGTGAAGGTGGCCTGAGGCATTTTGCTGTTAGCGCGCATGGGCAACCTCCTGGCAGGCTTGCACCACATCCTGGGTGGCATTGGGTTTAGCTTGTTGACGGGCGTTTACTGCCATTTGCTGCAACATCTCCGGATTAGAAAACAGGACGATCAGTCGCTGCGTCAGGTCGTCACTGGTCAAACCGTGCTGCGGCAACAGCTCGGCAGCACCCTGGCTGGCGAGGAAGCGCGCATTAGCAGTCTGGTGGTCGTCAATGGCATGCGGCAGCGGAATCAACAGAGCCGGGCGACCGGCCGCAGCCAGTTCCGCCACGGTGAGCGCACCTGCGCGACAGACCACCAGGTCCGCCCACTCGTAAGCGCCCGCCATATCAGCAATAAA
>REBY01000160.1 GCA_007692485.1 Pseudomonadaceae bacterium | reverse complement strand
AGCGTACCCACTACCGCCATCTATAAGGGCGTATTACCCTTTATCGCCATCCAGATACTCTTGCTAGTCGTGGCTGCCATCTGGCCGGGCTTGATTACCTGGTTACCGGGCCAGATGTGATAAAAACCTAGCTCAGCCACGCCAAGCGTACATGGCCTGCTCACCCAGCGCCTGATTGGGCCAGACCTTTTTGCGGAAGGCTTCCATCGAGTCCCAGATTTCGCGGTTGAGCTCACTGCGATCGGCCGTTTCCTCCAATACATCGATGGACAGCTCGTGCAGACGGGTCAGCACATCGTCCGGCAGTTTGCGCAGCTGGACCTGGTGCTGGTTAACCAGGGTATCCAGCGCTTCGGCATTACGCAGGGTGTACTCGTCCAGCATCACCTGATTGGTCGCCCGCGCGGCGGCACGCACCACGGCTTGCAGATCATTTGGCAGCTGCTCGAAGGCGCGCTGGTTGATGGTCAGCTCCAAGACCGCAGAGGGCTCCTGCCAACCGGGGTAGTAATAGTATTTGGCCGCCTGATGCAGCCCCAGAGCGAGGTCGTTATAGGGGCTGACCCACTCGGTGGCGTCGATCACCCCGGTTTGCAGCGCAGTGAACATTTCGCTGCCGGGAATGCTGACCGTCGTCACCCCGGCACGTGACATGACTTCACCACCAAAACCGGGGATACGCATTTTCAGCCCGCGCAGATCGTCCAGATTGTTGATCTCGCGGTTGAACCAGCCGGCCATCTGCACCCCGGTATTACCACAGGGCAACGGCAGTACGCCGAAATCGGCATAGGCCTTTTGCCATAGCTCCAGCCCGCCGGCGTTGTACAGCCAGGCATTGGTTTCCTGGGCATTGAGACCAAAGGGGACAGCAGTAAAAAAGGACGCCGCCGAGGTTTTGCCACGCCAGTAGTAAGCAGCACTGTGACCCAGTTCGGCGGTACCACCGGCTACCGCGTCAAAGACTTCCAGCGCTGGCACCAGCTCACCGGCGGCAAATACCTGCACCTGCAAACGGCCCGCAGAGAGCTGGTTAACCAGGTCGGCAAAATACTCGGCCGTGGTACCCAGCCCCGGAAAGTTCTTTGGCCAGGAGGTCACCATACGCCAGCGAAAACGCTGCTGTGCCGGCTCATCACCCGCCGCAGCCGGCTCATCACCCTTGCAGCCCGCCAGTGCCGCGGCCCCCAGACCCAGGCCAGCGGCCGTCAACAGTTCACGTCTTTTCATTAGTTCGCTCCTGACTGCGCACGGCCAGGCAGCCATGCAGCAGATTGCTTATTTTACGGTTTTTGTACGCGTCAGAGCGCTTCCAGCTTGGCGTAGGCAACCATTAACCACTTGCTGCCTTCATCATCAAAATTGACCTGAATCCGTGCCTGAGCGCCCTGGCCTTCGTAATTCAGCACCACACCTTCACCAAAAAGGCCATGCATGACGCGCTGGCCAAGGGCAAATCCGGTATTTTCCGTCGCTTCGGCCTGAAACATGTTGTGCCGTGGGCCGAAGGGTCGGCTGACCTGATTGCCCAGGCGTACTTCGCGGATCAGTTCACTGGGGATTTCACGGACAAAGCGCGAGACCTTGTTGAAGGTTTCGCTACCATACAAGCGGCGGGTTTCCGCCCAAGTGATGATCAGCTGCTGCATGGCGCGGGTAATACCGACATAAGCCAGCCGGCGCTCCTCTTCCAGCCTACCCGGCTCTTCCAGGCTCATCTTGTGCGGGAACAGCCCCTCTTCCACGCCAGCCAGGAACACCAGCGGGAACTCCAGACCCTTGGCACTGTGCAGGGTCATGAGCTGCACACTGTCTTCATACTGATCGGCCTGGGTATCGCCAGCTTCCAGTGAGGCATGGGCGAGGAAGGCAATCAGCACGTCGCCCTCCGCTTCCAGTTCTGCCTGGTCATTTTCAAAAGCGCGGGCAGCCGAGACCAGTTCCTCAAGGTTTTCCACCCGCGCCTGGCCCTTGTCGCCCTTCTCTTTTTCGTGAAAAGCCAGCAAGCCACTTTGCTCAACTACCTGCTGTACCCGGCTGTGCAACGGCAAGCCTTCGGTACGCTGGGCCAGTTCTTCGATCAGTTGCAAAAAGCCCTGCACTGCATTGGCCGCTCGCCCAGGCAGGGCTTTTAGGTCAATCAGGTCGCAGGCCGCTTGCCAGACCGAAGTGCCACGTTCACGCGCCTGCTGGCGCAAGGCTTCCACCGTCTTGTCGCCGATGCCGCGAGTCGGCAGGTTGATAATGCGTTCCAACGCGCCGTCATCATCGCGATTACCAACCAGGCGCACATAGGCCATGGCATTCTTGATTTCCGCACGCTCGAAAAAGCGTTGCCCACCATAGATGCGGTAGGGCACGCCAGCCCGTAACAAGGCTTCTTCAAGCACCCGCGACTGGGCGTTGGAGCGGTATAAAATAGCCATCTCACTGCGCGCCATGCCCTCGCCTACCGCCTGCTCGATACGATCAACAATAAACCGCGCTTCATCCTGTTCATTAAAGCCGGCATACAGGGCAATCGGCTCGCCCTCCTGACCATCCGTCCAAAGCTCCTTGCCCAGGCGCCCGGCGTTATTATCGATCAGCGCGTTGGCGGCCTTGAGAATGGTGGTGGTCGAGCGGTAGTTCTGCTCCAGGCGGATCAATTCAGCAGCGGGATAATCGCGCTGAAACTGATGGATATTCTCGATCTTGGCCCCGCGCCAGCCATAGATGGACTGGTCATCGTCACCCACCACCATCAGGCTCGGACTGCTGCCGGCAATCAGCCGCAGCCAGGCATACTGCACCGCGTTGGTATCCTGAAACTCGTCGACCAGCAGATGGCGGAAGCGGGCCTGATACTGCTCGCGCAGCGCCGGGTTGTCCCGCCACAGCTCCAGCGAGCGCAACAGCAGCTCGGCAAAATCGACTGAGCCGGCACGCGCACAAGCCTCTTCATAAGCCTGGTAAATGCGCACCATGGTGGTCAGATAAAGATCGCCCGCCGGCTGGATATGCTGCGGGCGCAACCCCTCATCCTTCTGGCTGTTGATCCACCACTGGGCCTGGCGTGGCGCCCACTGGTTCTCATCCAGGCCCAGCTCGCGAATGACCCGCTTGAGCAAGCGAAACTGATCGTCACTGTCGAGAATCTGGAACTGTTCGACCAGTCCCGCCTCCTGCCAGTGAGCGCGCAGCAGGCGATGGGCCAACCCGTGGAATGTACCGATCCACATGCCGCGCGGCGAGATTCCGAGCAGTTGCTCGATGCGCTGGCGCATTTCATGCGCTGCCTTGTTGGTAAAGGTAACCGCCAGAATGCTCCAGGGTGAGGCCTGTTCGACCTCGACCAGCCAGGCAATTCGCTGGACCAGTACACGGGTTTTGCCAGAGCCGGCGCCAGCCAGCACCAGTTGTTGGCCCGGGCTGGCACTGACCGCCTGGCGCTGGGCTTCGTTGAGTGAGTCAAGCAGATGCGAAATATCCATCGGCGCATTCTAGCAGGCTGTATAGCTGCGCCGGAAGAAAAGCTGGAAATGTCCCAGCTAGAGGCATTCAGCGGGAAATTTCATCGCCTCAGGGGCTGGGCCGTGACTTGCAGCTGGTGTATTGTAACGGGCTATCAGGGGCGGCACTGCTCGCCCGCAACGTCAAAACTATAACAAAAGACGCCTCGCGTTCTGAGGTACAGTCAACTCCATGACCTCTAACGATACTCATTCTGCCAACAACTGGGTCAAGACCCAACAGCTCGACCTGCTGTATGCCTACTCGCGTTTGCCACAATGGCTGATCCTGCTGAGCGCCGCCGGCGTGGTGCTGGTGATGTGGTCGCACGCCCCACACAACCTGTTGCTCGGGTGGCTGGCGGTGGTCACAGGCCTGGCCCTGCTGCGTGCTGTGCTGGTGCGTCGCTACCGCGCCTGTGCTGCCCCCGAGCGCCAGCGCGCGCGCTGGTACGCACTCTTCTATCTGGGCAACCTGGCTTCCGGGTTAAGCTTGGCCTTCGTGCATATCTACATAGTGCCGCTGGAGCATTTCGAATTACAGGCCGTGGCCTATGCCTTGGCTACCGGCATCGCTCTCTGTGTCAGCATCATTTATGCGACCCAGTTCATAGCGTTTCTCAGCTTTGCCGTACCTGCCTGGCTACCGCCCACTATCTATTTGCTGGTGCAGGATGACCCGACCAGCCCTTACTGGGGCGTCATTGGTATCACGCTATCGGGCTGCCTGCTGCTGGCCGCTGCATTTCTCAACCGAACGGCCACCGCGATTATGGCCGCCAACCAGCGCAACATGGACTTGCTGCAAGGTCTGGATGACGCCAAACAGCAGTCCGAAGCCCTGAATCAGCAACTGACCCGCGAGATCAATCAGCGGCGCAATGCCGAGCGCGAGCTGCGCCAGAGTCATGAAGCGTTGGAACAGCGAGTGATCGAACGTACCGCCGCCTTGCAAGCCGCCAGCGAACAGCTGAAAGCCAGCGAAGCGCGCCTAAACCTGGCCATTGAGGCCAGCCAACTGGGCCTGTGGGATTGGAATCTGGACACGGATGAGGTCTACCACTCACACCTGGAAGAGATATTCGGCTTGTCCGGTGAAGCGGTAACCCGCATGCTGGAACACCTCACTCCTCGGGTGCATCCGGATGATCGCAAACTGGTGCGCTCAACCCTGGTGCAGCACATGCGCGGCAGAAGCAAATCCTATCGGATCGAGTACCGCATTCAACATGCCGACGGGCACTGGGTCTGGGTTGAAGATAGCGGCCGTGCCGTAGAATGGGATAGCACCGGACGGGTGACCCGCATCATCGGTACCCGTCGCGATGTCAGTGAACGGCTGGCCCGCGAGCAACAAGCGCAGCTGGCAGCGACCGTCTTTGATGCCACCGCAGAAGGTATCTTCATCCTTGATCCAAACTTCCACATTCTTACGGTGAATCAGGCGTTCTGCTTCATTACCGGTTATGCCGCCGATGATGTTTGCGGTACACCGATGCACCTATTGAGTGAAGACCCGGATCGCAACCGCTTCTTCCAGCACCTGAAAAGCACACTGGACTCCGAAGACCGCTGGCAGGGCGAACTGATGGAGCAGCGACGCAGCGGCGAACGTTACCCGCAATGGCTGCAGCTGACCGTGGTACGCAACCCGCAAGGACAGATCACGCATTATGTCGGCTTCTTCAGCGACCAGACCAGCCACCGGCAAACTGAACAGCGCCTGCAATATCTGGCTAATTTCGATCCGCTTACGCAACTGGCCAATCGCAACCTGTTTACCCAGCAGCTTGAAGAGGCCGTCAGCCGGGCCCGTCAGTTCAAACAGGAAGTAACGCTGCTGCATGTTGACCTGGATCGTTTCAAACATATCAACGACACCCTTGGCCACCACATAGCTGACAATCTGCTGCGCCAGGTAGCCCAGCGACTAGTAGAAACCGCCGGTGACAGTGCGGCGGTGGCGCGTTTGTCTGCCGATGAATTTGTCCTCATTGTTGAAGGCGACCTGCACAAGCGTGAGCTTAGCCAGCTGGCGGACCGTCTGCTGCACAATCTGCGCCGCCCGATGAACCTGGAGGGGCATGAGCTGGTAGTCAGTGCTTCCATTGGTATCAGCCTGTTCCCGCATACTGCGCGTGACGGCTTGCTGCTGATTACCCAGGCCAATCAGGCCATGCAGCATGCCAAATACCTTGGAGGTGACGGCTTCCAGTTCTACTCGGATCAGCTGCAGGTCCATGGTATAGAGCGCCTGCAACTGGAAAACCAGTTGCGCAAAGCGCTGGATGAAAAGCAACTGGTCGTCTATTACCAGCCCAAGCAGAACCTGCCCGGGGGTGAGCTGCGCTCAGCCGAAGCACTGGTCCGTTGGCAACATCCACAACGCGGCTTGTTAGCACCTGCCGAATTCATTGCGCTGGCCGAAGAAACCGGCATGATCGTGCGCCTTGGCGAGCAGGTATTACGCACCGCCTGCGCCCAGGCCAGCCGCTGGTATCAAAATGGTCAGCCGGTGCAAATCGCCGTCAACCTGTCCGTTCAGCAACTGCGTCAGCGCGATTTTGCTGAGCAGGTAGCGGCAATTTTGCTGGCCACCGAGTTACCTGCCCACTACTTGCAGCTGGAACTGACGGAAAGCATGCTGCTCGAACAGCTGGATGTGGTTGAGCTGAATATTGCTGCTCTACGAGCACTGGGCATCAGTTTGGCCATTGATGACTTTGGTACCGGGTATTCCTCACTGGCCTATCTCAAGCGCTTCCCGATTGATACGTTAAAAATTGACCGCACCTTTATCGCCGGCCTGGAACAAGGCGCACAGGATGCCGCCATCGTCCGCGCCATCATTGTCATGGGGCATAGCCTGGGTTTGCAGGTGGTCGCTGAAGGGGTGGAAAACACAGCCCAGCAACAGTTGTTGCGCGAGTACGCCTGCGATCAGTTGCAGGGCTATCTCATTGGTCGGCCGATGCCAGCCAGTGATTTGACGCCACTGCTGGCCCAGGCGCAGCCCGTCGATAACCCGTAGTCAGGCGTCCGGGTCAAACCATTGGTGGCCCAGACGCTCGACCAGACTGTTAGCCGCCTCTGGTCCCTTGCTACCTGAGGCATAGGGCTTGGGTGAGCGGTAACAATCTTGCCAACCAGTCAGAATAGGATCGATCCAGCGCCAGGCAGCTTCGATCTCATCTCGACGCATGAACAAAGTCGCATCGCCCTTGATCACATCCAGCAACAAGCGTTCATAGGCGTCCCAGCGGCGTTTTTTAAAGGCTTCTGCAAAGTTCAGGTCCAGATCAACCGGCTGCAGAGTCATGCCACGGCCAGGACTTTTCGCCATCAATGACAGGCGAATGCTTTCGTCCGGCTGCAAGCGGATCACCAGGCGATTTTCGGTCGGGGTTTCCTCACCCTGCGCAAACAAGCGGTGAGGCACCGATTTGAACTGGATAATGATTTCTGACTTGCGCTGTGCCAAACGCTTGCCTGTACGCAGATAGAAAGGCACACCAGCCCAGCGCCAATTGTCGATTTCGGCCTTGAGCGCGACGAAAGTTTCAGTGTTGCTGTCGTGGTCGACACTTTTTTCGAAATAGTAGGCCGGCAGCTCCTCACCCGCCCGCTTACCGGCGGCATATTGGCCGCGCACGGTCAGATCTTGCACATCCATACCGGTAATCGGCCGCAGGGCTTCGAGAATCTTCAGCTTTTCATTGCGCACTGATTCCGGCTCAAAATGCACCGGTGCCTCCATGGCCACCAGGCACAACAACTGCAGCAGGTGGTTTTGCACCATATCGCGCATGGCGCCAGCGTGATCATAGTAGTCACCCCGGTTTTCTACCCCGACCGTTTCCAGCACGCTGATCTGCACATGCTCAATATGGGCATTGCGCCAGAGCGGCTCGAACAGCGCATTGCCAAAACGTAACGCCAACAAGTTCTGCACCGCTTCCTTGCCCAGGTAATGGTCAATGCGAAAGACCCGCGACTCACTGAAGTATTGGCCAATTTCATCATTGATCCGCTTGGCCGTGGGCAGGCTTTCACCCAAAGGTTTTTCCAGGACAATACGCGCCTGCTCGTCGGCCAGGCCAACCGAGGCCAGATGTCGCGCCGTGGCGGCAAACAGGTTCGGCAGCGTCGCCAGATAGAATACGCGCACCCGCCCCGGTTGCTGGCCGAGTTGCTTGGCCAGGCGGGGGAACTCAACCCGCTGGCTGACATCCAGGCTAAGGTAATCCAGGCGATCAGCAAAACTGGCCCAGACTGCGTCACTGAAATCACCGGGCGCCAGGTGTTGGCTGATCTGGCGCTGCACCCATTGAC
>REBY01000158.1 GCA_007692485.1 Pseudomonadaceae bacterium | reverse complement strand
CAGGCCAGCCATTTGATGCCAATAAAGCACTTGCAAGGTAGCTGGCAAGACGGTATCTACGTGTTGTTCTGGTAAACCAATCGGCCCTGGCACAGGGTATGGGTTACGGCACCGGGTACACCCTGGCCGAAGAAGGGGCAGTTGCGTCCACGCGATAACCAATGCTCGCCAATCAAGCTGGCGCCCGCTGGGTCAAACAGGGTGATATCGGCACTGTCACCTACCTGCAGGCGGCCCGCTGGCAAGTCCAGTGCGTTGGCCGGTCCCAGGCTTAGCCGGCTGAGCAGGGCGGGTAATTCCAGCAAGCCATCGGCGACCAGCGTTAGCGCCAGCGGCAGCAGGACTTCAACACTACTGATACCACTGGCCGCTGCGGCGAAAGGCATGCGCGTGGCTTCTTGTTCGTGCGGGCGGTGGTGCGAGGCAATGGCCTGCACCACGCCGCTTTGCACCGCTGCGCGCAGGCCGCGGCGGTCAGCGCTGCTGCGCAGTGGCGGCAACACATGCAGGATGCTGGAAAAGTCGCTGAGGTCCTCATCGCAGAGCAGCAACTGATACATGGCAACATCAGCGGTAACCGGCAGGCCGCGGGCTTGGGCGTCGGCTAGCATGTCCATGGCGCGGGCGCTGGTCAGGCCGCTGAAATGGGCGCGTACGCCCGTCTGCTCGACCAGCAGCAGGTCGCGCGCCAGCGCAACGGTTTCTGCGCTTTCGGGAATGCCGATCAGGCCTAACCGCGTGGCAGTACTGCCTTCATGCGCCATGCCGCCTTCGGCCAGTTCCGGATCTTGCGGGGTAAACACCACCGGCAGGTCAAAGCCGGCTGCGTACTCCAGCGCGCGGCGCAAAATCCGATTATTGTTCATCGGCGCCAGGCCCTGGGTAAAGGCGACGCAGCCGGCGTCACGCAAGGCGACCAGCTCGCTCAGGTGTTCACCGTCGAGGTTGCGGGTCAGGGCCGCCAGCGGGAACACGCGGCAATTACCCGCTTGGGCGGCACGGTCCAGAATCAGCTCGGCGACCGCCGGGGTATCCAGTACCGGGCGGCTATCCGGGGTGCTGCACAGGCTGGTGACTCCGCCGGCAGCCGCAGCGCGGGTTTCACTGGCAATACTGCCTTTACGGCCATAGCCGGGTTCGCGCAGGCTGATATTGAGGTCAACCAGACCGGGGCTGGCTATCAGGCCGCGGGCATCGATGCGGCGCTCGGCGACAAAGCCGGCCGGTGCCTCACCGATGGCGTGCACCAGGCCGGCGTCGATATGCAGGTCGGTAATGCTGTCGAGTTGGCTGGCCGGGTCGATGACTCGGGCGCCTTCAATGGTCAGTCGCATGGTTACTCGGCTTCCTGGTTGAGCTGGCGCTGGGTGGTCTGACCGGCCATGGCCATGGACATCACGGCCATGCGCACGGCAATGCCGTAGGTGACCTGGTTAAGGATCACCGACTGGGGGCCGTCAGCCACTTCCGAGGCAATTTCCACGCCGCGATTGATCGGTCCCGGGTGCATCACCAGGGCATCGGGTTTGGCCAATGCGAGCGATTCCGGAGTCAGGCCGTAAAGGCGGTAGAACTCGCCTTCGCTGGGTAACAGGCCGCTTTGCATGCGTTCTTTTTGCAGCCGCAGCATGATCACCACATCAACATCGCGCAGCCCGGCGCGCAGGTCATTGAACACCCGCACGCCATAGTCTTCGATGCCAACCGGTAGCAGGGTGCGCGGGGCAATCACGCGGATATCCGGACAACCCAGGGTTTGCAGTGCCAGCATGTTCGAGCGCGCGACCCGTGAATGCAGGATGTCGCCGACAATGGCGACCGACAGCTGGCGAAAATCCCCGCGATGGCGGCGGATGGTCAGCATGTCGAGCATGGCCTGGGTCGGATGCGCATGGTTGCCGTCGCCGGCATTGATGATGGCCACCTCGGGGCAGACTTGCTGGGCAATAAAGTGTGCGGCCCCGGAATCGCCATGACGTACGATAAACATGTCGGCGGCCATGGCTTCCAGGTTCTGCAAGGTATCGAACAGGGTTTCACCCTTGCTGGTCGAGGAGGTGGAGATGTTCAGGTTGAGCACATCGGCAGACAGGCGCTTGGCGGCCAATTCGAAGGTGGTACGGGTGCGCGTGGAGTTTTCAAAGAATACGTTGCACACGGTCTTGCCGCGTAACAAGGGGACTTTTTTGACGGCGCGTTCACCCACTTCCAGGAATGAATCGGCGGTATCCAAGAGTTCGGTCAACAGGGTTTCCGATAGCCCTTCCACGGTCAGGAAGTGGCGCAGTTGGCCCTGCTGGTTGAGCTGCAGGTGGCTATGCGTCTGGCTCATGGTCACGGGGTACTCGCGGCAGGCATGGTCAGGGTCAGTTGCAGCGGCTCGGGGCCGGTCAGTTTTACCCGCTGGCCGGGTGACAGTGACAGGCTGCGACCGAGGATGTCAGCCCGTATTGGCAGGTCGCGGGCTTCGATGTCAATCAGGGTGACCAGGGTCACCGACGCCGGGCGGCCGTAATCAAAGATTTCATTCAGCGCGGCGCGAATGGTGCGGCCGGTCATCAACACGTCATCGACCAGTACCAGGTGGCGGCCATCCAGGCCAAAGGGTAGTTCGGATGCGCGCACACGCTGGGGCAGGCCATTCTGTTCGAAGTCATCGCGATAGAAGGCAATGTCCAGTGTGCCCATGGGGGCATCGGGCAGGCTGCGTTGGCGTAGGGCTTCGGCGACCCAGACACCGCCGGTGTGGATGCCAATAAAGGCAACCTCGTGACGGCCACGCTGGGCTAGATAGCGGGTCAGGTCGGCGGCCATGCTGTCGAGCAGGGTTTCCACCGCAGGCAGGCTGCTCATGGTGTCTCCTTGTCTGGGTCGGCCAGCCAGGTTTCCAGCAGCAATGCTGCGGCCAGGCTGTCGACCGGATTATCCCGGTAACTCTGTGGGCTGCGGCCATTGTCGCGCAAGCTTTGCTTGGCGGCAAAGGTCGTCAGGCGTTCATCAACGGTATGCACCGGTAGTTGAAAGCGACCGTGCAGGCGGCGGGCAAATTTTTCCGCGCGAATACTCATGGCACTTTCGCTACCGTCCATATTCAGCGGCAGGCCAACGATCAGCACCTGAGGGCGCCATTCCTTGATCAGGGCGCCAATCTCGTCCCAGTCGGGGATGCCGTCACGGGCGCGTAAATTGGTCAGGGGTTCAGCGCTGCCGGTCAGGGTCTGGCCAACGGCAACGCCAATCTGGCGGGTGCCGTAGTCGAAGCCCAAGGCCCTTTGCAGGGTCGACATCAGGCGTGTCCTGACTGGCTGCTGAGCTGGCCGAGGTCAATGCCCAGGCTGCGTGCAGCAGCCTGCAGGCGTTGCGCCGGTGGCAGGTCAAACAAGATGTGTTGGTCGGCAGGGCAACTGAGCCAGACGTTGTCCACCAGCTCCTGATCCAACTGGCCGGCATCCCAGCCGGCATACCCCAAGGCAATCAGGGTGTGCTCGGGGCCGTCGCCTTCGGCCATGGCGAGCAGAATGTCGCGCGAGGTGGTCAGGCGCAGCTCACCCAGGTCTGCCGTGGCATCCCAGGGGCGGGGGTCATCGTGCAGCACAAAGCCGCGTTCGGTTTCCACTGGACCACCGGAAAATACGCTTTGGGTGAACAGGGCTGCCGGTAGAGCTTGCTGTTCCGGCGCCAGTTGGCTGATCACTTCGGCCAGGTTGAGTTCGCTGGGCTGATTGATGATCAGGCCCATGGCGCCATCGGCGTTGTGTTCACACAAGTAGATAAGGGTATGCGCAAAATTCTCGTCGGCCATGTGCGGCATGGCGAGCAGGAAGTGGTGCTTGAGGTAACTTGGGCTGGTCATTTTCATGCGTCTAGTATCGGGCGTCAGCCGGCCCCAGGGCAAGCGCTCAACGACTGGAAACACGATCCCCGCGTTCAAAGCGCCAAGTGCGGATGATTTCCAGTACGTCGACATCCATCAGGTCGCCGGTAAACGGCGAGAAGGGGGCTGACAAGCGAACAATGCGGATGGCGGCCTGATCGAGGACGTCATGCCCGGAGGATTCGAGGATCTGCACCTCGCGCAGGGTACCGTCCCGGTTGATCGCGACGAGCAAGCGCAAGCTGCCGTAAATCCGGTCTTCGCGTGCTTGCGCAGGGTAGTTCTGGTTGCCCACACGTTCTACTTTGCGGCGCCAGGCATCCTTGTAATAGGCACCCTTGTCTTGCATGGTCGAGGCGGCATTGAGGCGGTGAATCCGGGGGCGCTTGGCATAGAGTTGACGTTCTTCGGCCAGTTGCGCTTCCAGGCTGGCAATCTCTTCCGACAGCCGCGACATGTCAAAACGTTCTACCGGACGCGGCTGTTCGACCGGTTCGGTGGTGGGCTCCTGGCGGCTGACCTGCTCGCGGCTGGTTGCGGTAGTGGTGACGACCTGTTCGCTGGTTTCCGCCACCGGTTCGGGGGCTGAGGCTTCGCTGGGAGGAGTGACTTCATGAATTTCACTGGCCTGGAAGGGGGATTCTTCCGGGGTGCTGGGCGCTGCGCGCTCGTCGAGGGTGCCGCTGCCTTCCTGGTCATGCTGGGCCAGAAAGTCAGCATCTTCCGGACGCTCTTCGCTGGGTTGCGTTGCCAGGGTGATTTCCAGAGAGCGAGCGATATCGCTGGGGCTGGGCAGATCAAAAGTGATGCCAAGGATGATCAGTGCATGCAGTACCGCAGCCAGAAACAGGGTGAAGCCGAGCCGGTCCCGCGCGCTGGCGCGGGGGACTGGCGGTGCAGGGTTGCTGGTGCTGGTTTGTTGCATGCGTGTCACGGGCCCGGTGTGCATGGCATCTGGTTGCACGCAGTCTGCCGTTCCGGGCGCAGAATGTCCATTATCTGCTCAGGCCAGGGCCAACTGCCGTGCGATGGCGTCCATCAACTGACCGCCAATATCAGTGGCCTGGGCGGCATCGATTTCTCGGATGCAGGTCGGGCTGGTGACATTGATTTCGGTCAGGTAATCACCGATCACGTCGAGGCCGACAAACAGCAGGCCACGCTCGCGCAAACTGGGGCCCACTTCAGCGGCAATCCAGCGATCGCGCTCACTCAGCGGCCGCGCTTCACCCCGCCCTCCAGCAGCCAGGTTGCCACGGGTTTCGCCCTGGGAAGGAATTCGCGCCAGACAGAAAGGTACCGGTTCGCCTTCAATCATCAGAATGCGTTTATCGCCCTGGGCGATTTCCGGCAGGTAGCGCTGCGCCATGATCTGTTGCTGGCCATGCAGGGTAAGCGACTCGATGATCACGCTGATGTTGGGGTCATCGGCGCGCACGCGGAAAATCTGGCTGCCGCCCATGCCGTCGAGCGGCTTGAGAATGGTGTCGCCCTGTTCGCGGATGAAGTTGCGCAGAATATCGGCACGGCGGCTGACGACCAGTTCAGGCGTGCATTGGGGAAACTGGGTGGCAAAGAGTTTCTCATTGCAATCACGCAGACTGCGTGGGCGATTGACGATCAGCACGCCGTCGCGTTCTGCGGCTTCCAGGATATGGGTGGCGTAGAGAAACTCATTGTCGAAGGGCGGATCCTTGCGCATCAGGATAACCTGCAGGTCGGCCAAGGGACGCTGGCTGGCTGGTCCAAGATCAAACCAGTGGGCCGGGTCGGCATGCACGTTGAGCGGGCTCATCACGCCCATGGCGCGGCCATTGTCGAGATACAGGTCCTGTGGTTCCAGGTACTCGAGCTGCCAGCCGCGCTGTTGCGCTGCCAGTAACATCGCCAGAGTGCTATCCTTCTTGTAATGAATGGCTTGAATGGGGTCCATCACAACGCCGACACGAACGGTCATCTGGCTAAGTTCTCCGAGGCAGAAAAAAGGCTGAGGCCGCAGTGTAACGTCTGCTGGCCGGCACGTGGAAGTCGCATGATTCTGATGGCTTTATAGATTGCCCTGAAAAACTATGTTAAAAGTACGGCAAAAGGGATTGGCTGGTCTGGAGGTGGCACCATGCCGCCATTCTCCCTGGCCCAACGAAAAATAAAGGCTAGTCATATGGAAGAAAATTTTGAAAGCCTCAAGGTCATGGTCATCGATGACAGCAAGACGATTCGCCGCACGGCGGAAACCTTGCTAAAAAAAGTCGGTTGCACTGTTATCACGGCGGTCGATGGTTTTGATGCGCTGGCCAAAATTGCCGACAATCATCCCGATATCATTTTTGTCGATATCATGATGCCGCGTCTTGACGGCTATCAGACCTGTGCGCTTATAAAGAACAACAGTGCTTTCCGGGGCACGCCAGTAATTATGTTGTCGAGTAAGGACGGTCTGTTTGACAAGGCCAAGGGCCGCATTGTCGGTTCCGACCAGTATCTGACCAAGCCATTCAGCAAGGAAGAGCTGTTGAGCGCAATCCGCGCGCATATTCCAAGCAGTGATAAGGTGGCTGGTGCTGCTGGCGTCTGACGCGCACTGACGTTAAATTTTTTTGGGGAGGTCCGATGGCCCGTATTCTTGTAGTGGATGATTCGCCAACCGAGCTGTACAAGCTCACTGGCATGCTGGAAAAACATGGCCATGAAGTGCTGAAGGCGGAAAATGGCGCCGACGGTGTTGCCCTGGCGCGGCAGGAAAAGCCGGATGCAGTGCTAATGGATATCGTCATGCCCGGTCTCAACGGCTTTCAGGCTACCCGGCAATTGACCAAGGATGCTGAGACGGCTCATATTCCGGTCATCATCGTCACTACCAAGGATCAAGAGACCGATAAGGTCTGGGGCAAGCGCCAAGGCGCCAAGGACTACCTGACCAAACCGGTTGAGGAAGACACCTTGATCAAGACGTTGAAGGCGGTCCTCGGCGGCTAACCCGATAACTTACGCGCCGCACAATAACCAGAACAGGACCGGCATGTCAGACACTCTTCATCCTTTCGACCAACTCTTGCAACTGGCTGCCGCGTGTCGGCAGCAAGCGGCAGGTCTGCCGGCCCAGGAAGTGGTCAGCGAGACCTGGAGTGGCGTCGGTTTTCGCCTTGCCGGCCAGCATCTGGTTGCGGCTATGGGCGAAGTCAGTGAAATCCTTCATGAACCGCGTTATACCGCCTTGCCCCGGGTGAAGTCCTGGGTGCGCGGGGTGGCCAACGTGCGCGGTCGTCTGTTGCCGATCATTGATCTGAGCCGTTTTTTTGCTGCTGGCAGTACCGTGCCGCGCAAGCAGCGCCGGGTGCTGGTGCTCGATCGTGATGAAGTCTTCGCCGGCCTGCTGGTCGATGAAGTGCTCGGTATGCAGCATTTCCCGGTCAGTCAATTCTCTACCCTGGTGCCCGCCGAAGCCGGCGTATTGGCGCCTTTTGTGGTGGGCAGTTATGCCGGCGAGACGGGTAATGCCATGGTATTTAATTTCCGTGCACTAGCGCACGACCAGTCATTTCTTGATGTAGCAATCTGATGCAGGGGGTGGCTGCCGGCGGTGGTCACAAACTAAGGGTAAAACACAGTAGCAGGCTGCAGGCCAGGTAGGGGCCAGACCAGAATGAAGAAGCTCGATAAACAGATTATCAATACCATGCTCAGCAACCGGAGGATTACCGGCCTGTTTGCCGCGCTGATCCTGTCGCTGCTGTTGCTGTTCGTCAACTTCGTCTACCTGAATATCCAGACCGGGTACGATGCCGAATACATTGCCCACGCCGGTGAGTTGCGCGTTCTGTCGCAGCAATTGTCGACGTCGGCGACCGAGGCGGCAACCGGTACGGAAGCAGCTTTCCCGCTGTTGTTGCGTGCGCGTAATGATTTCCAGGAACGCTGGGACTATCTGGTTGCCGGCCGCGATGAAACCGGTTT
>REBY01000109.1 GCA_007692485.1 Pseudomonadaceae bacterium | reverse complement strand
GCCCGGTCAAGATCATCCAGGCTACTGTACAGGCGTAGCAGCGTTGCATCAGCCATGTCCCGTTCCGCCTGCTCAGCTTCCGCCTGGCGCTTGGCCTGGCGCTCTTCCGGCGTGAGTGCTGCAGGCACAGTGCGGCGTACCCGGCCCTGACGGTCGAGCACTTCATAGCCACGCGCAACAGCCTCTGGCGGTACACGGCGGTCAAGCACCGTCACCCCCTGGTCGTTGATATAGCGGTACAACACACCCGTCTCGGCGATACTCGGCCCTGCCACTAAAAGCAGCGCCAACAAAGCAGAGCCTTGCCATAGCTTACGCATAAGGACACCCCTGTCCATGGAGCCCATAGCTCCAACTACGTGCCAGGCCCTCGAGTATGCGCCTGGCGGTTAATCCCGAATACCGTATTGCGCCCGGTAGGCCGCTACAGCGGGCAAGTGGGCCTGCAATTCGGCGTCTTCCTGCAAGAAAGTCATCACCTGATCAAGGTTCACAATACTTATCACCGGGATGTCGAAATCACGTTCGACTTCCTGAATCGCCGACAACTCACCTTGGCCGCGCTCCTGCCGGTCCAATGCCACCATGACCGCAGCCGGTGCAGCACCGGCTGCCTGAATAATCTGCATGACCTCGCGAACGGCAGTGCCTGCGGTGATCACATCATCAACAATCAGCACCCGACCCTTGAGTTCGGCGCCTACCAGGCTGCCCCCCTCACCATGATCCTTGGCTTCCTTGCGATTGAAACAGTATGGCAGATCGCGATCAAAACTGTCTGCAAGTGCCACTGCGGTTACTGCTGCCAGGGGAATGCCCTTGTAAGCAGGACCGAAGATGACATCTACATCTTCAATGCCACTATGTATCAGTGCCTGTGCATAGAATCGTCCCAAACGGGACAAAGTGCCACCACTATTGAACAAACCAGCATTAAAAAAATACGGGCTCTTGCGCCCGGATTTCAGGGTAAAGTCCCCGAAGCGCAATACCCCATGATCCAGGGCAAAACGGATAAATTCGCGCTGATACTCGTGCATCCTCACCTTCTTGTTAACAAATTAGTAGCTAGCTCGGTTATCATACACCCTCGGTTTTCAGGGGGCCACGCATGCGAATTATCAGTCTTAACGTCAACGGAGTAGAGCGCGCAGCACAACATGGTCTGTTTGACTGGTTGCGCGCGCAGGACGCTGATGTCATTTGCCTGCAGGATATTCGCGTTACCGCTCCCGAGCTGGAGCAGGACCCCTACTGGATTGACGGCTACTGGCAGTACTGTTTCGAAGCCGAAGTACCCAGCCAGGGTGGCGTGGCCATCTATACCCGCACCGCGCCCAAAGCCATCATCATGGGCCTGGGGTTCGAGCTGGCTGACCGCTATGGCCGTTTCATTCAGGCTGATTTCGACAAGGTCAGTATTGGCTCACTGCTGCTGCCCAGCGGGCGCGACGGTGATGCCGACCTCAATCAGAAATTCAAGTTCATGAATGACTTTACCGGGTATCTGAACAAGCAGCGGCGCAAGCGGCGCGAGTTCATCTACTGCGGCTCGCTCTACGCGGCGCACCTGAAGCTGGATGTGAAAAACTGGCGCGATTGCCAGCACGAGCCGGGGTTCATGGCGCCAGAGCGCGCCTGGATGGACGAGATTTTCGGCAATCTTGGCTATGTTGATGCCATGCGCGAAATCACCCGTGAGTCAGACCTGTACACCTGGTGGCCAGACAGCGAACAAGCCGAGAGCCTTAATCTCGGCCTGCGCTTCGATTACCAGTTCCTTACGCCCGGCCTGCGCCGCTTCGTCAAAGACGCACACATCCCACGCAATGCGCGCTTCTCGCAGCACGCACCGGTGGTGATTGACTATGACTGGACGCTTAGTATCTAGCAGCAGCTTGCTGCTGCTTTACTTAATGACGCGCCAGATAAAGGGGTAACGGTAAGCCTGACCTTCATTGGACTTGATGGCCGCAATCACCATCAGCACCAGGGCACCAATAATCACCACCCAAATCAGCAACAAGCCGATCAAAACCACCATCAGCAAGACACAGATAAGGCCAGCAATCGCTACGGTGATCTGGAAGTTCAGTGCTTCTTTGCCCTGATCGTCAATAAAGGGGTCAGCATCCTTTTTCAGCTGCCAGACCAGCAACGGCCCAATCAGGCTGCCAAAAGGGATCAGAAAACCAATCAGGCCAGACAAGTGGGCAATCAGTGCCCACTTGCGCGCTTCAGCATCAGGACCTGTTGGTGGGACGGGCTGCGGGCTTTCCTCAGTCATAAAACACTCCTTGTGTTGCCGTGAACGGCGATTAGGCGTTTTTGTCACTGCATGCAACATAGCCCGTCGTCGGGGCAGGCGCAATCCTGCCCCACAGCAAGACTCAGTCTGCCAGGGCCGCCTGTTGGGCAACAAACAGCTGCTCGATACCCTGACGCGCCAATTCCAGCATGGCGTTCAGCTCCTCGGCATGGAAAGGCGCCGCTTCAGCGGTACCCTGTACCTCAATAAAACCACCTTTGTCCGTCATCACCACATTGAGGTCGGTGTCGGCGCTGGAATCTTCCGGATAATCCAGATCCATCACCGGAACACCCTGATAAATACCCACAGACAAGGCAGCAATCATTTGTACCGGCGGAATCTGTTTGATCGCACCGCGTTTTTTCATGCTACGCAGGGCATCAACCAGCGCAACGCAGGCGCCGGTGATCGAGGCAGTACGAGTGCCACCGTCGGCCTGGATCACATCACAGTCGAAATAGATGGTGTTTTCACCCAAGGTTTTCAGATCCACCGCCGCGCGCAGAGAGCGGCCAATCAGGCGCTGAATTTCCAGCGTGCGACCACCTTGCTTGCCCTTGTTTGCCTCGCGCTGCATCCGCGAACCGGTCGAGCGCGGCAGCATGCCGTATTCGGCAGTAATCCAACCCTGACCCGTGCCGCGCAAAAAGCGTGGAACGCCCGATTCAACACTGGCGGTACAGATTACTTTGGTATCACCGAATTCGACCAGTACCGACCCTTCGGCGTGCTTGGTGTAGTGCCGGGTGAGGGTAACCGGACGCATTTGATCAGCCTGACGGCCGCTGGGACGTTGCATGAAAATTCCTTGATTGCAGATGAATTGCACAGCAGACCTCCCAGTATACGGGTCGGCTGGCGTTGACGACAGCCACCCGGCCGGATTGCGTTACAATGTCCGACTTGAACACCACCGCCGGCCTTCAGGAGAACGACATGGTTTACAGCATGACCGCTTTTGCGCGCTGCGAGCAGGCGACCGACCAGGGCACCCTGGTGTGGGAGATGCGTTCGGTCAATCATCGCTACCTGGAAGCCAGCCTGCGCCTGCCGGAGGCCTTCCGCGATCTCGAAGGCCTCCTGCGTGAGCGGGTACGCAAGCAACTGGCCCGCGGCAAGATCGAGTGCACCTTGCGCTTTCACCCGGCCGCCGAGCAAGCAGGCAGCATCCATCTGAATCAGCCGCTACTGGACGAATTGATCCATGCCGGCGAAAAGATCAGCCGACAGCTAGACAACCCGGCGACCATCAACCCGATGGAACTGCTCGCCTGGCCTGGCGTTCTCAGCAGCCAGGAAATCGACCAGGCCGAGCTGCTGAAAACCGCTGGCAGCATGTTTGACCAAGCGCTGGACGAGCTGAAAATCCAGCGTGGGCGTGAAGGCAGCGAGCTGGCCAAGCTGCTGGAAGAGCGCCTTGGCGCCATCGGCCAATGCGTGGCTACTTTGCGGGTCATGATGCCTGAGCTACTCAGCACCCACCGGCAAAAGCTGATCGACCGCTTCCATGAGGCGAAACTGGAACTGGATAGCACCCGGATCGAACAGGAACTGGTGCTGCTGGCACAGAAAATCGATGTTGCCGAAGAACTCGACCGACTGGATACCCACGTCACTGAAACCCGTCGCGTGCTCAGCAGCAAGCAGGCCATGGGGCGGCGGCTGGATTTTCTCATGCAGGAATTCAATCGCGAAGCCAACACCCTCGGCTCCAAGGCGATCGACAGCCGCAGCACACAGGCAGCGGTAGACCTGAAAGTGTATATCGAGCAGATGCGTGAACAGGTGCAGAATATCGAATAGACCCGACCGACCACCAATCCCAGGCGACATCAAGCGTGCGCAGGGAATGTCTGGACAGGCCGTAAATGTTACATTATAACACTCACATTCAACCAATCAGACGCTCAACATGACCACACCCCAATTGACGCGCGAACAATTGCTCGCGCAACCGCAAGAGAACTACATGGACGCTGCCCAGCAAGCCTTCTTCCGTGACCTGCTACTGCAGCAGCGGAAAGAATTGCAGGAACGCATCGACGAAGAATTTCAGGGCCTGCGCGACATGCAACCGGAAAGCGACCCTATTGATGTGGGTAGTGCCGAAGAACAGCGGCAATGGCAGCTGCGCATGCTGGAGCGGGAAAAGAAGTTGCTCGACAAGATCGATCAAGCGCTGGACCGCCTGGCCAAGGATGATTATGGCTGGTGCGAAGAAACCGGCGAACCTATTGGTCTGGCACGCTTGTTATTACGCCCGACCGCCACGCTGAGCATCGAAGCCAAAGAGCGTCAGGAACTGCGCGAGAAACATCAGCGCGAAGCCTGAGCAACGCCAGGCTTGGGCGGGCGCTACAGGATAGTCGGGTTAGGCACGTCGCCGTATACCTCAAGCGGATCAAAGGTCTTCTCGGCTTCGGTAAATATCAGCGCCCTGCCCTGCTGTTGCTGGGCGCCGACCGGTACACGGCGGTAGAAGCAGGAGCGGTAGCCAACATGGCAACTGGCGCCGCTACCCGCTACCCGCACGCGCAACCACACCGCGTCCTGATCATCATCGATCAACATGTCTTCAACCTGCTGGGTCAGGCCGCTGGTTGCACCTTTGTGCCAAAGCACTTGCCGTGAGCGACTCCAATAATGCGCCTCACCGGTTTCGATGGTTCTGGCCAGCGCCTCGGCGTTCATATAGCCGAGCATCAGCACATCGCCACTTTGCGCATCACAGGTGATGCAGCTAATCAGGCCATCACGGTCAAATTTAGGCGCCAGCTCGTTGCCTTCCTCTACCTGTTCGATCGAGTTGCGCGGGGCAAACTCGACATCAGCCGGCGCCGTTGCCTTGGGCGGGTTGTCTGCGTTACGTTGCATGATCACTATCCTGTTCAGTTCGATGCCTGAGCATCGAGAAACTCTATCGGCTGACCGGTCGGCTGGCCGACCAGCGCCTCATCACGAACCACCGGCTGGCCACGCACGACGGTATGCACGGGCCAGCCGGTGACCGTCACGCCGTCGTAAGGCGTCCAACCACTGACACTGGCAATCCAGTCATTACTGATGGTGCGCTGAGCAGCCAGGTCCACCAGCGTCAGGTCGGCGTCGTAACCCAAGGCAATCCGGCCCTTGCCAACGATGCCGAAAATGCGTGCCGGCCCGGCGCTGGTCAGGTCGACCAGGCGCTGCAGGCTCAAACGCCTGGCATGCACATGATCCAGCAGCATAGGCAGCAAGGTTTGCACCCCGGTCATGCCGCTGGGTGATTGCGGATAGGGCTGGGCTTTTTCCGTCAGGGTATGCGGAGCATGATCACTGCCGACAACATCAACCACCCCCTGGGCAATAGCCTGCCATAACGCATCCTGGTGGCGCTGCTCACGCACCGGCGGGTTCATCTGTGCCAGCGTACCCAACCGCTGATAGCATTCCGGGGCACACAAGCTGAGATGATGCGGCGTCACTTCCACCGTTACTCGCCGCTTGTGCCGGGCCAGCAGGGCCATCTCTTCCGCTGTTGAGACATGCAGTACATGCAATTTACGCCCAGCCTCGTCTGCCAACCGCAGAATCCGCTGGGTCGCCAGCAAAGCACTGTGCACATCACGCCAGACCGTATGCTGAGTAACATCAGCTGAGCCCTCGACCAGTGCCTTACGCGCCTTGAGGCGTGCTTCATCTTCAGCGTGCACCGCTAGTCGACGGCGCCCATTACGCAAAATGTTGCGTAAAACGGCGTCCTCATCAGCCAGTAAATCGCCGAAGGAACTGCCCATAAAGACTTTGACCCCGGCACACCCGGGCAAGGTTTCCAGCTGCGGTAACAGCTCGGCATTGACGGCCGAGCCGCCAATATAAAAGGCATGATCACACCAGGCACGGCCGCGGGCACGATCCAGCTTATCCTGCAAATCCTCAGGGGCTAGGGTCAGGGGATGCGTGTTGGGCATCTCGAAAATACCAGTGACACCGCCCAACACAGCGCCACGGGTGCCCGCCTCCAGGGTTTCCTTGTGGGTCAGCCCTGGCTCACGAAAGTGCACCTGACTGTCAATCACACCAGGCAGGACATGCAGGCCGGTGGCGTCGAGAATATCAACGGCAGTCCATGTACTGGCCAGCGCCCCTAGGGCAACAATTCGACCATTCAGGCAAGCCACATCCGTGCGCTCGGCACCGTTGGGTGTCAGCAACGTACCGCCCAGCACCAGCAAGTCTGCATGGCGACTATCCAGACGCTGCTGCTCGGCAGGCACGTTGATTTTACTCATGTTCAACCTCCACGACCTGAGTCAGGCGGCGGTAACGGGCTTGTTGAGTACTCAAGCGCGCCGCCTGATCCGGTGTAGCGGTGTGCTCCAGCAGATAGTCGAGCGCCTGTTGCAAGGGCATCACGCCAAGATCCTCACCATCACGGCTGCGGATGGCGATAGAGCCGGCAGCGTATTCACGGCCACCCGCCACTAACAGGTAAGGGGTGCGGGCAAGCGTCTGCTCACGAACCTTGTAGCCAATTTTCTCGTTGCGCACATCGGCTTCGGCGCGCACCCCGGCGTCCGCCAACCAGCGTGCCACCTCGGTGACATACTCGGCCTGGCCTTCGGTAATCGACAGCACCATGACCTGCAATGGCGACAGCCACGCCGGCAATTTGCCGGCGTGATGCTCGATCAAGATACCGGTGAAGCGCTCAAGCGAGCCGAACAGCGCACGATGCAGCATGACCGGGCGCTTGCGCTGACCATCTTCGGCGACGTACTCGATGCCAAAGCGCTCGGGCAGGTTCATATCCACCTGTAACGTGCCGCACTGCCAATCACGGCCAATCGCATCACGCAAAACGAACTCCAGCTTGGGCCCGTAAAAGGCCCCTTCGCCCGGATTGACCTGGTACTCCAGTTCCATGCCCTGCAACGCATGGATCAGGGCGTTTTCCACCAGATCCCAACTGGCATCATCACCCATGCGATTGTCCGGCCGGGTTGACAGCTTGATGCGCACATCGGTAAAGCCGAATTGACGGTAGATATCCAGCACCAGATCGATAATGGCGCGGCATTCACCGTCCATTTGCGCCGGGGTGCAGTAGATATGTGCATCGTCCTGGGTGAAATGACGCACCCGCAGCAGTCCGTGCAGGGCGCCAGAAGGCTCATAACGATGCACCTTGCCGAACTCACCCATGCGAATCGGCAGGTCACGGTAGCTCTTCAAGCCGTGGCGGTAGAGCAGCACACTGCCGGGACAGTTCATTGGTTTGAGGGCCAAAGCGCGACCATCCTCGGTGTCCGTGGTGAACATGTGGTCACGGTAATTATGCCAATGCCCGGAAATCTCCCACAGGCTACGATCCATCACGTCCGGCGAGTTGACCTCGACATAGCCGGCGTCCTGCTGGCGGCGGCGCATGTAGGCAATCAATTGCTGGAACAGGGTCCAGCCTCGCGGATGCCAGAACACCGCGCCAGGCGCGTCGTCCTGGAAATGAAACAGGTCCAGCTGCCGACCAAGTCGGCGATGATCACGCTGCTCGGCTTCTTCAATACGCTGAAGATACGCCTTGAGTTGTTTGCGATCAGCCCAGGCAGTGCCATAGATGCGCTGCAACTGCTCATTGTTGGCATCACCACGCCAATAGGCACCAGCCAGCCGGGTCAGCTTGAACGCCCTGAGAAAGCGGGTATTGGGCACATGCGGGCCACGGCACATATCCACGTATTCTTCATGGAAATACAGCCCCATGGCGGCTTGCTCGGGCATATCATCAATCAGGCGCAGTTTGTAATCTTCACCGCGCTGGCGGAACAGCTCAATCACCTCCGCACGCGGCGTCATACGTTTGATCACCGCGTAGTCACGTGCGGCCAGCTCCACCATTCGCGCTTCAATCGCCGCCAGATCATCTGGAGTGAAGGGCCGCTCATGGGCGATGTCGTAATAGAAGCCCTCTTCAATAACCGGGCCGATCACCATGCGCGCCTGCGGGTAAAGTTGCTTGACGGCGTGCCCGAGCAGATGAGCGCAGGAGTGACGAATAATCTCCAACCCTTCGGCATCGCGCGGCGTAATCAATTGCAGACTGGCATCGGCAACAATCAGCTCGCAGGCATCCACCAACTGGCCATCCAGCTTGCCTGCCAGTGTCTGCCGGGCCAAGCCAGGGCCAATAGCTTCGGCGACCTGGGCCACACTGACTGGCTGCTCAAAGTGACGTTGTGAGCCATCTGGCAAGGTCAGGGTAACGCTCGCCTCGCCTGCCGCTGGCGACTGCTGCGACATATCATCGGATGAACTGTTAACGGTCATGCCGGCTCCACTGAGCGGTCAGCCTGGCCCGCCTGTTCTTGTGCACCGGCAGTGGCCACGGCGTCATGCGGATGCAGACTTTCCAGATGGCGCACCTGCACTTGAGGCCGCTGATAATGTCCTTCCAGTGCGGTCTGAATACGTCGTGCAGCATCTTCAACGAACATCAGGTTTTGCCCGTTCAACGCAGCAAAGGCCTGCTCATCTGCCCGCTTTACCGCCGTTTGCACCGGTGTGCCCAAGGCCTGCTCTACACGGTCAATCAAAGCAATCAAACCCATCGCGGTGGCGTCACTTCCGAGGCTGACCCGCACGTCGGCTTCGCTGCGCTGACTGTGCGGGGTAGCCAGGGTAGCGTGCTGACGCAGCCAGTCAGCTACCGCTGCACTATCAAGCAGTTGCTGACCGGCAAAGGCCTGTTGAAAGCCCTGCTCAACCAGTTGTCGCGCCAGCGCCGCAGAGCAGGGGCAGGTGGATGAGTAACAGGCAGTCACCTGCATTTCCAGACTGAACACACCCTGGCGCAGCATGGCGACTATCTGCACCGGGTAGGCCGTCCAACCCGACAGACCCGGCGTCACCAAGGCTGGTCGCCGGGTCAGCAAATCAAACTGCAACACCACCCGCGCGTTTTGACTGCCGCAATCAAGATGACTGTCGATCATGCTTTGCAGCAGTTGCTGCAGGCTCGCAGGTGTCAATGCTTCGCGGTCACTCCAGGCATCCAGCAGGCGGTATAGCCGGGACATATGAATACCTTTGACTTCTGGCTGCGGCAGATCAACCAGTACGTCAGCCCGTGCGTGCAGATCACGCTGGTAGCCAGACTCCTTGAGGGTGACAGGTATATCGATACCTTGCATACCTACCCAATCCAGGGGGCAACCGTTGGTTACCCTGTCGGTCAGGGATACATCGGGAAGCGGTGCATTCACAGACTTGAATCCTTTATGACGTCTCCGCAGCATGGCGGGAGAAAATTGCGGCGTTGAGCAGATGGCAGGGCCATAGTGCGGCCGGTATTTAATGTTATGTTATAACTATTACGTCTTTTTGTCAGCCGCCCTCTGCCACGCGCTGACGAATACCCGCTTTGCAGCGCACGACCGCCAAGGACACTTGGTTTATACTGGCGTTTTTTAACCAGCCAACGGGATCCTTTCCGATGCACCACGCCAGCGGCACCCTGTATATCGTTTCCGCCCCCTCCGGCGCTGGCAAGACCAGCCTGGTCAAGGCCCTGCTGGAGCAGGTCGACAGCCTGCATGTTTCCGTGTCGCATACGACCCGCCCACAGCGCCCGGGCGAGATTGATGGCGTCAATTACCACTTCACCGACCGTGAGCACTTTCTTGCCCAAGTTGAGCAAGGTGATTTTCTTGAGCACGCAGAAGTCTTTGGCAACCTCTATGGCACCGCACAAAGCACCGTGGAAAAAACCCTTGCCGAAGGCGTCGACCTGATTCTGGAAATTGATTGGCAGGGTGCGCAGCAAGTGCGCAAAAAGTTGCCGCACGCCTGCTCAATTTTCATCCTACCGCCGAGTCGGGAAGCTCTGCGTGAGCGGCTGGATCAAAGGGGTCAGGATGCCTCCGAGGTGATTGACCAACGCATGGCGCAGGCAACTGAAGAAATGCGCCACTTCAGCGAGTATGACTATGTGGTGATCAATGACGACTTCAATACCGCGCTCGATGACCTGAGAGCCATTCTGCGTGCCGGGCGCCTGCAGCGCATCGGACAGCAAGCACGGCACCGGTCACTCATCGGCGCGCTCTTGTCAGACTGAAGCTTCCTTAAGTACACTGTCAGGTCCGGCGTTATGCCGGTACTTGTTCTATTCTTATTCTTGTTTGCCGCCTCGGAGTACTGCCCATGGCCCGCGTCACCGTTGAAGACTGCCTGGAAAATGTTGAAAACCGCTTTGAACTGGTCATGCTGGCGACCAAACGCTCGCGCCAACTGGCTACCGGCGGTAAAGAACCCAAGGTTGCCTGGGAAAATGACAAGCCGACCGTCGTCGCCCTGCGCGAGATCGCTGAAAACCTGATCAACAATGAAATCATTGCCGCCGAAGCGCTGCAGGATCAGGCCGATAGCCTCTACGTGATGGACGTCGAACAGCCCGAGGACTGATTCACCTTGGGTGTCGTGACCGACCAGTCGCCTACCACTCTGCATACCGCAGAGACAGGCCTCGTCATGTCCGATATCGAGACCTTTGCTGACCGCCTTACCAGCTATCTGGAGCCGGAGCAGATCAATCTGGTCCGGCGCGCCTATTACTACGCCGAGCAGGCGCACGATGGCCAGACCCGACGCAGTGGCGAACCCTACGTTACTCATCCGCTGGCGGTAGCCAACATCCTGGCCGGCATGCACATGGACTATCAAAGCCTGATGGCCGCCATGCTGCATGATGTTATCGAAGATACCGGGATTCCCAAAAACGCCCTGGAAAAGCAGTTTGGCGCCACCGTAGCCGAACTGGTCGACGGCGTCAGCAAGCTGACCCAGATGGATTTCGAAACCAAGGCGGAAGCCCAGGCGGAAAACTTCCAGAAAATGGCCCTGGCCATGGCCAAGGATATCCGCGTGATCCTGGTCAAGCTGGCCGACCGTCTGCACAACATGCGTACCCTGGGTGCGTTACGCCCGGACAAGCGCCGCCGCATTGCCAAGGAAACCCTGGAAATCTATGCGCCGATTGCCCACCGTCTGGGCATGCATACTCTGAGCACTGAATTCGAGGATCTGGGCTTTAAAGCCATGCACCCGATGCGTTCGACCATGATCGACCGTGCCGTGCGCAGTGCTCGCGGCAACCGCAAGGAATTGCTGAACAAGATTCTCGACGCACTGCAAGAACTGCTCGACAAGCATGGCCTGCCAGGCAAGGTGATGGGCCGCGAGAAGCATCTGTACGGTATCTATCAGAAGATGCGCGGCAAACGTAAAGCCTTCACTGAAATCATGGACGTGTATGCCTTCCGCATCATCGTCGACAGACCGGACACCTGCTACCGCGTACTTGGCGCCGTGCACAGTCTGTACAAGCCGTTCCCCGGCCGCTTCAAGGATTACATCGCGATCCCCAAGGCAAACGGTTACCAGTCGCTACATACCACGCTGTTCGGCCTGCATGGCGTGCCGATCGAGATCCAGATCCGTACCGAAGAAATGGAAGAAACAGCCAACAGCGGGATTGCCGCGCACTGGCTGTACAAATCGAAGGATGACGTCATCAACGGGCATCATGCGCGCACGCGTAAATGGCTGAAAGGCGTACTGGAAATGCAGGAGCGTGCAGGCAACTCCCTGGAATTCATCGAGAACGTCAAAATTGATCTATTCCCTGATGAGGTCTATATCTTCACCCCCAAAGGCCGCATCATGGAGCTAGCCAAAGGCTCGACGCCGGTCGACTTTGCCTACGCCGTGCATACCGACATCGGTAACAGCTGTATTGCCTGCCGGGTCAATCGCCGTCTGGCGCCGCTATCCGAGCCGCTGCAAAGTGGCCAGACAGTAGAGATCATCACCGCCCCCGGCGCACGGCCGAATCCAGCCTGGCTGACCTTTGTGACAACCGGTAAGGCGCGCAGCAATATACGTCACTTCCTCAAGCATCAGCGCCATGCCGAATCGGTCGCCCTTGGCGAGCGCCTGCTGGACAAGGTGCTGACCGGTTTTGAGACATGCTTGGTAGATATCTCCGAGCAACGCATCAATGCCGTGCTGGCTGAGTACGGCCTCAACCTGATGGAAGACCTGCTGGCCGATATCGGCCTGGGCAACCGCATGGCCTATGTTGTCGCGCGTCGCCTGCTGCTGAATGAAAGCCAACACGACCAGGCAATGGCCGATGATCAGGCCCAACCTGATAGCGAGGAAGAACCGGCATTGGCGATCAAGGGCACCGAAGGCATGGTGGTCAACTTCGCCCGCTGCTGCAACCCGATCCCTGGCGATCCGATTATCGGCCTGACCTCAGTCGGACGCGGTCTGGAAATTCATCAGGAAAACTGCTGCGAACTCAGCCAACGCAACGTCCATCCGGACAGTACTTTACAGCTAACCTGGGACAAGGATGTCAGCGGCGAATTTACCGTTGAGCTCCAGGTCGAGCTGGAACAGCAACGCGGCATCATCGCGCAACTGGCCGCCAGCACCAACATGGCCGACGCCAGTATTGACAAGATCAGTGTCGACGAGCGCGACGGCCGTATCAGCATCGTACAACTGGTCGTGCGTGTTCGCGACCGTCTGCACCTGTCACAATTGATCAAACGCCTGCGCGCAATGAACGGCGTCATGCGTATTACCCGCCTGAAAAACTAGATTCCCTTCGGAGCCCCATGAACAAGCAAGTCATTACCAGTGATCTGGCCCCCGCGGCTATTGGCACCTATTCCCAGGCCATCAAGGTTGGCAACACCGTTTATCTCTCCGGGCAAATCCCTTTGGACCCGGCAACCATGGAAGTCGTGGAGGGCATCGAAGCGCAAATCTGCCGCGTCTTTGACAACCTGACGGCTGTAGCCGAAGCTGCCGGCGGTACGCTACAGGATATCGTCAAGCTGAATATCTTCCTTACCGACCTCAGCCACTTTGGCCTGGTCAATGAGGTGATGGCCCGTTACTTCAAACAGCCCTACCCGGCCCGCGCCGCCATCGGCGTTGCCAGCCTGCCCAAGGGTGTGCCGGTGGAGATGGATGGCGTGATGGTGGTTGGCTAAGCCAAAGCTGTACTGCAACCCGGGCTGCAATCGGTGCAGCCCAGCTGCGCCCATAACGCCTAATCAAGCACCTAGCAGCGCAGCATAGCCTTCCCGGTATGATGGATACTCTGGCTCCCAGCCACTGTCGCGCGCCAATTCGTTGCTGCAGCGCTTGCTGCCGGCGCGCCCCAATGGCTTGCCTTGCGGGTCCAGTTGGGTACCCAGCTGCTCTGCCAGCCAGGTGCATACCTCATGCAAAGGTGCAGGCTCATCGTCGACACCGAGATAGCAAGGCGCCAGCAGCTCATCATCTTTCGCCTGCAACAACAGATGTTCCAGTAGGCTGGCGGCGTCATCACGGTGGATGCGGTTACTGTATTGCGCCGGCTCGGCGGGGATGTTCACACCCTGGCGTACTGCCTCAATCAGCCGATTACGGCCGGGACCATAAATGCCAGCGAGACGGACCACCGAGGCCGGAATACCGCTGCGCAAGGCAACATCTTCCGCGGCAATCAGGGCTTGCGCGGTTTCACTGGCCGCCAGCGCCGGGCTGTTTTCAGTGACCCATTCGCCTGCTTGCTGGGCATATACCCCGGTACTGGATACCTGTAACAGATACTCCGGGCGTTGACCGGCGGCACGCAACCAGTCAAGCACGCGCTGCAAACCACTGACATAAAGCTGTTGGTATAGCTCACCATCACGTTTGCCTGCTGCCGGGCAATAGACTACAAAATCGACTTTCGCTGGCCAATCAACCGGTTGCTGGTCCTGACACAGGTCAGCGGTTAGTGGTGCTACGCCGCTCGGCAGTTTAGCCGGATTGCGGCGCAGACCAGTTACATGCCACCCCCGGGCCAACATACGCTGGGCCAAGGCTGTACCTAAATCACCACATCCAGCTATCAGCAGGTGTTTCATTGTTTTCCTCTATTGATCAAGCAGCTATGCTAGGGAGACTGAATCATTAGCCACAGACTATGCCATGACCCTGACCGAACTGCGATACATAGTAACCCTTGCCCAAGAGCAACATTTCGGCCATGCCGCCGAACGCTGCCATGTGTCTCAACCGACCCTTAGCGTCGGGGTCAAGAAACTCGAAGACGAACTCGGCGTGATGATTTTCGAGCGCAGCAAAAGTGCTGTGCGGGTCACGCCGATCGGCGAAAAGATCGTTGCCCAGGCACAGAAGGTGCTCGAAGAGTCGCTGGCGATCCGTGAACTGGCGACTGCCGGTAAAAACCAATTGGCCGCACCGCTCAAAGTCGGTGCTATCTATACCATCGGGCCCTACATGTTCCCGCATCTGGTGCCGCAACTGCACCGGGTAGCGCCGGAAATGCCCCTGTATATCGAAGAAAACTTTACCCACATCCTGCGCGACAAACTGCGTAACGGTGATCTCGACGCTATCATCATTGCGCTCCCCTTCAGCGAACCCGATGTTTTGACCAAACCCCTCTACGATGAGCCCTTCAGCTTGTTGATGCCGGCCAATCATGCCTGGGCCACGCGCGACAGCGTGACCCTGGATGAGCTGGACGACAACAAACTCATCCTGCTGGGCGAAGGCCACTGTTTCCGCGACCAGGTCCTGGAAGCCTGCCCCAGCGTGCGCAAGGGCGAAGAACAGAACAAGCACACCACTGTGGAATCCAGCTCATTGGAAACCATTCGTCACATGGTGGCATCCGGGATCGGCATGACAGTACTGCCCATGTCTGCCGCGGATGATCGTTACTACAGCTCCGACCTGCTGATCACCAAGTCTTTTGCCAGCCCGGCGCCTTACCGCACCGTGGCGATTGCCTGGCGCGCCAGCTTCCCGCGACCCAAGGCGATTGAAATGCTCAGCGATTCCATTCGCCTGTGCTCCATCGGTAAACCGCAGCAACAGGCCTGATGCCGGTGAGCTCCACGCGCACCGCTACCGAACTGACGGCCCTCAAGGGTGTTGGCCCAGCGCTGGCAGAAAAGCTCCAGCGCCTGCACCTGAACAGCGTGCAGGACATCCTTTTTCATCTGCCTCTGCGCTACCAGGATCGCACCCGGATTACCCCTATCGGCGCCTTGCGCCCAGGCACCGATGCCGTGGTGGAAGGCGTGGTCGCGGCCTGTGATGTGGTCATGGGCCGGCGGCGCAGCCTGCTCTGTCGCTTGCAGGATGGCAGTGGCACTCTCAGCTTGCGTTTTTACTATTTCACCGCAGCCCTGAAAGCCCGGCTAGCCCCGGGGTGCCGGATTCGCTGTTACGGCGAAGTCCGCCCTGGTGCCTCGGGGCTGGAAATCTACCACCCGGAACTACAAGCAGCAGATGGCGCGCAAAGCACGCCGGTCAGCACCACCCTGACGCCGATCTACCCGACCACTGAAGGCCTGTCACAGCAACGTTTGCGCGCCCTCAGCGAAGCCTCCCTGGCCTGGCTGGATCAGGGCAACAGCCTGATCGAGCTACTACCCGATGATCTGCGTGCCGACTATCAGCTGGGCAATCTGACCGACGCCATTCACACCCTGCACCGCCCGCCGGCTTGCGTTGATCTGGAAGCGTTGCAGGAAGGTCGGCACTGGGCGCAACACCGCCTGGCCTTCGAAGAGCTGCTCGCGCATCAACTGGTGATGCGCAAATTGCGCGCGCAAATTCGCCAGCATCAGGCCCCGGCAATGCCCCCAAGCGCGACTCTGACCCATGACTTCCTGCGGCGCCTCGGTTTTACTCCGACCGGCGCCCAGACCCGGGTTGGTGAAGAGATCAGCAACGATCTGCAACAACCCAAACCCATGCTGCGTCTGGTCCAGGGCGATGTCGGCGCGGGTAAAACAGTGGTTGCTGCACTGGCTGCCTTGCAGGCCATTGAAGCTGGCTGGCAGGTTGCCTTGATGGCACCAACGGAAATTCTTGCCGAACAGCATTTCAATAATTTCCAGCAGTGGCTGACACCGCTAGGCATTTCTGTCGCCTGGCTCAGTGGCAAACTCAAGGGCAAAAACCGCAACAATCAACTGCAACTGATCGCCAGTGGTGATGCTGCCATGGTCGTCGGCACCCATGCGTTGTTTCAGGCTGAAGTCCAGTTCCAGCGCCTCGGGCTGGCGATTATTGACGAGCAACATCGCTTTGGCGTGCAACAGCGCCTGGCCCTGCGTGAAAAGGGCGCCGCCGGACGCTACTGCCCACACCAATTGATCATGACCGCGACACCGATTCCGCGCACCCTGGCCATGAGCGCCTATGCCGATCTGGACACCTCGGTACTCGACGAGCTGCCCCCTGGGCGCACGCCGGTAAATACTGTGCTGGTTGCCGACAACCGTCGCGAAGAAGTCATTGCCCGGGTCCGTGCTGGCTGCGCCGAAGGCCGCCAGGCCTACTGGGTCTGCACCCTGATCGAAGAGTCGGAACAATTGCAGGCCCAGGCCGCCGAAGCCACCTGGCAAACCCTGTGCGAAAGCCTGCCAGAGTTATCCATCGGACTGATTCACGGGCGCATGAAAGCGGCGGAAAAAGTCGAGATCATGGCTGCCTTCAAGGCTGGCGACCTGCACCTGCTGGTTGCCACCACCGTGATCGAAGTCGGCGTTGATGTGCCCAATGCCAGCCTGATGATCATTGAAAACCCTGAACGTTTGGGGCTGGCGCAGCTGCACCAGCTACGCGGCCGTGTTGGCCGTGGCAATACCGCCAGCCACTGTGTCTTGCTCTATCAAGCGCCCTTATCTGCACTGGGACGCGAACGACTGGGCATCATGCGCGAGAGCAGTGATGGCTTTGTCATTGCCGAACGTGACCTGGCTTTACGCGGCCCCGGTGAGGTACTGGGTACCCGCCAGACCGGCCTGGTGCAATTTCGCATTGCCGACTTGCAACGCGATGCCGATCTGCTGCCAGCGGTGCAACAGGCAGCCCGCCAACTGCAGGAATCGCATCCTCAGATCGTACAACCGCTGATTGATCGCTGGCTGGCCGCCGGTCAGCAATTTGCTCAGGTCTGAACGACGATATCAGCAGCCCAAGTAGCAGCATGCTAATATCTTCCCAAGTAATCACCAATAATAGTCTCCACTGCGGCCTTCCTGCAGCCCGCAGTGACAAGGATGCGCCATGAATACCCTGCCACGGGATGCAAGCCCGACCACCCTGCCACAACTGATCGAAAAACTTCTCCAGGATCAAGATATCGCCTACCAGCTGCGTCTGCAGCAGCATGCCGGGCCGGCGTCTCGGCAAGTACAGGCCTGCCTGCTATCGGACAATATCGGCAATGTACTGACACTGATCCCCAAGGATCACCTGCTGGATCTCAAGCGCCTGCATGAATTGCTGGGGCGTGACCTGGTTCCCCTGCGTGATGCCGAGTTACAACGCACCCTGGCCAAGCACCAGCTGAATCAGTTGCCGGCTCTGCCCATTTTGTTCAGCTCCCCCTGTATCTACGAACAAAGCCTGCTGCAGCATGACGAAGTCTGGCTGGACAGTGGCCTGGACGGCTGGTGCCTGCAACTGCAGCGCAGTGACGCGGAAAAACTGGTCGCCAAGGCCAGTGCAGCCAATCTCGGGGTGCCCCTTAGCAGTATTCCGCCACTGCCGGATGATCCCCAGCAAGATGGTGCCGACCTGCACCAGGCAATGAGCAATTTCACCGCTTTGCGCATGCGTCAGCGGCTGGAAGAAACCATTGAAATCCCGCCACTGCCAGAAACCGCACAACGGGTCATGAAACTGCGTGTCAGCCCCGATGCCACCGTGGATGATCTGGCCGATATCGTCGAAACCGATCCCAGCCTGGCCGCTCAGGTTGTCAGTTGGGCCGCCTCGCCGTTTTACGCCGCCCCAGGCAAGATCCGCTCAGTCGAAGATGCCATAGGCCGGGTCCTGGGCTTTGACCTGGTGATCAACCTGGCTGTGGGTCTGGCCCTGGGCAAAACCTTTAAGCTGCCAGCAGATAGTGCCGAGCGCACCACACCTTACTGGAAACAAGCGATCTATGCCGCCGCCGCCATCGAAGGGCTGGCGCGGCAGATCCCCAAAGCCCAGCGCCCGGAACTGGGCCTGATCTATCTCGCCGGACTGCTGCACAACTTCGGCTACCTCGTATTGGCCTACATCTTTCCGCCCTATTTCCGCACCATCTGCCGGCATCAGGAAGCCAATCCGCATGTACCGCCGCACCTGATAGACCAACACCTGATTGGAGTCACCCGGGACCAGATTGGCAGCTGGCTGATGCGCTACTGGGATATGCCCGCCGAAGTGGCAACCGCGCTACGTCATCAACACAGTGCTGGCTACAGCGGTGAGCATGCCAGCTATGCCAATCTGGTCTATCTGGCGCAAGCCTTGCTCAGGGAGCACGGGATTGGTAGCGGGCCAAGGATGCCGGTAAGTGATGAGCTGCTGGAGAATTTGGGTATCGAACGAGAGGATGCGATGGCAGCTGTGAACAAGGTAATTTCTGCCGAAGATGCACTGAAAACCTTGGTCAACCAGTACCAGCGGGGCTAAGCAAAACCGCCGACACCAGGAATACGCTGAAGAAAGTTGACCGGAGACCGCGCTGGCCTCCGGTCACAGGGCTCAGTTAACGGCTTCTTTCAGGCTTTTGCCCGGTTTGAAAGAGACGGTGTTGCTGGCTTTGATGGTGACCGGGGCCCCGGTTTGCGGGTTCTTGCCGGTACGCGCACCACGATGGCGTTGGAGGAAGGTGCCGAAACCCACCAGGGTGACGGTGTCTTTTTTACTGAGTGCCTGAGTAATTTCATCAAGAACGGCGTTGAGTACCCGATTAGCCTGATCCTTGTTAAGGTCGGCCTTGTCGGCAATCGCCTGGGCGAGATCCGGTTTACGCATAGAAAATGCCTCGTTTTGTATGACTGTTGTTGTTGTTTTACCGCCGAGCGGACGGTGCGTTGCCGCCGATGACCGCAAGGCCATACAAAGCAACATTCTCAGCATGGCATGACTTGCCCGCTTATGCCAGCCTGCAGCCACGGCTTCAGGGCCTTCGGGCTGGTTTTTCCCGACCAAGCGCCAGTGTCACCGTAACCTGATGGCCCAGGCAGCAGCGCAACCGCTGGCATGCTACCCTTGGCTTCCCGCGACAACCCGATATCAATGACCGTGAATGAACCCCACTGGCTCACTGCCGACCATCACCCCGAAGCCCCCTCTGACCCCTTGTACGATTGGCTGACCAATCAGGGCTCCTTGACCCAGCGCCTGACAGTCGCCGGCCGGGGTGATTTTGCCGTTGAGCTTCTGAGTCAGACCCAGGCCCCGGCCCGCGCCGATGAAGCTGCTGCACTCGGGGTGCCGGCCAGTAGCCCGCTCTGGATTCGTGAAGTACTGCTCTGGGCCGCCGGGCAGCCGCGGGTTTTCGCCCGTAGCGCGGCCACTCCCGCCAGCGTCGCCGCCGCCGGGCTGGCGCTGCATGAGCTGGGTAACCGCAGCCTGGGTGAGCTGTTATTCAGCCATCCGGACATTCAACGCGGGCCGCTGGAGATCAGTCGCTACCCGGCCGACTGGCTACCCCCCGGGCAGCAAGAGTCAGGTTGCTGGGCCAGACGCTCGCTATTCCAGCGCGCTGGCTTGCAGTTGCTGGTGTGTGAAGTATTCTTGAGCGCTTGGCAGCCACTGGTTACTCCTTCACCTTCGACACTATAGGTTCTGCATGCTTGGCCTGTTGATCAAACCCCTGCACCATGTGCATCCGCGCGCCACCGACTTTATCCAGCTGATGCGCCTGGACCGCCCGATTGGTACCTACCTGCTGTTATGGCCAACCCTCTGGGCCCTGTGGCTGGCGGCTGAGGGCGTACCCGACTGGCACCTGCTGGTGGTCTTCGTGCTCGGGGTAATTCTGATGCGAGCAGCTGGCTGTGTCATCAACGACTATGCCGACCGCAATATCGATGGCCATGTGCGCAGAACCCAGACACGCCCGCTGGCAACCGGTAAAATCCAGCCGCGCGAAGCGCTGATCCTGTTTGCCGTGCTGCTCGCAGCCAGCGCCAGTCTGTTGCTGTTCACCAACTGGCTGACCGCCTTGTTATCGCTGGGCGGGGCTTTTCTGGCTATCCTGTATCCATTCTGCAAGCGCTTTACCTTCTATCCTCAGATTGTGCTCGGTGCCGCTTTTTCCTGGGCCATCCCCATGGCCTTTGCGGCCCAGAGCAACGCCCTGCCGGTCACCCTGTGGCTGGTCTATATCGCCAACCTGCTGTGGACCGTGGCCTATGACACTGAATATGCCATGTGTGACCGCGAAGATGACCTGAAGATCGGAGTCAAATCCACTGCCATCATTTTCGGTGAAGCTGACCGCGCGATTATTGGATTGCTACAAGGCCTGACGCTGGTTTGCCTGCTGCTGATTGGCGCACGCTTTGACCTCGGATTGTATTTCCACCTGGGCGTGCTCGCCATGGCGGCGTCCTTTGCCTGGCAACACTGGCTGTTACGCGAGCGTGAGCCGCAGGCCTGCCTGCAAGCCTTTTTATCCAACCATTGGAGTGGGCTGGTGGTGTTTCTTGGTATTGCCCTGGATTATGCGTTCTAGACGATCTAAAACCGATGCAAATGACTGCTTGTGCCCGGCTGTCATATAACTGCAACATTGATGTTATCTAATCATGCGGTATAGGGACACCCGGTTACAGGACGCAGACGCATGGCAGGCAAGACCATTCTGATTGTCGATGACGAAACCCCGATCCGCGAAATGATTGCGGTCGCGCTGGAAATGGCAGGCTACGAATGCCTGGAAGCTGACAATGCGCAAACAGCACATGCGCTGATCATTGACCGCCAGCCCGACCTGCTGCTGTTGGACTGGATGCTGCCCGGCACCACCGGCATTGAACTCGCGCGTCGGCTCAAGCGTGACGAAATGACCAGTGAACTACCGATCATCATGCTCACTGCCAAAGGTGAGGAAGACAACAAGATCCAGGGCCTTGAAGTCGGCGCGGATGACTACATCACCAAACCCTTCTCGCCGCGCGAACTGGTTGCCCGACTGAAAGCAGTGCTGCGCCGGGCCGGGCCGGCCGACAGCGAAACGCCGATTGAGGTCAATGGGCTGATTCTCGACCCCATCAGCCACCGCGTCACTATCGATGAGTCGCCAGCCGAGATGGGGCCAACCGAATACCGTTTGCTGCAATTCTTCATGACCCACCAGGAACGTGCCTATACCCGCAGCCAGCTGCTGGATCAGGTTTGGGGCGGTAACGTCTATGTCGAGGAGCGCACGGTCGACGTGCATATTCGCCGGCTACGCAAGGCATTGGGCGACAAATACGAGCATCTGGTACAAACTGTGCGCGGTACCGGCTATCGCTTCTCGACGCGAAGCTGAGTCTCTTTTTACCGCTGGCAACAGGATTCTGTGTGACCAAAAGTGCATTGCGTTCTGCTGTAATCCAGTTACTCAAGATCAGCCTGGCCGGCGCCCTGCTGGGCGGCTTGCTAGGGCATGTCGGCTTCGGTCTGGCTGCGGCTCTCGCGCTTTGCCTGATCTGGCATATTCGCCAGTTACAACGCCTGCTGCGCTGGCTGAACAGCCCCTACAAAAGCCAGGTACCGGAAGCGGCCGGGCTATGGGGTGAGGTCTTCGATACCCTGCATAACATGCGACGCCGTGAGCAAGACGTGCGCAAGCGTATGCAGTCGGTGATCAACCGTATTCAAAGTTCAACCACCGCGCTGAGTGATGCCGTGGTAATGATCGACCGCGACGGGCATCTGGAATGGTGGAACCAGGCAGCGCAGACCCTACTTGGCTTGCGCAGTCCGGACGATACCGGCCAGCATGTGACCAACCTGATCCGTGATCCGCGTTTTGTCGATTATTTCGAACTGACCCATCATTCCCGTGAAGGCCTCGACATCCCGTCACATATCGACCCCAATGTACGCCTGATGTACTCACTCACCCGCTATGGCCGCGGCGAACGGCTGATGGTGGTACGCGATGTTACCCGGCTGCATAATCTTGAGCAGATGCGCAAGGATTTCGTCGCCAACGTCTCGCACGAGCTGCGTACACCGCTGACCGTGATCGTCGGTTACCTGGAAACTCTGAGCGACAATGTCGATGCCATCAACCCGCGCTGGAAACGCGCGCTGGATCAGATGCAGCAGCAAGGGCGACGCATGCAGGCCCTGCTGACCGACTTGCTGTTGTTGGCACGGCTGGAAAATGACGAACTCGGGCGTGCCGAAGAAGTCGTCAAACTCTCGCCTTTACTGCGCAGCATCCATCAGGATGCCAGTGATCTTTCTGGCGAACGCAAGCATCAGATTCGTCTGGATATTCAGGGCGGCGCTCGGGTTAATGGCGTCGAAGCAGAATTGCGCAGCGCCTTTTCCAACCTGGTGTTCAATGCGGTGAAATATACCCCGGACGGCGGACAGATCATCATTCGCTGGTGGGAGGATGTGCACGGCGGGCATCTCAGCGTGAGTGATAACGGCGCCGGCATTGCCCCGGAACATCTCAATCGCCTCACTGAGCGCTTCTACCGGGTCGACGCCAGCCGCAACAGCAATACCGGCGGTACCGGCTTGGGGCTGGCTATCGTCAAGCATGTCATGCTGCGTCACCAGGGCCATCTGAGCATTGCCAGCACCCTGCACAAGGGCAGTACCTTTACCTGTCACTTGCCAGAAATACGCTTGGTCGATAACGCTTGAATCAAATGTTCAAGCGCTGGGGGAATAATGCGACTGCGCGGTGCCTGAGGCAATCAAGCGCGACAGGTACTGCATTTTCTCCGGATCTTGATCGACGAACTTGACCGTGACCTTGAGCCACTCGCAGTCGACCTTGGGCTCCATCGCCACCACGGCATGGATATAGCCATTGATCCGCGCCACTGACTTGTCGCCATCCTGCTCCAGATCCAGCACGCCACTTTCAAACACCTGCGGCAGGCGCTCACCACGGCGGACCACGACCAGCGCATCACGCAGACTCAAGGTTTTCACCACACAAGCAAACTGCTCGCCAGCGACCCGCAACTGCGCCTGGCCACTCACCGACTGGCTGCCTTTTACCGCTGCGGCGGGAGGCGCAGCCGGTTTGGCTGCGGCGGCCGCTGGCGGCGGGCTTGCTGCCCTTCCGGCAGTCAGCGCGGCCATGCTACCCGTAGCCGCGCCCGAGCCGGGAGCGGCGGCCTTGGACGGCGACGCCTCCGCTGGGCGCCCACCCATCAGAGCCGATACACTGTCTTTCGCCATGCCACCGCTGGTTGTCGCGCTGCGCTGCTGAAAGTCAGCCAACTTACCGGCCCGATGCAAGGCCTTCTTCACCTTGGCAATGAGCTGTTCATTGGTAAAAGGTTTACCGACATAGTCGGATACCCCAGCCTGGATCGCCTGCACCACATTGTCCTTGTCACCACGGCTGGTCACCATGACAAAGGGTACTTTGTCCTTGTCCGGCTGGGCGCGGAACCACTCGAGCAGCTCCAAACCGCTCATTTCAGGCATTTCCCAGTCACACAAAATCAAATCAAAGCTGGCGCGGCTGAGCAGCTGCTGCGCTTTGCGGCCATTGGTCGCTTCTTCAATCTGCAAACCGGGAAAGTAGCTACGCAAGGCCTTCTTGACCAGGTCACGGATAAAAGGGGCGTCGTCCACTACCAGGACGTTAACTTTTGCCATAAAACAGGTGTCCACTAATGCCAACAGGGCAAGGCTGATAAGCTACTAGCTTAGCGCACGCCAGCGGTAAAAACTGCTGCAATTTGCCATCAATCGCTACCGCAGCAGCGACCACAAACACAAAACCCGCCAGTCGGCGGGTTTTGTCTGCCTTCAGCTCTCGTTCAGAGTTTGCCCTGCAGCGCATTCAGGAACAGCTGCTGGTATTGCCCAGCGTCCAGCTTGATCGGGTTGGTTCCGGCGGCCGGGTCCTTGATCGACATGGCACCCAGTTTCTCTGCCTGGGCATCGTCAAGACCGATGTCAGCCAGGGTATGGGGTACATCCAGGTCCTGGCGCAGGTCCAGCACCCACTCCAGCATGCCATCAAAGTTCTGCTTGGGCAGCCCCAGATAGCGGGCAGAACGCTCCATTTCCTGCTCGATTGCCGCACGGTTGGTTTGCAGCGCGTAGGGCATAACGATCGCGTTCAACGTGCCGTGGTGCGCGTCATACATAGCACCCAGACTGTGCGACAAGGCATGGATGGCACCCAGGCCGCGCTGGAAAGCCACGCAACCCATGGTCGATGCCACCATCATCTGCATCCGCGCATCGATATCCGAGCCTTGCTTGGTCGCGCGTGGCAGATACTCTTTGACCAGGCGCATCCCCTCCAGCGCAATACCCTCGGCCATCGGGTGGAATAAGGGCACACAAAAGGCTTCCAGATTATGCGCCAGTGCATCCATACCGGTGGCAGCAGTCAGCTTGGCCGGTAGACCAAGCGTCAGCTCCGGATCAAGGATGACAATGCCCGGTACCAGCTTGGCGTGAAACAGAATGCGCTTGGCGTGGGTTTCCTCATCGCTGATGACCGAGGCCTGACCCACTTCCGAGCCAGTACCAGCGGTGGTTGGTACAGCAACCACCGGCAACATCTTGCTGGCGTCTACATTCGATGGCTTGAGGGCATCCCAGAGTCCAATATCCTGCTTGGCAATCAAAGCAATCGCCTTGGCGGCATCAATGGCCGAGCCACCACCAAAGGCAATCACACCATCGTGGTTACCTGCATTCAGCGCGGCAACACCATCCAGCACGTTCTCGCTGCTGGGGTTCCCTTTGACCTTGCTGAACACCGCCGCTTGCAGACCGGCATCACGGCATTGCTGGATGGCAGCGTCAACCATAGGCAGCGCAGCCAGTCCGGGGTCAGTGACCAGCAAGGGGGCTTTCATGCCCAACTGCTTGCAGGCTTTGGCCAGTTCGCCAATACGGCCCGGACCAACGCGTACCGAGGTCGGATAATGCCAGTTCATACTGTATGATGTGATGTCCATACTGTCTCCGCTAAAGCTCGTTGTTGGAATAAGGTCATCGGTGCGGTGGCTAGCAATCATTCAGGGCGACTGCCCAGTGGGATACAGAACCGATTTGTGTCCCGCAACATACCCAAAAGCACCGCCTACGTCCATGCCTGGTAACATCTGCTGCGACAATTGGCCACTTGCTTTCCCCTATCAAGACGGTAAAGTTTGACCAATACCAATAGGTCCTTACGTCCGATCTTGGGCCTCTTAAAGCTGATAAGCGCTGACCACAGTGCACTGCGCGTCCGATTAAATGCCTTGAGGATTAACCATGATGAAAACCCTGATTTCTGCAGTATCGCTGGCTGCCCTGATGGCCGCTCCGGCCGTAATGGCTGACGATCCCGAGCAGCTGTTCAACAGCAAGGCCTGTATGGCTTGTCACGCCCTGGATGATGCACAGCGCGTCGGCCCCGGCATGGCTGCGGTGCAAGAGCGCTATGCCGATGAAGATGGCGTTGTTGACATGCTGGCTGACCGCATCAAGAACGGCGCCTCTGGCAACTGGGGTCAGATCCCCATGCCGGCCAACGCTAACGTCAGTGAAGAGCAAGCCAAGATCCTCGCTGAGTGGATCATGACCCGCTGAGTTGTAGCCTGGTATCAGCAAGAACCCCGCACTAGCGAGCTGGTGCGGGGTTTTTTATTGCCCAAAACCGGGTCGCCGATCAGGCCTGGCTACCCTTGTCATGGTCGTCCTGAAGGGTCGCTTCCATCTGCTTCAGGCCCTGGTAACGCACGTCACGACCAATCACCAGATAAATCACCTGCTCGGCAATATTGCGCGCATGGTCACCGACGCGCTCCAGCGAACGCAGCACCCAAAGCACATTGAGTACGCGTCCAATCGAGCGTGGGTCTTCCATCATGTAAGTGACCAGCTCACGCATGGCCGTTTTGTATTCCTGGTCAACGATTTTGTCTTCGCGCGCGACAGCAAAAGCCTGATCACTATCCAGACGGGCAAAGGCGTCCAGTGAATCCTGAACCATCTTGCGTACATGGGCACCAATATGCCGGCATTCAACGTAACCCCGTGGCGCCTGGCCTTCATCAACCAGTTGCAACGCGCGCTTGGCGATTTTTGAGGCCTCATCACCGATCCGCTCAAGATCAACAATAATCTTGTTGATGCTCATCACCAGACGCAGGTCGCTGGCTGCCGGTTGACGACGGGCCAGAATGCGCAAGCACTCATCATCGATCTGCAGCTCCATGCGATTGACCGCCTGATCGCTGTCACGCACTTTTTCCGCCAGTTCACCGTCACCACTGACCAGCGCATTGACCGCGTCATTGATCTGCTTTTCCACCAGGCCACCCATTTCCAGCAACAGGGTACGGATTTCCTCGAGTTCGGCGTTGAACTGCTGGGAAATATGGTGGCTGAAACCTTCAGTTTCCTTGTTCATCGTGCATTCCCCCTCGGGATCAGCCGTAGCGGCCGGTAATGTAGTCTTCAGTCTGCTTCTTACTCGGGTTGGTGAACAGCGTATTGGTGTCGCCATACTCGATCAGGTCACCCATATACATGAAGGCGGTGTAGTCGGAGACCCGCGCCGCCTGCTGCATGTTGTGCGTCACAATGACGATGGTGTAATCATTCTTCAGTTCGTTGATCAGCTCTTCGATTTTCAACGTCGAGATCGGATCGAGGGCCGAGGCCGGCTCGTCGAGCAGAATCACTTCCGGTTCGATGGCGATGGCACGGGCAATCACCAGGCGCTGCTGCTGACCGCCGGACATGCCGAAGGCATTGTCGTTCAGACGATCCTTGACCTCATCCCACAAAGCGGCGGCGCGCAATGAGCGCTCGACCACTTCATCCAGATCGCGCTTGGCATTGACGCCCTGCAAGCGCAAACCGTAAGCCACGTTCTCGTAGATTGATTTGGGGAAGGGGTTGGGCTTCTGGAACACCATGCCCACGCTGCGACGCAATTCCGCCACATCGACACCACGATCATAGATATTGTTGCCATCCATGATGATTTCACCGGTAATGCGGCAGATATCCACCAAATCGTTCATGCGGTTGAAGCAGCGCAGCAAGGTCGATTTACCGCAGCCGGACGGGCCGATAAAAGCGGTGACCTTTTTTTCCGGAATGCGCAGATCAATGCCATTCAATGCCTTGTCATTACCGTAGTACAGCTCCAGGTTGTTGACCGCAATCTTGATCTTTTCGTCCGCCAGATGCAGGTGCTGCTCTCTGTGCGCTAGCGCATCGCTGGCGGAAAAAGAGATCTTGCTCGCATCCGGGTTATTAGCCTGTGTGTTCATGCCTTGAGTCTCGTTAGTCATCTCGTTAATTCCTGTCGTCTGCGCTTAATCGGAAGCACTGCGGTAGCGTTCACGCAAGTGGTTGCGGATGGAAATCGCGGTCAGGTTGAGCACTACAATCAGCAGTACCAGTACCAGCGCAGTGGCATACACCAGAGGCCTTGCCGCCTCGACGTTCGGGCTCTGGAAGCCGACGTCATAGATATGGAAGCCCAGGTGCATGATCTTGCGTTCCAGGTGAATAAAGGGAAACTCGCCGTCAATCGGCAGGGTCGGCGCCAGCTTGACCACCCCGACCAGCATCAGCGGCGCCACTTCGCCGGCGGCGCGAGCAATGGCCAGAATCATCCCGGTCATCATGGCCGGCGTGGCCAGCGGCACAATAACCTTCCACAGAGTTTCCGCCTTGGTCGCACCCAGCGCCAGACTGCCCTGGCGAATGGTGCTGGGTATCCGCGCCAGACCCTCTTCGGTCGACACGATCACAATCGGCAGGGTCAGCAGCGCCAGGGTCAGTGAGGCCCAGAACAAGCCCGGGGTACCAAAGGTTGGTGCCGGTAGGGAGGCCTCGTAGAACATGCGATCAATGCTGCCACCGAGGAAGTAGACAAAGAAGCCCAGGCCGAATACGCCGTAGACAATCGACGGCACCCCCGCGAGGTTATACACCGAGATACGGATGATCCGCGTCATGGTGCCTTGCTTGGCATATTCGCGCAGATAGATAGCGGCGAAGATACCGAAAGGCGTCACAATCAGGGTCATCACAAAGACCATGGTGATGGTGCCGAAGATGGCCGGGAAGATCCCGCCTTCAGTATTGGCCTCACGCGGATCATGGGTCAGAAACTCGCCCAGGCGCACAAAGTATTGACCCAGCTTGGCCGGAACACTCATGGCATTGGGCGCCGAGACGCGAACGATATGCGCCAGGCTGATCTCCAGCTCGTTGCCATCGTTCATGCGCATGCGTAGGGTGTCGCGCTGGGTGCTGGCATAGAGCTCATCCAACTCGGCACGCAAGACTTCATACTCATCGTCGAGCCGTGCGGCCTCTGCGGCAATCCTCGCTTCGGCCTGCTCACGCTCCGCACCTTCAACCTCACGCAGGTCAAGTGAACGGCGATCCAGGCGCAACTGCTCGATACCCCGGTTGATGCGGCCAATCTGACCACGCTCAATCGCGCGGATATCATTATGCAAGCGCACGCTGCGAT